>DATLZQ010000008.1:0-7855 GCA_035573915.1 Actinomycetota bacterium | reverse complement strand
CCGCAGGTCCCGGGGGCAGCGGGCGTCCCCGCCGGCGGCCCTCGACGAGCGGACCCGGCCGACCTGGCAAGATGGCGGGCGTGAGGGTCGAGGAGTTCGAGGTCGACACCAGGGGCCGGCTGGTCACGGACATCACCGAGCGGGTCCGGGCCTTCGCCCGGAGCGGCGGGAACGGCCTCCTCCACGTGTTCCTCCCCCACGCCACGGCGGGCCTGGCCCTCATGGAGACGGGGGCGGGGTCCGAGGAGGACCTGGAGGAGGTCGTGGGAGGTCTGTTCCCCAGGGACGACCGCTACCGCCACCGGCACGGGTCGGTGGGACACGGCGGCGACCACCTGCTCCCCGTATTCGTGAGCCCCTCGCTCACCCTGGCCGTGGAGCGGGGCACCGTGGTCCTGGGGACCTGGCAGAGCGTGGTCATCGTGGACCCCAACCGGGAGAACAACCGCCGCCGGGTCCGCCTCAGCTTCCTGGAGGGCTAGCGCCCGCGCCCCGTGGGGCTCGCCGCCCGCCCCCTGCGGGGCTCGCCCCTTGCGCTCGTGGGCTCGCCGCCTCCGGCCCCTCGGGCTCGCCGGCTCCAGCTCGTCGAAGGCGGCTACACTCCAGGCCAAGCCATGCTGACCCTCTACCGTGCCCGACGGGTGGTGACCCTGGCCTACCCCTCGGAGGGGGAGTGGCTGCTCGTGGACGACCGCCACGTGGTGCGGGTGGGGCGGGGGGAGCCGCCCAGGGCCGACCGGGTGGTGGACCTCCCGGGCACGACCATCGTCCCGGGCTTCATCGACAGCCACGTCCACCTGACCGGGACCGGGCTCTCCGAGGTGGGGATCCCCATCGACCGGGCCCGGTCGGGGGAGGAGATGCTCGGGCTGGTGGCCGAGGAGCTCACCCGGGGCCCGAGCAAGGTCCTGGCCCAGGGCTTTGACGAGACCCGCTGGGAGGACCCCCGCCTGCCCACCCTCCGGGAGCTGGACGAGCTGGGGGACGTGCCGGTGGTCCTGGTGCGGGCCGACGGCCACGTCTCCCTGGCCAACACGGCCGCCCTCAAGGCCTCGGGGGCCCTGGAGATGGAGGGGGTGGAGCGGGACGACCACGGCCGGCCCACCGGGGTGGTCCGCCGCGACGCCAACAGCCAGCTCCTTCGCTGGTTCAACGACTCCCTCACCGACCACGAGCTCCGGGAGCTCCAGCTCCAGGCCGCCGCCCTGGCCGCCTCCCGCGGGGTCACCTGCGTGCACGAGATGGCCCTGCCCTCGCAGCGGGGACGCCGGGACGTGGAGACCCTCCTCTCCCACCGGGAGAACCTGCCCGTGGACGTGGTGGTGTACGTGGGGGACACCGACATCCCCTACGTCATGGACCTGGGGGTGCGGGGCATCGGGGGCGACCTCCCGCTGGACGGGTCCATCGGGGCCCGCACCGCGGCGGTCTCCGAGCCCTACACGGAGGGCGGCACGGGCGTCCTCCGCTACGAGGACGACGAGCTGGCCGAATTCTTCCACAACGCCCACCTGGCCGGGCTCCAGGTGGGGGTACACGCCATCGGGGACGCCGCCATCGAGCAGGCCCTCCGGGTGTGGGAGCGGGTGTACCGCGCCCTCGACACCCGGGAGCGGCGGCACTTCCGGGCCCGCCGCCACCGCATCGAGCACTTCGAGATGCCCAGCGCCAACCAGGTGGAGCGGGCCGCCCTCCTGGGCCTGGCCATCTCCGTCCAGCCCGCCTTCGACCTCCTGTGGGGCCACCCGGGGGAGCTGTACGACCGCCGGCTGGGCTGGGACCGGGCCGCCCGGATGAACCCGTTCCTCACCCTCCTCGCCCGGGGGATCGAGGTGGGGGTGGGCTCGGACGCCCCCGTCACCCCCCTGGACCCCGCCCTGGCCGTGCACGCCCTGGAGGCCCACCACGACCCCGCCCAGCGGCTGTCCCGGGAGGACGCCATCCGCCTCATGACCGTCGGGAGCGCCCGACTGGCCCACTTGGACGGCAAGAAGGGGGAGCTCACCCCCGGGGCCCACGCGGACTTCGCGGCCTACGAGGACGACCCCTTCGCCGTCCCCGAGGTCCGCGAGCTCAAGCCCGTGCTCACGGTCTCCCGGGGCCGCGAGGTGTACATGCGATAACCGAAAGCGGACCTCTTCTCGTCCAGCCGCTCCTCACTCCGGCCCCTCGTCCACCCCTGAGAGCTGCGACCCTCCCGTGGGGCAGGGCCACGGGTGGGGCTTCGCAGGGGCAGGCCGGCGCTCCCGGGCGTGTCGGTGGCGGGAGGTATCGTTAGGGCCATGCTCGAGCTGCGGGTGGACCCCTGGCAGCCCGACCACGGGATGGGGTTCGAGCCGTCCCTGGTGGAGCCACCGGCCCGGGCCGACCCGTTCGTCGAGACCGAGGACTGGTCCCGGCCCCTCCGGCCGCCCCCCAGGGCTCCGGGCCAGGTGTGGTTCGTGGACGGGGTCCGTCGGGTGGAGCTCCGGGTGGTCGCGACCCAGGACGGCCGGCGGGCGTACGGGCTGTTCGGGTCGTTCGCGGTGGGGGCGGTCCGGTCGGACGGCCGGGCCGGGTTCGGGCCCCACGCCGTGGACCGAGTGCTGGTGCTCGGGTCGGGCCTGGTCCCGGCCCCCGTGGACGTCGAGGTGGGTGGGGCCCGGCTCAGCTACCGGGCCGTGAGCGAGCCGGGCTCGGACCCCGACCACCCCCTCCACCGCCTCCAGAAGGAGATGCAGGGGGCCGAGGTGGCCGTGGCCCTGGAGGTGGCCGAGTCCCAGGACCGGCTGGTCCTGGCCGACGGACGGTGGGAGTCGCGGGAGCGGACCGAGGCCCCCGTGGTGGGGGTGGTCAAGCGGTGGTCGCGGGGCTACCTCCTCCCCGAGCACGAGGCCCTCGTCCCCTCCCTGGTCCCCGGGGAGCGCACGCCCCTGTTCGGGCTGGTCGAGCCGGACGAGACCCTGAGCCGGTACGCCTGGTACGCGCGGGTGGCCCCCCTCCGGCCCGAGTGGCACCCCCAGGCCGGCGTGGTCCGCTGCGAGGTGGCGGCCGACCTGGGGGTGGGGCGGGCCCGGGAGGTGGCCGACCGAGTGACCGCCCTCCTGCCGGGCTTCGCCGGGCGGCGGGGGGACCCCCGGTTCCCCCAGAACCTGGCCCCGGTGGCGGCCCTCGAGGGTTGGCTCCGCCACCGGCTGGGACACCCGGGACTCATCCGCCGGGCCCTCACGGCCCGGCTGCACGAAGGGCTGCGAGAAGGGCTGCCCGAAGGAGAGCTGCAGCACGAAGGAGGGAGCGAGCGGTGACGGCGGAAGCCCCTGAGGCGGTCTCCGAGCGGGTGGGGATGGTCCTCGGGACCGAGGACGCCACCCCGCTCACCTTCTGGGTAGGGGTGGACCAGGGGGCCTACCTCCAGCTGGACGACGCCGTGGTGGTGGACACCGAGGTCCCGGGCCGGGGGCCCCTCCGGATCGCCGGCATCGTCCAGGACGTCCGGGCCCGCCACGAGGGGGCCCAGTTCGACACCGACGTCTTCCTCGTGGAGCGGGGGGTGCTCCCGGTGGACACCGCCGTGGCCGCCCAGGTGGTGGCCACCCGCTTCGAGCCGGAGGTCTTCGTGCCTCCCATGCCCGGCACCCCCGCCTACCGGGCCCGGGGCAAGGACCGGGACGAGGCCCTGTACTTCGACCGGATGGAGCGCCGCCTCCCGGCCGGGCTCACCAGGGACGGGGAGCCCGTCTACGTGGACCTCGACTTCCTGGACGGGACCAGGGGCGCGCACGTGAACGTGAGCGGGGTCTCGGGGGTGGCCACCAAGACCACCTACGCCCTGTTCCTCCTCTACTCGCTCTTCCACACCGACGCCCTCGGGCTCTACGCCGCCTCCACCAAGGCCATCGTGTTCAACGTGAAGGGCGAGGACCTCATGTGGCTGGACCGCCCCAACGCCCGGCTCTCCGAGGCGGACCGGGCGGACTACGAGCGGCTGGGGCTCCCGGCCGGGCCCTTCGCCTCGGTGGGGCTGTGGGCCCCGGTCCGCCCCGACGCCGGGGGGCTGGCCATCCCCGCCGTGGAGGGCCGGAGCGAGGGGGTCACCGCCTACTACTGGACCGTGCGGGAGTTCGTCCGGGACAAGCTCCTTCGGTTCATGTTCGCCGAGGCCGAGGACGAACGGTCCCAGATCGCCGACCTCGTGGCCCGGGTGGAGTCCTTCCTCGACCGGGAGTGCGAGGACGACCCCGAGCACGAGGCCACCGTGGTCCACGCCGGGGTCCCGGTGACGGACTTCGAGCAGCTCTGCGACCTGGTCGCCGCCCAGGTCGAACTGGAGGGGTCGCCTTGGCGCGGCCGGGTCTCGGACGCCACAGTGGCGGCCTTCGTCCGCCGCCTGGACGCGGCCCGGTTCCGGATGGGGCACCTGGTGCGGGGGCGGGACGCCGAGGACCCCCGGCGGCACCGCATCGATTGGGAGGCCAACCAGATCACGGTGGTGGACATCCACTCCCTGCACGACCGGGCCAAGCGGTTCGTGACCGGCGTGGTGATCAAGCGGCTGTTCGAGGAGAAGGAGCGGATGGGGCGCCGGGAGCCCCTGGCCTTCCTCGTCCTCGACGAGCTCAACCGCTACGCCCCCCGGGAGGGGTGGAGTCCCATCAAGGAGGTCCTGCTGGACGTGGCGGAGCGGGGCCGCTCGCTCGGGGTGGTGCTCATCGGGTGCGAGCAGACGGCGAGCGAGGTCGAACGCCGGGTCATCGCCAACTCCGCGTACCGGGTGGTGGGGAGGTTGGACGCCGCCGAGGCCGAACGGAGCGAGTACGGGTTCCTCCCGGCCGTGACCCGGCAGCGGGCCGGCATCCTCAAGCCGGGGTCCATGATCCTCCACCAGCCCCACATCCCGGTGCCCGTGCAGATCCGGTTCCCGTTCCCCTCCTGGGCCACCCGGGCGGACGAGGCCGCCCCCCCCGGTGGCGACCCCTTCACCCGCTTCGAAGGGCCGTGACCTGGCTCCCAGCGCGAGGCCGGCGGTGAGGTTCCTGCACACCGCGGACTGGCACGTCGGCAAGCAGATCCGGGGGCGGTCCCGGATGGACGAGTTCGAGGCCGCCCTGGAGCAGGTGGTGGGGATCGCCACCGAGGAGCGGGTGGACGCCGTCCTCCTGGCGGGAGACCTGTACGAGCACCGGGCCCCCGCCCCGGAGGTCGACGCCCTGGTCTTCGAGACCCTGGTCAGGCTCCGCTCCGAGGGCATCCGGGTAGTGGCCATCCCCGGCAACCACGACTCGGCGGCCCGCCTGGAGGCCCTGAGCACGCTCCTCACCCCCCTGGGGGTCAGCGTGGTGCCCAGGGTCCGCCGCCCGGGGGAGGGAGGGATCGTGGAGGTCCCCTCCCGGGACGGGGCCGAGGTGGCCCAGGTGGCCTGCGTCCCCTTCGTCCCCGAGCGGCGGTTCGCTGACGCCGCGGCCCTCTTCGACTCCAGCGAGTCCTGGTATACGTCCTACGCCGACGGCATGGGGGAGCTCCTGGCGGCCATGGCCCGCGGCTTCCGCCCGGGGGCGGTCCACGTGCTCATGGCCCACCTCTACACCGACGGGGCGCTCGTCGGGGGAGGGGAGCGGGAGCTCACCATCGGCATGGCCTACGCGGTGCCCCCCTCCAGGCTGCCGGGGACCGCCGCCTACGTGGCCCTGGGCCACGTCCACCGGGCCCAGCGGGTGAGGGGGGCGCCCACGGCCGCCCGGTACGCGGGGTCCCTCATCCAGCTGGACTTCGGCGAGCTCCGCCAGGAGAAGTCGGTCGCCCTGGTAGAGGCCAGCCCGGGGCGGCCGGCCCGGGTGCGGGAGGTCCCGCTCTCGGCGGGGCGGCGGCTCCTCGAGGTCCGGGGCACCCTGGACGAGCTCGCCGAGCGGGCGGCCGGGGCCGGCGACGCCTACCTGCGCGTGTACGTCCGGACGCACGGCCCCACGCCGGGGCTGGCCGACCGGGTGCGGGAGCTCCTCCCCAACGCCCTGGACGTGGTCCTCGACTACGAGCGGCGGGAGGGGGAGCCCAGGGCCCCCGACGTGGCCACGCTCTCCCCCCGGGACCAGTTCGTGGCCTACCACCGGGCCCACCACGGGGCGGAGCCGGCCCCGGAGCTCCTCGCGGCCTTCGACGAGGTGCTGGCCCTGGAGGCCGAGGAGGCCTGAGGTGTCGTGGGGAGGGGCGAGGAAGCCCGAGGTGTCGCCGGGAGGGGCCCAGGTGGGGCCGGAAGCGTCGGAGCGCGACGGGCGTCGTGACGTGGAGCGGGGCCGAGCACGGTGCGGCCGCTCAGGCTGAAGCTCAAGGGGTTTACGGCCTTCCGCGAGGAGTGCACCCTGGACCTCGAGGGCTTCGACCTGTTCGCCATCACCGGCCCCACCGGCTCGGGGAAATCCTCGCTCCTCGACGCCATGACCTACGCCCTCTACGGGAAGGTGGACCGGGTGGGCAAGGAGGTGCGGGAGCTCATCGCCCAGGGCCAACCCCGCATGTCGGTGACCTTGGAGTTCGCGGTGGGGGAGGAGCGGTACCGGGTGGCCCGCAGCACCCCGGTCAGGGGAGCGAGCAAGGCCGTGCTCGAGCGGTGGGTGGACGGCGGCTGGCGCCCCGAGCCGGCCGAGGGAGTCCGTGGGGTGGACGCCGCCGTGGAGCGGATCGTTGGGCTGGACTACGAGGCCTTCACCCGCTCCGTCCTCTTGCCCCAGAACCGCTTCGCCGAGTTCCTCGTGGGCGACGCCGCCGAGCGGCGGCGGATCCTGACCGAGCTCCTGGGCCTGGAGCTCTTCGAGCGGCTGGCGCGCCGGGCGGGGGAGCTCCGCCGGGAGGCCGAGAGCGAGGGCAGGGCCAAGCGGGACCTCCTGGCCCGCGAGTACGCCGACGCCTCCGAGGAGGCGGTGGCCCGGGCCGAGCGGGCCCGGCAGGAGGCGGAGGCCCGCGAGGAGACGCTAACCCGGGCCGAACGGGAGGTGGACCAGCTCCTCGCCCGGTGGCGGGAGGCCGAACGGGAGGCGGAGGCGCTGGTGGCGCTGGCCGGGGACGCCCGGGGCGCGGCCGGCCGGGCGGAAGCGCTGGCGGAGGACCTCGGACGGCTGGCGGAGGCCCTGGCCCGGGCGGGGGAAGAGCGGGAGGCCCTGGCCGAGCGGGCCCGGGCCCTGGCGGCGCAGGCGGCGGCGGCCGAGGCCGAACTGGCCGAGGCCGAGGGAGCTTGGGGCAAAGCCCCCGAGGTGGCCGCCCTGCTGGGGACGGCCCAGGTGCTGGAGCGGGCCCGGGCCGAGCTGGACCGGGTGGAGGCGGCCCTCGAGACGGCTCGGTCCCGCCGCCTGGACCTGGAGGCCGAGGTGGCCCGGGCCGCGGGGGAGGTCGAAGTCAGGGCAGGCGAGCTCCAGGCCGCCCAGGCCGCCCTGGCCCGGGCCGACGAGGAGTACCGGTCGGCCCAGCACCGCCACCTGGCGGCGGCGGTCAGGGCGGGGGTCAGGGTGGGGGAGCCCTGCCCGGTGTGCGGGGCCGTGGTGGAGCGCCTCCCGCCCCCGGCCCAGGACGAACGGGGACTGACCAGGGCGGAGCGGGCCACGGAGCGAGCGCACCAGGCCCTGGAGCGGGCCCGCCGGGCGCTGCAGCAGGCCGAGGGGGCCAGGGACCGGGCGGCGCTCGGGCTCGAGGCCTTCGACCGGGACCTGGACCGCCTGGGGGCCGAGGCCGAGCGCTGCCGGAGGGAGGTGGCCGAAGCCGAGGCCGCCCTGGCCCCGGCCTTCGGCGACGAGCGACCGCCCCCGGACGCGGCGGCCGAACTGGGGCGCCGAGCGGCCCGCCTGGACGAGCTCTCCCGGGTGGCCCGCGAGGCCCGGGACGCGGCGGCGGC
>DATLZQ010000007.1:0-8824 GCA_035573915.1 Actinomycetota bacterium | reverse complement strand
GGCGGAAGCGCCGCCGGCCGGGGCGGCGTCCGGGGCCGGGACCCGCCCCCGCGAGGGGCTGGCCGGGGCGGTGGGGGCAGCCCTCCTCACCGTGGCGCTCGTGGCGGCCCTGTTCCTCTTCCCCTATGTCTCCGAGGGCTTCCGCTACCCCGTGGGGTGGGACGCCCCGGCGTACGTCGGGCGGGTGCGGGCCGTGGCCGAGGGTGGCCTGGCGGAGTTCGGCGCCATCCGGGCGGCCACCCCGCTCCTGTTCGCCTCCCTCATGGCGCTCACCGGCCTCGACCCGCTCACCCTGGTGGCGGTGGTCCCGAGCCTGCTGGCCGGGGTGGGCGGCCTGGGGGCCGGCGCCCTGCTGCGGTCGGGGCTGGGGGTGGGGGCGGGGTGGCTCCCGGTGGTCGGGGTCCTGGCCTGGGCGGGCTTCGTGGAGAACGGCATGCTCAACCTCCACCTGGACAACCTGCTCAACGTCGCCCTGGTGCTTTCGGCCTTCGCCGCCGCCACCTCGTTCGTCTCGGTGGGGCGAGGGGCCGCGGCCGCCACGCTCCTGCTCATGGGGGCGGGGCTGGCCCACTGGCCGTTCTACCTGTTCTCCGTGGCCGTCCTGGGCCTGGCCGTGGCCGGGTCCGGGCTGGTCGGCCTGCGGTCCGGGCGGGGGTGGCGCGAGGAGGTCCGCCGGCTCTGGCCGCTGCTGGCGGCCATGGCCCTCTCGGGGGCCTTCGTGGGGCTCACGTTCCTGGCCCGGCCCGAAAGCGGGTGGGTGGGAGCCCGCCTGGGCCGGCTCCGTCAGCAGCTCAGGCAGCGGTTCCTGGGGCGGGTCCGGGAGCCCCACCGGTTCCTCGGGGTGCCGTTCGCCGCGGCCGGGGCCGTGGCGGTGGCCCGCGCCGGGCGGCCGGGCGGGACGGACGAGGGGCGGCGGTTCCTCCTGGCGCTGCTCGGCGCCTGGGTGGGGCTCACCCTGGTGGGTGGGCTCGCCCAGTGGGCGGGCCTCCCCACGGCCGGCGCCCGACTCCTCCAGTTCCTCTTCCCCGTCCCCCTGCTGGTGGCGGCCCTCCTCTGGGGGGCGTGGACGGCCGCCCGGTCCTGGCGTCCGGGCCTGGCCCGGGCCGTGGCCGGTCCGGCGGCCGCGCGGGCCCTGGCCGGGCTCCTCGTGGCGGTGGTCACGGCGGGGTTCGCCCTCCTGGCGGCCCGACACCGGGCCGACGACCGCCCGTGGATGACGCCCCGGGCGGTGGCCCAGGCCGCCGCGGCGGGCGCCTACCTGGGGGCGCTCGAGGGGGACCCGCCGGTCGTGTTCGTCATCGGGATCGAGACCATGGAGGCCCGCCCGACGTGGTCCGTCATCAAGGCCGTGCTCCCCGCCTCCCTCCTGGAGGGGGTCTCCCCCTACTACGGCTCCCCCGCGGACTACCTGGCCGGGGTCCCGTCCCGGCCCCACGGGGACTTCCTAGCGGGGGCCCCCGGCCGGGTGCCGGGGCCCGACGGCGCCGTGGCTCTGGTCCTGGAGCGCTACAACCCGGCGGGGTTCCGCTGGGCCCGGGCCCACCTCCCGAAGCGGGAGGTGGCCGAAGGGGTCATCGTCTTGGAGGGTCCCCTGCCCCCCGGGCCGCTCCCGGCGCCTCGGCCGCCCGTGGCCCAGACGGGGCCCTCGGCCCTGGCCCGGACGGTAGCCGTCGTGCTGGTTGTGCTGTGGGCGGCCGGGTCGGGGTGGACGGTCCTCCTCCCCCGGGACCCGGTGCTGCGGGTGGCCCTGGCCCCGGCCCTGGGGGCGGGGACGGTGGCCCTGGCCGGCCTCCTCTGGGACCGGGCGGGGCTTTCCCTCGCCGGCCTGGGGGGCGTAGGCCCGGTGGCCATGGCTGCGGCACTGGGGTGGGCCCTGGCCGCGACCCTCCGGGGCAGGGCCAGAGGAGCGGTTCGGCGCGAAGGGGCCCTCAGAAGCGGATCACCGGGTCGAGCACGGTGAAGGAGGCGGCGCCGCCCAGCGAGGCGAAGACCGCGGAGAGCGCCAGCGCCGCGCCCAGGAACATCACGTTCCGGTTGAAGAGGAGCCGTTGCATGGCCCGCTGCTCCCCCTGTGCCTGCCAGAAGCGGTGGAACCACAGGACGGTCGGAAGCGCCCAGAACGCGATCATCAGGCAGCCCAGGTCCGGCCAGATCCCCAGGGCCACCGAGACGACGCCCCCCAGGAGCCAGAGCCCGGCCGGCCACCCCGCGAGCTGGGGGAGCGGAAACCCGACGGACCTGGCGTAGCCCTCGGCCTGGGCGGGCCGCGCGAAGTGGAAGGCCACGGCCGCGGTGGCGAAGGGCAACGCGAACAGGACCCGACCGATCAGGAACACGACCCCGGTGGCGGCGCTCATGTCCCCTCCTTTCACGCTGCATGCTCCTGGGGCACCCCGCGGCCCGCCCCAGGGACGCGCGGACCACGGTCGGAAGGAGACCGTCGCTCGAGCGGCCAGGGGGACTCAGCTCAGGCCCGGCCCCGACGGGCCCCGGCCAGGAGGGCCCCACCGCCGGCCAGGATCAGGGGGAGGGCCGCCCCGACGGCTCCCTCTAGCCGGAAGCCGAGCCGGTCGGTCAGGACCCCCCCGAGGACCAGGATCCCCACCCCCACGGCGGGGGCCAGGGCCAGGGCCTGGGGCGGCTCCGCCCAGGGGCGGAGCAGGGCCCACGCCCACCCCAGCCCGACCAGCCCGAGGGCGAGGAGCGACCCCCCGGCGATGGCGGCCAGCTTCCAGAAGGGGATGCCGCCCACGGGCGGCCCGGCCGGACGCAGGCCCGGGGGAGGGGCGGGGCCCTCCACCACGGCTACCCGCTCGGTGATGAGGAGGTCGGGGTGGGTCTGGGTCCAGGCCAGGGAGGTGGCCCGGGGCATGGCCACGGCCACGGCCACCGGGCGCTCCGGGAGGATCCGGCGGAGCCGTTCGAACGAGGCCCGGGACACGGCCCAGTCCGAGGGCCGGCGGGCCAGGTAGTCCTGGGGGCGGCCCACGAAGAGGTACGCCCGCGGGATGCGCTCGGGAGGGAGCGCGGCCCGCACCATGTGCCCCAGGAGCCCCGCCGTGTTCCAGTCCCTGGTGCTCACCACGAACACCACGGGCCGGTCCGGCGGGACCCCGGCGGCCTCCAGGTACCCGGCGGCCACCCCTACGTCCTGGAGGACCTCCGGGTCGGTCCAGGTCCTGGTCCCGAACCACTGTCGGTGGGCCAGGAGCCCCGCCCCGGCCAGGGCTGCCGCCACCAGGAGGACGGCCACCGGGGCCCGCAGGCCCCGGGACAGGAGCCGCCCCGCCCACACCACCCCCAGGACCCCGAGGATGGGGAGGGGGAGGGCGAACGAGAGGAACCGGTGGGCGGGGACGTTGAGCCCGAGGAGGGCCCTGGCCCCCACGCCCCCCGCCACCACCGCGCACCAGGCCAGGAACCAGACGAGGACGAACCGGGCCCGCCCCGGGGGCGTGGACGCGTGGGCCGCCTCCGGGACCGCATCGTCGCGGCGCCGCCCCGCCCACCACAGCCAGGCCGCGCCCAGCGCGGCCACGGGCAGGGTGAAGGCGAACCGGTACTTGGGGAGGTCGCGGCGGAGCTTCTTGGCGAGCTCGGAGGGGTCCAGGCGCGGCCGGGGGAGGCGGTCCCCGAGGAGGCCGAAGATGGCCACGGCCCCGACGGCGGCCCCTCCGACCAGGACCTGGCCCAGGCGGGCGGTGGGGGTGTCGAGGAGGCCGGTCTCTCCCCGCCGCCACCGGGCCCACGACCGGGGGAGCAGCAGGGCCCCGGTGAGGAGGAGGGTGACCGCGAGGAACCCGAAGAACGACCAGTGGATGGCGGCCCCGGCCCCCACGAGGAGGACGGCCGGGAGCAGGGCCCGCCGGTCCTCCACGGCCAGGGCCACGGGCACGGCGGCCGCCGTGAACACGGCCGCCGCGAGCATCGTGTCCATGTAGCTCTCCGGGCTCATGAGCCGGACCATGAGGGGGGAGAGGGCCACCCCCAGCCCCACGGCCGCCTGTTCCCAGAGGGGGCGCCGCAGCACGGTCCCCACCAGCCCCGACGCCGCCAGCCCGATGGCGGCGGCCATCACCGTGGAGAGGACCATGGCTACCCGGAACGGGCTCACCGACCCCAGGGAGGAGAGAACGGCCGCCACCACGGGGAAGCCGGGCCGCCCGGACTTGGGGCTGGGGACGGCGGGGAGGGGCCGGTCGATGGCGTCCACCCCCACCTCCAGGGCCAGCCGGGCCCGCCACAGGTACTCGGACTCGTCCCAGCCGATGGGGACGGTGAAGTCCCGGGCCGGGTAGACCGAGAGGTAGAAGCCCAGGACCACCAGGGCGACCAGGCCGGCGGCCACGGCCCCCCCGGCCCACCTCGCCAGCGCGGCCCGCCGGGCCGGGGGCGCGGGGGGGAGGCGGCCGACCTCGGGGGCCGGGGCCCTGGTGGTCATGGCGCCCCCATGCTAGCTGAGGGGGTTCGCGAGCCGGGGTACCCAGGGAGTCCGTCCGTGCTGGGGCTTTGGTCGTTCCGCCCTGGAGGCGCGGGCGGGTGCGGGCTCCGTGCGGTGGTGGGGGCCGTAGGGGAGGGGTGCTCAGGGCGGCGCGTTGCTTCTTTCCATAACGCCGGTTATGGGGGATCATGAGCAGCGGCAGCGGTCGCGGGGGAGGGGGCCCACGGGAGCCCACGGGGCCGCGGCGTCCGGCGCGGCTCCGGTCTGGGTCAGGCCGCCCCGGGCTCCGGTCGGCGGCGGAGGCCCTGTCGGAGCCCCCACTGGGTGACCCGGACGAGGGCCTCGGCCACGATGCGCCGGGAGATCTTGGAGCGGCCGAACCGGCGCTCCCGGAACGTGATGGGGACCTCGCCCACGGAGAACCCGGCCTTCCAGGCCCGGTAGGCCAGCTCGATCTGGAAGGCGTAGCCGTCGGTGGCGATGCTCTCGGCCAGGAGCCGCTCCAGGACCCGACGCCGGAACGCTCGGAACCCGCTCGTGGCGTCGGTCACGGGCAGGCCCAGCAGGAGCCTCGTGTAGAGGTTGCCCGCCCGGGAGAGGGCCACCCGGGAGCGGCTCCAGTCGGTCACCGAGCCCCCCGGGACGTAGCGGCTCCCGATGGTGAGGTCGAAGCGGCGGGCCCCATCGAGGAGCCTGGGGAGCTCGGCGGGGTCGTGGGAGAGGTCGGCGTCCATCTCCACGAGGACGTCGTAGCCCTCCTCGAGCCCGCGGCGGAACCCCTCCACGTAGGCGCTGGCCAGCCCCAGCTTCCCCGCGCGCCGCAGGAGCCGGACCCTGGGCTCCCCGGCCGCCAGGGCCGCCACGAGGTCCCCCGTCCCGTCCGGGGAGCCGTCGTCCACCACCAGGGCGTCCACCTCGGGGCCCGCCGCCAGGACCCCCCGCAGGACCTCCTCGACGGTGTCGCGTTCGTTGTAGGTGGGCAGAACCACCAGGGCCCGGGAGGCCCCGCCGGAGACCGGGGCCAGCCGGCTCGCCGCCCGCCGCTCCCCCGGCGGGGGAGAGGCCGGCTCGCGGCTCCCCCGCCGCCTCCGGGCCACCGCCTCCGCCACCACGGCCAGGCCCGCCCCCACGCCCGCCGTCCACGGGAACCAGTCGCCCAGCCGCACGTAGAGGGTCCGGGCCTGGGACGAGGGGACGGTGGCCCGCAGGATCGCCCGCTGGAACAGCCCCGTGCGGGCCACCACCCGCCCTCTGGGGTCGACCACGGCGCTCTCCCCGGAGATGGCGGCCTGCACCACCCACCGGGCGGTCTCCACGGCCCGGAGCTCGCTCATGATGACGTGCTCCCTGGAGGCGGGCGAGTCGGCGTAGGAGGAGTCGTTGGTGGCCACCACCATGAGGCTGGCCCCCCGGGCCACGAACCGGCGGAAGAGGTCCGGGAAGGTGTTCTCGAAGCAGATGGGGGTCCCGATCCGGACCCCGTCCACCTCGAACAGGGTGAGCCGCTCCCCAGGCACGATGTCCCGGGGCACGGCCCGCAGCTCGTCCACCCACCCCAGGAAGCGCCGGAACGGCACGTACTCCCCGAACGGGACCGGGTGGATCTTGGCGTAGCGGTCAAGCACCTGTCCGGAAGGAGCGTAGAGGAGGACCTCGTTGTGGAACCTCCCCCCGGGGGCCTCGGTGATGGCCCCGGCCAGCACGGGCACCCCGACGGCCCGGACGGCCTCCCGCACCGCCCCGCCCAGGGCGGGGTCCTGCTCGGGGTCCACGTCCAGGGAGTTCTCCGGCCAGATGGCCAGCTCGGGCGGGGCCTGGGCGAGCTCCCGGTGCAGGGAGAGGTGGTTTCGGGCCACCTCCCGGGTCCGGAGGTAGAAGTCGGTGGCCCGCTCCTTGGGGACGTTGCCCTGGACCACGGCTACCTCCAGGGCCGGGCCGGAGGCCGAGGGAAGGGGGATGGCGGCGGGCAGGAACGAGGCGGCCAGGGCCACGGCCAGGGCCGGGGGGCCGCTCCGGCGCAGGGCTCCCGCTCCCCCGCCCAGGGCCCCCGCCAGCAGGGCGTTCACCAGCACCACCACGAAGGTCACCCCCCAGGCCCCGGTGGCCGAGGCCAGCGGGAGGAGGAAGGGGTTGTCGTGCTGGGTGTAGCCGAGGCCTCCCCAGGTGAACCCCCCCAGCGGCCAGGACCCCCTGGCCCAGTCGACCCCGGTCCACAGGGCCGCCGCCAGGAGGGCCGAGCGGAGCGGCCGGTCCGCCCGCCACAGCCGCGGGAGCAGGCCGCCGAACAGGGCCAGCCACGCTGCCTGGCTCAGCACGAGGGGGAACCAGGCGATGACCCCGAACCGGAGCAGCCAGTACAGGAGGACCCCGTAGTAGAGGAGGCCGGCGGCCAGGCCGAGCAGGGCTCCCCGGCGCCCCGACGCCCCCCGCAAGGCGAGGAACAGGGGGACCAGGGAGACGAACGCGAGGGGCCCCAGGTCGAGGGGAGGGTTGGCCAGGGTGAGGAGGAGCCCCGCTGCCAGCGCAGCCCCCAGGGCCGCGGGCAGCGGGGTGGGGGCGGCTAGGCGCAGTCCCGGCAGTACATGCGCTTCTTGTCCGCCAGCTGGCTGCGGTGCTTGACGAGGAAGCACTTCCGGCAGGTGAACTCCTTCTGGGGGTCCGGGGGGATGACCCTCACCGACAGGGTCTCGAGGGTCTCCTCCCGTTCGCCCAGCGCAAGGATAGACTCCTCCGCCTCCTCCTCTTCCTCGGCCGCGTGCTCCTCGCGCTTGGCCAGGAGGTCCTCGAGGCTGGCCTCCCCCGTCTCCTCCTCCGCGGGGACCTCGACCTCCTCCTCCGGGGCCTCCTCGAACTCTTCCTCGGTCGGGAGGTACTCTTCGTCTTCCAGCTCGTTCCTCATGGGTCCCGATGTCCTCCTCGCGGCCCCCGGGCGGCCGTGGGCGCGGGTGCCGCCCCCGGGCCCGGAGGCCGTTCGACCCGCTCGCTCGTTCGAGCGTCGGGAGATTGTACGACCGCCCTGGACAGCGACAACTACCCCGGGTGCGGAACCGAAAACCAGGGGGCGGGCGGGTTTGTTCCCGCGTCCCCCCTTCGTGCCCGGCCCTGCCGCTCCCGCCCGCGAGCGCCGCTGACCTGGGAAAACCGGGGAAACGGGCCGAGGGCGGGCCCTGGATGAAGGAAGGGACCCAACAGAGCTTTGGGGCCGCAGACGCCCGGGGGCATCTGCGTTCTCTACTCGGCCTCTTGGGTCCCGGAGCCCCCGCCCAGCGGCGGGCACGCCTGACTCTACGGGCGCTCCCCCTCGACTGTCAACTCGAGGTTCAGGTTTTGGCCGCCGGGAGGAGGCTCCAGGGGTGCCGACCGGCCTCCCGAGGCCTCGAGCCGTGGTCGAGGGTTGGCCCGGGGGCCGCCGGGCCAGGCCTGGCGGCGCTGAGCTCAGGAACGGACCTCGACCCGGCTCCCCCGGGGCGACTTCACGACCTCCACCCGGACCGGGAGCCGCACCGCCAGCTCGGGGACGTGGGTGATCACCCCCACCACCCGACCGTCGCTCCCCAGCTGCTCGATGGCGTCCACCACGGTCTCCAGGGTCTCGGGGTCCAGGGTCCCGAAGCCCTCGTCGAGGAAGAGGCTCTCCAGGCGGGCCCGCTCGCTCACCGCGAGGGAGCGGACCTGCTCGGAGAGGGCCAGGGCCAGCGACAGGGAGGCGAGGAACGTCTCCCCGCCCGAGAGCGTCCGCGCGCTCCGGGCCTCCTCGCCGTTCCAGGTGTCCACCACGTAGAACTCGTCTCCCTGGTAGAGGAGGCGGTAGCGGCCGCCCGAGAGCTCCGAGAGCCGCTCCGACGCCGCGGCCGCCAGGACCCGGAGGGCCTCCAGCTGGAGGAAGTGGATGATGCGGTCGGCCCGGAGCTCGGCCGCCAGCGCTGCCAGGACCGCCGCCCGCCGCTCGAGGCTCGCGGCCTCCTCCTCCAGACGCCGGGCCGTCTCCAGCCGCTCCCTGGTCCGTTCCTCCTCGGCCCTGGCCGCGGCCACCGCCCGGGCTTGCTCCCGGCAGGCGGCGGCCACGGCCTGGGCCACCTCCGGGAGTCCTCCCCGGACCGGCGGGATGAGGTCGGCCGTGGCCGCCCGGGCCCTGTCCAGGAGGTTCTCCTCGAGCCGGCGCCGCTCCCCCGCCAGCTCCTCCAGCCCCTCGGCCACCAGGGCCAGGTCCCCGGCGGCCCGGGCCGCGGCGGCCGCGAGCGCGGCCGGGTCGTCGGCGAGGTCCCCGAGCGTGGGCACCTCCGGGACGTCCCGTCCCTCCCCCGCCAGGGCGGCCACCCGCTCTCGGAGGGAGGGGAGCGGCAGGGCCTCCAGCGCCCCCCGGTGGCCCCGGATCTCCCCGAG
>DATLZQ010000006.1:0-60871 GCA_035573915.1 Actinomycetota bacterium | reverse complement strand
CTCGACCGTTACAGTGAGGGTGCGCACGTAGGCTCCTTCCGGCGGTTCGGTGCTGTTCGGGAGCGAGCCTACGTGCCTCTCTCATCCGGACCTCGGAAGCTCGGTCACTTCTTTCAGCGCTGCCGTCCGGGCGACGCTACCAGAGGCTCTGCTGGACCTAGACTCCGCTCACCAGCTCTGCTAGGCTCCGCTCACCGGCCATCCCGGCGACCGGTCCCCGCCGGTGGGGCCCGTGCCCCCGGGAGGGGAGGTGGGAGAGATGCCCCTGTTCATGGACGTGCACCACCTGTCCCCGGGCACGACGGCAAGCGCCGTGGCCGAGGCCCACATGGCGGACCTGGCCACCCAGGACCAGTATGGCGTTCGCTACCTGCGCTACTGGGTGGACGAGGGCGCCGGGAGGGTGTTCTGCCTGGTCGAGGCCCCGGACGCCGACGCCGCCGCCACCGTGCACCGCGAGGCCCACGGCCTGGTGGCCGACGAGATCTACGAGGTGCAGGAGGGGGAGTAAGGAGCGGCGGGGGGCGCGGACGGGGCTCCCCGCGCTCACCGCCAGGGGCTCCCAGCCCCGCGGCGGGCCCCCGCCCGAACCACGCGAGCTTAGGGCCCGCGAACGGCGGCCAGGGCCGGGACCTCGGCCACCTTCTCCTCCGTGAGGTGCTCCCAGAGGATCCCCAGGGGTCGGCGTGCCCGGGGCGTCCGGATCACCTCCGACGGGGTGACGACGAGGTCTACCCGGAAGTCGTGCTCGGTCTCGGGGAGGTCCTCGTCCACCACCTGCAGGCGGTGGACCGTGGTGGCGATCACCGTCCCCTCGCCCACCAGGCCCGCCTCCACCAGCAGGCCGAACTCGAGGTCGCTGAACCCTCCACCCTTCCCCACCCGCACCCCTGACCGGTTCACCGCCACGCTGCCGCAGACCACGAGGTCCACGGGCTCCAGTTCGTCCACCCGCACGGGTCGGCCGTGGGTGGCCGCCCCCCGGATGGTGACCGCCCGCCGGGGAGGGACCTGCAGTCGCCCGGGCTCGAGGAGCAGGAACGGGCGCTCCTCCCGCAGCCTGGGCACGGCCACGTAGAGCCGCTTGCCCTCGGCCAGGGCCCGGGCCCGCACCGGGAGCTGGGCCGCGTCGGGGTTGGCCTTGAGCACGCGAGCCCGCTGCCACTCGGGAAGGGTTGCCAGGCGGTGGGCCGCCTCCTCCACCCCCCGGAAGTTCGGGATCCGGCCCCGGGCGCCCGGGAAGCGGGCGGCCCCTCGCTCCTCGAGGAGCCGCCACACCCGCTCCCGGACCTCCTGCTTGGCCCGGGCCACCCGTTCGTCGACCCCGGAGCCCCTCCCCGGCCCCTCAGGCACCGTTCCCCTCCACCCCGCCCGGGAGCGGCCCAGGCGCCCCGGGCGAGGCCACCGGCGGGTGGCCGGCGGACGCGTCGGCCGGCCCGCACTCGTGGCACTCGAGCTCCAGGGTGGAGTGGACGATGCCGAACCGCCGGGCCAGCATGGCCTTGAGCCGCTCCCCCCGCCCCTGGGCCTCGTGCATGCTCACCTCCCCGCTCAGCACCACGTGGGCGGAGAGGGCGGGGACGTCCGAGGCCAGGTTCCACAGGTGGAGGTGGTGGACCCCCTCCACGCCTTCCGAACTCCGCAGGGCCTCCTCCACCGCCAGGGGGTCGATGCCCCGGGGGGTCCCCTCGAGGAGAACGTGGGTGGTGTCCCGCAAGAGCCGCCACGCCGCCGCCAGCACCAGGGCCGCGATGGCCACGGACACGACGGGGTCGGCCCGGTCCAGCCCCGAGACGAGCGCCAGGACCCCCGCCAGCAGGGCCCCCACGGAGCCGAGCGCGTCGGCGGCCATGTGGAGCAGGGCCCCCCGCATGTTGAGGCTCGCCCCCCGGGCCCCGGCGATGAGCGCGGCGCTGGCCACGTTCACGAACAGGCCGACGAGCGCCACCACCGACAGGCCCAGCCCCGCCACCTCGAGGGGGTGGACCAGCCGCCGGGCGGCCTCCACGAGGATCCACACGGAGGCCCCGGCGAGGAGGAGCCCGTTGGCCTGGGCAGCCAGGACCTCGGCCCGCTGGAGGCCGAAGCTGTGCCTCGGGGTGGCCGGCCGCTCCACGAGGCGGAGGGCCAGCGCGGCCAGGGCCAGCCCGGCCACGTCCGTGAGGAGGTGGGCGGCGTCGGCGAGCAAGGCCAGGGACCGAAACGCCAAGCCTCCCACGGCCTCCGCCACGAGGAGGGCGCCGTTGGCGGCCAGGACGACCGCGAGGACCCGCCGCTGCCGCAGGCGGTCCGGCCCTGCGGCCCGCGAGGTGGGGCGACGGGCGACGTCCACGCCTCCATTACACCCCCTTGGCCCAGGGCGGCCAACGGCCGGGCCGCTCAGCAGACCCGGGCCAGGTCCCAGTAGGGGTTCGCGGCCTCGCCGTTCCAGGGGTGCCACTCGAAGTGGTCGTGGGGCGAGGTGCCTAGGGCGTTGCCGGTGGTGCCCACGTAGCCGATGACCTCCCCCACCCGCACGGGCCCCAGCCTGGCGATGCTCGAGAGGTGGGCGTTGTAGACGTAGCCGCGCGGGCCGTACACCTTCACCGCGAGCCCCCCGATGGGGTTGGTGGCGTCCACGGCCACCCCGGAGAAGGGAGCCCGCACCGGCGTCCCCTCCGGGGCGAAGATGTCGATCCCCTGGTGGACGTGGAGCTCGCCCTCTTCCACCGTTCCGTCCCCGTCCTCGTCCCTGGGGCTCACCACCCCGAAGTCGTCCACGAAGGAGCGGGGCTCGTCGACGGGGCACAGGACCAGGTCGTAGACCAGGGCCAGCTGGTCCAGGCGCCGGAGCTCAAGCTCCCGGATCCGCCTCGCCAACCGCCGCTTCCGCTGCTCCAGCCGCCGGAGCAGCCGGCGGGCGTCCTCGAGGCGGTACTCCACCACCCCCCGGCGGAGGGCCAGCTCGATGAACCAGGGCGTCTCCACCACGGCCACCAGGGGCTCGGCCCGTCGGACCTGCCGGAAGAGTCGCTTTCGGACCTGGGCCAGCCGCTCCACCTTCCGCTCGAGGGCCTCCACCCGGCGCGCTGCCTGGCGCCGGAGCCGGTGGGCCCGGGAGAGGGCATCCGCCTCCGCGCGGCCCGCGGGGGCGGCCGCGATGAGCGCGAGGAGCGCGGCCAGCGAGAGGGCCACGAGCGACAGGGCCTTGCGGCTCGGCTGTCGCCGCTGGCCCGTCCCGTGGGCTCGCTGCCCGGGCCCCCGCTCGAGGACGTGCCGGACCTCCATCGGCTCCATCGGGCTGGGCAGGACACCCCACCGGGCCCAGTGGAGCTCCCATCCGCGCTTTCCCCGGGGCCCGGTACGTCCTCCTACGTATCGGCCCCCCGGCCGGGCCCTTGAGCGCCCGGCCGACCATCGAGGGCCGCAGGCCGCAGCGGCAGTCGTTCGATTCGACGACGAACCGACCCGGTTGACCCTCGCCCGCGGGCCCGGGTACGGTGCCGCGGCGAGCCGGGCGTGCACCCGGTCGGCCCGGGCGAGGCAGGCCCCCATGCAGCAGGTGGAGATCCGCGACGGCATGCTCGTCGAGTGGGACGTCCCGCTCGAGATGGACGACGGGGTGGTCCTGCGAGCGGACGTCTTTCGCCCTCCCGACGAGGGTCGGTATCCGGCCATCCTCACGTACGGGCCCTACGGGAAGTGGCTGAGCTTCCAACAGGGCTACCCGGACGCCTGGAGGCGCCTGGTGGAGGCCTGTCCGGAGGTCCTCGAGGGTTCGTCCAACCGGTACCAGTCCTGGGAGGTGCCCGACCCCGAACGCTGGGTCCCTCACGGCTACGCCTGCGTGCGCGTGGACGCCCGCGGATGGGGCCGTTCACCCGGCCGGATCGACCCGTGGAGTCCCCGGGAAGCGAAGGACCTCTACGACTGCATCGAGTGGGCGGCCCGCCAGCCCTGGTGCAACGGACGGGTCGGGCTGCTCGGCATCTCCTACTACGCCGTGAACCAGTGGCACGTGGCCGCCCTCCAACCCCCGCACCTGGCGGCCATGATCCCCTGGGAGGGCTTCGCCGACTTCTACCGGGACATGAACTACCACGGGGGCATCCCCTCGGACATGAAGGAGGTCTGGTACCAGCGGACCACTACGACCGTCCAGCACGGGCTGGGGGTCCGGGGGCCCAAGAGCGAGATCACGGGGGACCTCGTGACCGGCCCCGAGACCCTGAGCGAGGAGGAGCTCGCCGCGAACCGGGTGGACTTCGTGGGCGAGATCCGGGCGCACCCCCTGGACGACGACTTCCACCGGGAGCGTTCCGCCCGATGGGACCTGATCACGGTGCCCTTCCTGTCCGCGGGGAACTGGGGCGGGTCCTCCCTCCACCTGCGGGGCAACGTCGAGGGCTTCGTCCGGGCCCGCTCCCCCCAGAAGTGGCTCGAGGTGCACACCCGAGAGCACTGGACGGAGTTCTACTCCCGCTACGGGTTCGACCTGCAGAAGCGGTTCTTCGACCACTTCCTCAAGGGCCTGGACAACGGGTGGGACCGGACCCCCAGGGTCCTCCTCCGCGTCCGCACGGTGGACGACGGCTACGTGGAGCGGGCCGAGGACGAGTGGCCCATCGCCCGGACCCGGTGGACCAGGCTGTACCTGGACGCCGCCTCCCGCACGCTTCGGACCGACCCTCCCGAGGCCCCAGGGTCCGCCTCGTTCGCGGCCCTGGACAGCCCCGGGCTCACCTTCTCCACTCCGCCCCTGGAGGAGGAGATGGAGGTCACGGGCCCTCTGGCTGCCAAGCTGTTCGTCTCCTCCACGGCCACCGACGCCGACCTGTTCCTGATCGTGCGGGTGTTTCGGCCCGACGGCAGCGAGGTGGTGTTCCAGGGGGCGGTCGACCCCCACACCCCGGTCGCCCACGGGTGGCTCCGGGCCTCCCACCGCAAACTCGACCCCGAGCTGAGCACCGAGTACCGCCCGTACCACACCCACGACGAGGTCCAGCCCCTCACCCCGGGGCAGGTCTGCGAGCTCGACGTCGAGATCTGGCCCACGAGCGTCATCGTGCCCGCCGGGTTCCGGATCGCCCTCAGCGTGCGAGGGACCGACTACGAGTACGAGGGCGGGGACGGGGAAGTCGAGTTCGGGCACTTCCGGGGCCGGAAGATGCGGGGGGTCGGAATCTACACCCACACCGACCCGGCCCACCGGCCCCGGGACCTCTACGGGGGCACCACCACCATCCACACGGGCCCCGACCACCCGTCGTTCCTGCTGTTGCCGGTGGTCCCGCCCAAGGGAGCGGCGGTCCGGTGATCCGGCCCGCCCCCTGAGGCGAACGGACGCGTGCCCGAGACCATGCGAGCCCTGGTCCTGCGGGAGTGGGGCGGGCCGCTGCTCCTAGAGAAGCGGCCCCTCCCCCGCCCCGGACCGGACGAGGTCCTGGTCCGGGTGGTGGCCTGCGGGGTCGGCGACACCCTCAACAACATGAGCAGCGGGCGCAACGCCGCGCTCCCTGGGGTCGAACTCCCCCGGGTCCTCGGCCACGAGGTGGCCGGCGTGGTGGCGGAGGTGGGAGCGGACGTCGAGGGGGTGGCCCCGGGCCAGCGGGTGGCCGTCTCCATGTACCTCACCTGCGGCCGGTGCGACCTCTGCCGGTGGGGGCACGACCCCCTGTGTCGCTCCCTCCGGGGGCTGGTGGGCATGAGCCTGGACGGAGGGCTGGCCGACTACCTGGCCGTGCCCGCGGCCAACGTGCACGCCGTTCCCGAGGGAGTGTCCGCCCTCGAGGCGGCCGTCACGGTAGACGCCGTCGCCTCTCCCTGGCACGCGCTGCGGGCCGTGGCCCGGCTCGGCCCCACCGAGGTCGTCGTGGTCGTGGGGGCGGGTGGCGGCGTCGGCGTGCACGCCGTCAAGGTGGGCAAGCTCCTCGGAGCCCACGTGATCGGGGTGGACGTCACGGAGGCCAAGCTCGCCTTCGCCCGCTCCCAGGGCGCCGACCAGGTGGTGGATGGCCGGGGCCAGGTGGCCGGGGAAGTCCTCCGGGCCACCGGTGGGAGGGGTGCCGACGTCGTCGTCGACTACGTGGCCTCCGAGTCGACGCTTCGAGCCGCCCTCGAGGGGCTGGGCCCGGACGGGCGCCTCGTCGTCCAGGGCGTAGGGCCCGAAGGCGCCGAGCTTCGGCTCCCACCCAGGGCCCTCATCCAGCGGCAACTAGCCGTGGCGGGGTCGCGCTACGCGAGCCGGCGGGAGGTCGCCGAGGCCCTTGACCTGGTCCGGCGGGGCGCGGTCCGGCCGGCCGTCACCAGGACCGTCCCCCTCGAACGGACCGAGGAACTGTTCGACCTCATCGCCCGGCGGGAGCTCCTGGGACGGGGGGCGGTGATCGTGGCTCCCGACGAGCAGTGGTGACGCCGGGGCTCGCGCCTCCCCTGGCGACGCCTACGGGCGGCGCGCCTCCCGAGGGGGGAGGGTGACCTTGGCCCGGCGCGGCTTCGGCTTCGGGTCCCAGCGGGCGGGCCGGGGCTCGCCGATCCGGTTCCTGAGGACGCCCAGTCCCTCCACCTCGAGCTCCACCACGTCGCCGGGCTTCAGGCGGCGGTAGAGCTCGAGCCCACAGCCCAGCCCCACGGTCCCGGTCCCGATGACCTCCCCGGGGAGCACCGCCTCGTGACGGGAGGCGAAGGCCACGATCTCCTCCAGCGACCACATGAGCGTGGCCGCGGAGCCCCGGGACCACTCCTCCCCGTTGACCCTGGCCACCATGGTGAGCTGGCCCAGGTCGGGGAGCTCGTCCACGGTGGTGATCCAGGGCCCCAGGGCGGTGGCGAAGTCCTTGCCTTTGGCCGGGCCGAATCCGGACGTCATCTCCCGGGCCTGGACGTCGCGGGCGCTGAAGTCGTTCATGATGGTGAGCCCGAACAGGTGGTCGCCGACCTCCTCCGGTCGCAGGTCGGCCCCAGCCTTGCCCACCACCATGGCGAGCTCCAGCTCGTAGTCGAGGTAGGCGGTGTCAGCGGGGAAGGGGACCGTGGCCTCCGGCCCCACCACCGTGGCCGGGCTCATCTTGTAGTACGCGGGGGCCTCGTAGAAGTAGTCGGGGACGGGCTTCTTGCCTCGGGCGTGGGCGTTCACCAGGTGCTCCTCGAAGGCGGACGCGTCGCGCATGACCGGGGGGTCGACGGGCGGAGCCCACCGGAGCTCGGGGAGGGGGAGGATCGCCCTCGGGTCCGGGTCCGCGGCGGCCCGGCGGACGGCCGCCAGGAACTCCGCCCCCGCTGAGATGGCCGCCGCCATGCTGGAGGGGAAGAGGGCTCGGGCCACGCGTTCCGCGGCCGCGGGCGTGGCGCCTGCCCGCTCCAGCCGGGACCGCTCCGCGGCCAGCAAATCGACGGCCTCTCCTCGCTCCGGGTAGACGGCCACGATGCGGGCCTCGAGCCCGTCCACCCCCTCGCGCAGGGCCCGTCCCAGCCGCACGTCTCGCTCCCTCACCGGGGCCCCGGCGAGTCCGCCGGAGGTCCCAGGACCGGGACCAGGACCTCGCGCTCCCTGGAGACGAGGAGGGGCACCACCCGCCCCTCGATGAGGCGCCGGAAGTGGGGCGTCTCCCGGTGAGCGAGGAGGGCGGCCTCGTCCGCGTACTCCTCGTAGAGCACGAAGACCCCCGGGTCCTCGAGCGACCGGGCCACCCGGTAGAGGAGGCAGGATGGCTCCTGCTCGCGCACGGCCTCCGCCATCCAGCGGAGGGCCTCCTGCACGGCCTCAGCCTGTCCCGGCTTGACCCGGTACCGTGCCAGCAGCGCTCTCATCGTCGTCCCCCCTTTCCCGTTCGACCCTCGAGGTCGTCCTGGAGGCCCGGGGCCCCCGGCCCTCCCGGAGGGCCACCCAGCGCAGAGCCGTGATGATGGCCGCGGCGAGAAGCGACATGGCCGCCGCCGCCCCCCAGGAGACGGCGAAGGAGTACCGGTGGGCGAGAAACCCCAGCGTGGCGGGCCCCGCGATGGCCCCCACGAAGGCTCCGGTCTGGGTGACCCCCACCGCCGCCCCCGGGGCCACGGGGTTCAGCCGGACCATGGCCAGGTTGTAGGAGCCCAGCCACGCCCACCCCGTGGCGAAGGCGAGCGGGACGGCCACCCAGAGGAGAGGCTCCCGAGCCCACCCGAGGAGGAGGAACCCCAGGCCCCCCACCGCGAGCATCCAGCTCACCAGATCCAGCTGGCTGCCGGGGCGGCGGTCCGACCAGTGACCGACCAGCAGCCGGCTGGCCAGCCCCACCACGCTCCCCACCGCCACGAGCACCCCGGCTGTCCCCTCGTCCATCCCCGCCGCCACCGCCGTGCTCACCGTGTAAGCGCCGAGCGACGCCGCGGCGGAGCTCCCCAGGGCGAAGCTCACCGCCGCCACCACGAGGACCCGGAACGGGAGGTCGGCCTCCCCCCCGACCGGCTGCGGGCGGGGGCGGGCCTGGGAACGGGGGACCGACCAGAGGACCAGGAAGCTCATGAGGGCGGCCGCCCCGTAGGCCCACCGCCAGCCCAGGGGCAGGGCCAGGGCGGGGACGGAGAGGCCGGCGAGCAGGCTCCCCACGGGGATCGAGCAGTGCTTGATAGCGAAGGCCAGGCCCTGGCGGTCCGGGCGCACCGAGCGGGCCACCAGGACGCTGGTCGCGTTCCGGGTGATGGAGGTCCCGAGCCCGGAGAGGAGGACGAACCCCAGGAGGTGGAGCTGGGAGGAGGTCAGGCCCGCCGCCCCGAGGAGGGCCGCGACGTAGAGGAGGGTCCCCGCCCGGAGGGCGAGCTCGGGCCCCACCCGCTCCGCCCACCGGCCCATGGGGGCGGAGAGGCTGGCGGCGGCCACGAAGTACGAGGCGTACACCACCCCGAGCGAGTCCACCCGAAGCCCCAGGTGCTCCCGGAGCTGGACCGCGAGGGCCCCGGTGAGGAAGACGGGGAGCACGCCCACCGTGTCCACGGCGGCCGCCACCAGGGCCGGTCCCAGCCACCGGGGGCCGGCGCTGCCAGGGCCTCCGTGCACGGCCCGGCGAAGCCCTCGCCGGCCTCCTCGCAGCCACGTCACCTGCGCTAGGACTCCGACTCCACCCGGGCCAGCTCGGCCGAGGCGTAGGCCCGCAGCGTCTGCCATACGTGGTTGCGGAGGGGGCCGAACCGCGGGTCCTGGAAGACGCCGCTGATCCTCCGGGGACGTCCGAACGGGACCTCGATGACCTCCTTGACCTGGCCCGGCCGGGTGGAGAGGACCGCCACCCGGTCGCCCATGAGGATGGCCTCCTCGATGCTGTGGGTGACGAAGACCATGGTGCGTCGGTGCGTCTCCCAGATCTGAAGGAGCTGTTCCTGAAGGAGCTCCCGGGTCTGCGCGTCGACGGAGGCGAAGGGCTCGTCCATGAGCAGGACCTCCGGCTCCACGGCCAGGGCCCGCGCCAGTCCCACCCGCTGCTGCATCCCCCCGGAGAGCTGGTAGGGGTAGCGCCGCTCGAACCCCTCCAGGCCCACCAGGCGGATGTACTGGCGGGCCCGCTCCAGCCGTTCCTGCCGCTTCACCCCGGCCACCTTGAGGCCGTAAGCCACGTTCGCCTCCACCGTCATCCAGGGGAACAGCCCGAAGTGCTGGAAGACGATGGCCACGTTCCGGGGCGGCCTGGTCACCTCCTGGCCCCCGATGCGGATGCTGCCCTCCGTGAGCGGAGTGAGGCCCCCGATGCAGCGGAGCAAGGTGGTCTTCCCGCACCCCGAGGGCCCCACGATGCACAGGATCTCCTCGGAGGCCACCTCGACGGTGAGGTCCTTGAAGGCCACCACGCCGTTCCCGAAGGCCTTGGTGGCCTTGAGGACGGAGATCATGGCCGGACGGGCGGAGCGCTCTCCGGTCCCCGTGCCCTCCGAGCCGGACGTCTTCATGTCAACCCCAGAAGTCGGCATGCCGTTCCTCCCAAGATCGCCTGGACGGCCTCGGGGGCGGCGATGGCGGCCTTCACCGCCCCCACGGGGTCCGGTTCCCCCATGTCGAATGGACGGTCGCTCCCGAGCAGGACGTGGTCGGCGCCCAGCCGCTCCACCAGGTACCGGAGCGTGACGGGGTCGTGGGTCAGGGAGTCCACGTAGATCTCGGCGGCGTAGCGGCTGGGCGGGTCGAGGTCCAGCCCGCGGGGCTTCAGCCGGGCCGCGTAGCCGTGGTCCCACCGCCCCAGGAGGCAGGGGAACGCCCCGCCGCCGTGGCTGAAGCACACCTTGAGGCCCCGCAGGCGCCGGAAGACCCCGCCGAAGATCATGGACGCCACCGCCACGGCGGTGTCGATCGGCAGCCCCACGAAGTTGCTGAGCTCGTGCTCGCGCAGCCGCTCCCGGCCAAGGGGGGAGAGCCCGTGCACGAACACGAAGAGATCCTCCTCCCGCACCCGCTCCCAGAACGGGAAGAAGACCTCGTCCCCGAGGTTCCGGCCGGCCACGTTGCTCCCCAGGGCCACGCCCCGGAACCCGAGCTCCCGCACGGCCCGGGCCAGCTCCGCCAGGGCCGCCGAGGGGTCCTGGAGGGGGAGGTTGGCCAGGGGGAGGAGCCGTCCCGGCAGCTCCCCGGCCAGCTCGGCGAAGGCGTCGTTGATGGCCCTGCTCACCGCCACGGCCACCTCCGGGGGCGCGTCGAGGTGGGAGAGGGGAGGGGCCACCGAGGCCAGGGCCACGTCCACCCCGGCCGCCCGGAGGTCGCCCTCGATCCGGGCGTCGTCGGTGAGCTCCGGATTCAGAGGCTGGACGAACCCGTTGTGGAGCTCCACCCGAGGGCCCCGAGGGGGGTCGGTGCGGACCCGGCCGGCCACCGGGACCCGGCCCTGGAGCACGGCCTGGGCGAAGGCGGTGGGCACGTGGTGCCAGTGGACGTCCACGACCCGCACCTTCACCTCCCCTTCCACACGGGGGGACGACGCTCCTCGAAGGCCCGGGCGCCCTCCTTCACGTCCTCGCTGTCCCAGACCTCCTTCAGGATGTAGGCCGACAGCTCCAGGGCGTCCCGCAGGCCCAGGTTCAGCCCCTCCTTGATGGCCTTCTTGGAGAACCGGACCGCCAGGGGGGCGTTGGCCAGGACGTCCCGGGCGATCTCCTCGGCCCGAGCGAGCAGCCGGTCCGCGGGCACCACCTCCGTGAGCAGCCCGATCCGCAGGGCCTCCTGGGCATCGAGGCGGTAGGACTTGCCCTGCAGGACCATCCGCAACACGTAGTTGAGCGGGATGCGACGGCTCAGGCCGACGGGCTCCCACCCGGACACCAGGCCCACGTTGACGTGGGGGTCGAAGAACTGGGCGTTCTCCGACCCGATGATGATGTCGCTGTCGCAAATGAAGTGGAGCCCCCCGCCGCAGCAGATCCCGTTCACGGCGCAGACGATGGGCTTGTAGACCTGGTCCATCAGCCTGGCCACGGGGAGCCAGACGTGCCCCATGGGCCGGACCCGGGACTCCTTCACGTCCACCCCGGTGCAGAAGAAGCGAGTGCCTACCGCGGTCACGATGGCCACCCATACGTCGTCGTCGTCCCGGACGTCCATCCAGATGGCGAGCATCTCCTCGCACATCCGGGTGTTGAAGGAGTTCCCGGCGTGTTCCCGGTTCAGGGTCACGTACGCGATCCGGTCCCGCTTCTCGTAGATGGTCTCGACCAGCTCCAGATCGCCCAGCCGCTCCACGCGCATCGTCGCCCCCTCCCGGGCCTCAGACCGGAGAGAACCCGCCGTCCACGTTGATGGCCTGCATGGTGATGGCGCTGGCCCCGTCTGAGAGCAGGAAGAGGACCAGCGGCACCACCTCCTGCGGCTCGATGAACCGGCCCAGCGGGATCTTGGCCACGAAGGCCTCCCGGGTCTCCTCCGGGGTCTTGCCGAAGTCCCGGGCGAACTTCCGCATGCTCTCCTCGACCATCTCGGTGAGGACGAACCCCGGGCAGATGGCGTTCACCGTCACGCCGTAGGGGGCCGCCTCGAGGGCCACCTCCTTGGTCAGGCCGATCACCGCGTGCTTGGAGGAGACGTAGGCCGCCCGGTTGGGCCCGATGGGGACCTTGCCCGAGGTCGAGACGATGTTCACGATCCGCCCCCAGCGCCGCTCGATCATCTCCCCGATGAGCTCCCGGATCGTGAAGAAGTAGGAGTCCACGTTGACCCGGTAGTGCCGCTCCCACACCTCGTCCGAGTGCCCGACGATGCCCTCGTTGTCCAGGACCCCCGCGCAGTTGACGAGGATGTGGATCTCGCCCAATGCCTCGCGGGCCCGGCGGACGGCCTCCCGGACCTGCTCGGCGTCACCCACGTCGGCGGGGATGGCCACCCCCCGCCCTCCCAGGCCCTCCAGCTCGGAGGCCAGCTCCTCGAGGGCGGACCGGGTCCTGGCCACCAGGGCCACGGCCGCTCCCTCCTTCGCCAACCCCCGGGCGATCTCCCTGCCGATGCCCTTGCTGGCCCCGGTCAGGAACACGTTGCGTCCAGCCAGCTGTCCCATGCGCTCTTCCTCCCGTCCCTCCGTCCGCGCCGGTCGGCGCGCTGCCGGTCAGGGCCGCCGGCGCTCCTCCTCGACGATCTCGACGAACACCCGGTCGCTCGGCTCCCGGCGCCGGAGGCGGACCTCCCGACGCACCCGCTCGACCACCCGCTCGGCCACCTCGTCGGAGACGGGCTCCAGCCCGACCTCCACGACCTTCCGCTGGATGGCCCGGGGACCCGAGTAGTGGCACAGGGGAACGTAGGAGGTGTTCCCGATGACCCTCGGCGACCAGGCGTTGAACGACCACTCGTCCCCCTCGGGGAGGGCGTAGTGGACCTCCGCGGCGTGGGAGAAGGCCGTCCTCCCGGTCCCGGGCAGGTGAGGGGGGATGGGCTGGTTCCACACGTCGGCCACCCACTCCGAGAGGTCCTGGAGCAGGTCCAGGCGGAGGCCAGTGTCGTAGCCGTACATGATCTCGAGGACCGACGCGAGCACGGCGAGGTTGGGGACCCCCGCCCGCTCGCCCAGCCCGTTGATGCAGCCCTCGAGGACCTCCGCCCCTCCCTCCAGGGCCGCCAGCTGCCCCGCCGTGGCCAGCTCGAAGTCGTTGTGGCTGTGGATGGCCAGGGGGATGTCCGGGCCCAGGATCTGCTTGACCTCCCAGGCGTGGTGCTTGTAGACGGCCGGGATGCAGGCCCCGCAGATGTCGTCGATCCGGAGCGCGTCGATGCCGGCCTCCTTGAGGCGGGTTACGATGGTCTTCAGCCACTCCAGGTCGAGCCGGGAGAAGTCCATGAGGTTGGGGTTCAGGTAGGCCCCCTGCTCCTTCCCGTACTGGATCGCCTCGCAGGCCCGGTCCAGGGCCTCCTCCCGGGAGATGGTCAGCCCACCCATGGACTCCACGAGCCGGTAGTTGTAGTCCGAGATGGCGAAGGCCGGGCAGATGATGTCCGCCCCCGCTTCGAGGCACAGGTCGATCTCCTTCCGGCAAAGCTCCGGGTTGAGGGCCGCGGTGGGGTGGACGAGGGCCTGGATCTTGAACCCCACCCCCATGGCCTTGGTCCGCCGGATCTCCTCGATGTAGTCGTGGTGCATCTCCACGATGTGGATGCCGACCTCGTCGATCCGTCGGGCGAACTCCAGGACCTCGTCCAGGCCCACGGACACTCCCGCCACCTGTCGACCCTCCCGGAGGGTCATGTCCATGAGCTGGATGGTCTGGGGCAGGTGCATGTCCTTCCGGACTCGTTCGTCGTAGCAGTAGGGGCTCACGGCCCACATACCCTCGCGGTACCAGGGCGTGGGGTCGTCCCGGAGGACGCCCTTGCGTTCCTCTCGCACGGCGGTGGTACCCCTGCCGCGCGCGGCGGCCCCCGCCAGCTCCCGTCGCTGCTCCAGGTCGACAGCCATGTCCGTTCCCCTCTCCTTTCTTCTCACCCGCTCCTCGACGCCGGCCACGACCGGCCAACGCGACTCAGTCCACCCGGCGCCACCGCTCCAGCCGGTGCTCGGCCCGGTGCAGCAGGGCCGTGAGCACGATCCCCGTGGCCGCCAGGACCAGGGCGGGGACCAGAGCGTGGGACAGGCGGAACCGCTGGGAGTACCGGAAGATCTCGGCCCCCAGCCCGCTGAAGGCCGTATCGAACTCGGCCACCACCACCCCCACCAGGGCCCGTCCCACGGCCAGTCGGATGCCGGCCACGATGAGCGACATGGCCGCCGGAAGCCGCACCTCGAAGAGCATCCGCCACTCGCTGGCCCGGAAGCTCCTCCCCACCTCCAGGAGCCGGGGGTCGACGTCCCGGACCCCTGCGATGGTCTGGAGCAAGACCGGCAGCCACACGAGGGTGAACACGATGGCCACCTTGCCCTTGAACCCCACCCCGAACACGAGCAGGAACAGGGGGATGAGCGCTACGAACGGCGTGGAGTAGAAGGCGTAGAGGTACGGGGCGAACGCCACGTCCAGGGGCCGCAGGCCCCCGATCACCACTCCCATGGCGATCCCGAGGACGATGGCCGGGACAGTGCCCACGAGCAGCACCAGGCCGCTCTCCTTCGTGGCCGTCCACAGCTCCCCCGACCGGGCCATCTCCACCAGCGCCAACCACGTGCTGGTGGGGGTAGGGAGCTCGAAGGCGGTGCCCATGCGCGGAGCGGCGAGCTGCCAGCCGACCAGTAACCCGACCGCGGTGGCGGCGGCGATGGCCGTCCGCCGCCAGCGGGTCCGCCCCGGGCGGGGGGTGACCCGACCTCGCCCGGCGGCCATCACTCGCTCACCCTCCACCGGGCCACCCAGCGGTCCAGCGCCCGGACCAGGCCGGAGAAGACCAAGGCCATGAGGGTGAAGCACAGGACGACGACCAGCATGGCGTCCATGTCGAACCGGAAGCCGTACCAGAGGATCAGGTAGCCGAGCCCGCCGGGGGACGCGTAGGTCTCGGCCACCACCGTCCCGATGAGCCCCCTCGCCACCCCCAGCCGGATCCCGGTGACCAGGTGGGGGATGGCCGACGGGAAGACCACGTCCCGCCACACCTGGAGCTCGGAGGCCCGGAAGGCGGAAGCCACCTCCAACAGGTGGGGGTCGGTGTCCCTCGCGCCCTGGTAGGTGTTGATGAGGATCGGGAAGATGGCGAGCAGGACCACGATGATGAGCTTGGCTGCGAGGTAATAGCCGAAGACCGCCGTGATGATGGGGACGATGGCGGGCAGCGGCGAGGCGTAGAGGCCGTTTACGTAGGGGGAGAGGGCCGCGTCGAGCACCGGGACCCGGGCCAGGAGGAGCCCCAGGGCCGTCCCCAGGACCAGCGAGATCCCGAACCCCAGGGCGAAGAGCTGCAACGTGTTGAGCAGGGACTCCACGAACATCGGGTTGGTCACGACCTTGGGGATGGAGGTGGCCACCTTGGACGGCGGCGCCGCGAACGTGGGGTCGACGCGGCCGCCACCCATCCAGAGCTGCCACGCGCCGAGCACGAGAGCCAGGGCGGAGAGTCGGAGCACCCAGGGGTTGGACAGCCTTCCGGCGACTTCGAAGCCGCGACGCCCCTTCCGGGCCTCGGCCTCCGCTGCCAGCGTCTCCGCGACCTGACTCACCACCTGCTGTGGAAGGGACGTGCCGGGCCCGGGAGCGCCCGGCACGTCCCCAGCCTGTCTCACCTCCCGCTACGGGACCGTCTGGCCGGCGGCCTCCCGCTCGGCCACGAGCTGCTCCGCGTCCTGGCACACGGACGGGTCCACGAGCTCCTCCACGGGGTAGGGCTGCTCGAGGTTCCCCAGCTGAACTTGGAGGTCGATGAGGAACTCGTACGCCTCCGGGTTGAGAGCCTCGTCGCAGCTCGTGGGGAAGCGGGTTCCGTACGTCTCGTACGCCTGTCGGACGACGTCCTCCGGTTGCTCGCTCACCTCGGCCATGGCGGCGACGGCCCGGTCCTTGTTGGCGGGGTCCACCAGCCACCGGTTGGACTCGAGGATGGCCGCCGAGATCCGCACGAAGAGGTCACGGTTCTCCTCGAGGACCGAGCGCTTCGCGGACAGTGAAGCGTAGTGGAAGAGCGGGGCGTACTCCCACGAATTGCCCAGCTCGACCAAGTCGATCCCGATCTCCTGCTCGGTGAAGAGCTTCTCGTCCACGTGCAGGGCCGTGGCCACCACCGCCTTGGACGCGAGCTGGGCCGGGAACGTCTCGGGATCCCCGATCTGCACCCGCACGTCCCGGTCGATGTCCAGCCCGCAGGTGGCCAGGAATTGCTCCATGACGGCGTGAATCAGCCCTCCAGGCCCGTCCGTGGCCACCGGCTGGTTCCTGAGCGACTCGCAGCTCTCGTACCCCGGAAGGGCCGCCACCTGGAAGTCGAGGAGGTGGGCCGGGCTCATGAACACCACCGCGTCCGCCCCCTCGCCCTTCCCCAGGATGGGAGAGACCGACCCCGAGTACGAGAACAGGAACTCGCCGGCCATCGTGGCACGGAAGGCGGCGATCCCCGACTCGGTGGCCACGAGCTCGCCCCGCACGCAGTAGGCCTCCAGGACCCCGCGGTGGATCGCCAGCGGGAGGCCCATCTGGACGAAGTCCGGCGGCAGCCCCGGGAACCCGATCGTGATCTCCTCGTAGCTCTGGCACCCGCCCGGCGAGCCCGTCGCCCCCGGGCTCGTTGCCCCGGCCGCCCCGCCCGGGCCTTCCTCCTGGGCACCCCCGCACGCGGCGAGCACCAGGAGGGTCGCCGCCGCAACCGCCCCCAACCGACCACGTCCCATAGGCATCCCTCCGTTCCCCTTCGGCGGGACCCAGGGCCCGCCCCTGGTCCGTGTGGGGCCCGATGCTAGAGGCGGGGTCCGAGCGGACGCAAGGGGAGTTGATTTGAAATCGAATCGAACTGACTTCCTCGCGCGGCGATTGCCAGGGAGCCCCTCCGTGGACTTTACTCTGAGCCCACCGGACCGATGGACGGAGCGCACGCCCACAGCGGTGGCCTCGGGCAGGCTCGGGCCCCCTGGGACCCCTTGGGACCGGGGCTGACCGGCTGCCTGGCCCTGGTCCCGAGGAGCGCCCGGTGGCTCGTCCCAGCCCTGCTGCTGGCGCTCGGCGGTGGCGAGCGCTCGCGGATCGACCCGAGGGCCCGGACGCTGGCGCTCCTCCGGGTGGCCTGCGTGGAGCGCAGCCCCTACTGGCGGGTGCGCCTGGAGCGGACGGCGGACTCCCTCGGGATCGGCCCCGAGGAGGTGGAGGTCGTGGAATCCGACGACTGGGAGCTCACGCCGGCCCTGGAGCCCCGGGAGCGCGCGGCCGTCCTCTGGGCGGACCGGGTGGCGCGCCGGCTCGCCCGCCGCGACCGGCGGGCACACGACGAGGTCCGGCGGTGGTTCGATGACGAAGGGTTCGTGGAGCTCACGCTGGCGGCCTCCCTGACGGTCATGGCCTGCCGGCTGGCCAACGCCCTCCGCCTCGAGGACTCCTCCGAGGCCTCAGGCTTCCCCTCCCCTGTACCCACGGAGCTCCTCCGGTCGTGGTCAGGGCAGATGTTCGACGGCTCCTTGTTCTCCCGCGCCGCCCACCCCCGGAGCGGTTCGCCATGAGCACGGTGGCTCCCCGGGTTCCGCCGGTCGCGGACGAGGAAGCCTCCCCCGAGGCCCGCGAGCTCTTCGGGGCCGCCCGCGAGCTCCTGGGGTTCGTCTCCAACTTCACCCGGACGGCCGCCCACGCCCCCGAGCTCGCCCGGTGGGTGGTGCCCTTGATCGCCGCCGTGCAGCGGGGCGGGCCGGACGCCGAGCTCGAGCCCAGGGTCAAGGAGCTCGCCATCCTGAGGACATCCAGCCTGAACCGATGTTCGTTCTGAACGGAGCACAACGTGCGGCTCGGTCGAGTCGCGGGACTCAGGGATGAGGAGATCGAGACGGTGACCCACGGCCGCTGGGAGGACAGTCCGCTCTTCGACGAACGGGACCGGGCGGCCATCCTCTGGGCGGACCGCATCACCAGAGGCGAGGCCCATGCCGACCCGGGAGCCTGGCAGCGGGTCCGGGCTGTGTTCACCGAGGCCCAGGCGGTCGAGCTCACCCTCGTCGTGTGCCTGTTCAACTTCCTCAACCGGTTCAACGACACCATGTGGCTCGAGCTCGACGCGGGGGCCCCGCCGGGCACCAACCTCTCCATCGAGCCGGAGGCCTTTCGCCGGTACGCCGAGCGCGCGGCCCGGAGGCTGAGGTGAGGCTCCTGGAGCACGTCCGGGTGGTGGAGCTCGGGCAGGTCATCGCGGGGACGTTCGGGGGGATGATCCTCTCCGACCTGGGCGCGGAGGTCATCAAGGTGGAGCCGCCGGGCGGGGACCCCGGGCGCCGCTCCGCCATCTACGGGGTCGGGCCTCGCAGCGCCATCCACCTCTTCCACAACCGGAACAAGAAGAGCGTGGTGCTCGACCTCAAGACGTCCGGCGGGCGGGAGGTCCTCCTCGACCTGGTCCGGCGCTCCGACGCCGTGGTGGAGAACTTCCGGCCCGGGGTGGTCGACCGCCTGGGGCTGGGGTTCCAGGTCCTTCGGCAGGCCAACCCGGACGTCGTCCTCGTGTCGGTCTCGGGGTTCGGGACGAACAGCCCCTACCGCGACCTCCCGGCCTACGACCTGATCCTGCAGGCCATGACCGGACACATGGCCATCATGGGCGAACCGGGGCGGCCACCGGTCATCATGGGCATCCCCATCGCCGACCTCCTGGCCGGGGTGTTCGCCGCCTTGGCCGTGGTAGCGGGGGTGGCCGGCCGACGGGAGCCCGGACGGGCCCGCCACTTCGACATCGCCATGTTCGACGTCATGGTGGAGATGCTCTCCCACGTGGCCACCCTCTACCTCAACACCGGGCGCGACCAGGAGCCGCAGGGTTCGGCCCACCCCTTCATCACCCCCTGGCAGGCGTTCCGGTGCCGGGACGGCCGGTACGTGGTCGTGGCCCCCCGCGAGGAGCACTTCTGGGCCCGCCTGTGCGAAGCCCTGGGGATCCCCGAGCTCGCCGAGCAGCCGGAGTTCCGCACCGCCGAGGCCCGGCAGGCCCACCGACACCTCCTCCTCCCCCGCCTGGAGGCGGTGTTCGCGGGCGAGGACTCGGGGACGTGGCTTCAGCGGCTGCGGGCGGCCGGGGTGCCCTGCGCCCCCGTGAACCGGATGGCGGAGGTCTTCGCTGACCCCCACGTGGAGGCCAGGCAAATGGTGCGGTCGTTCCGTTTGGGAGAGGAGGAGTTCCGGACCGTGGGCAACGCGCTCAAGGTCGAGAGCGAACTGGAGCCTCCGGTGACGCCGCCTCCGGAGCTCGGACAGCACACCCGAGAGGTGCTGGCCTCGCTGCTCGGCTACTCCGAGGACCGGATCCGAGAGCTGGAAGCGGAGGGAGCCCTGGGCACGCCCGCCCAGGCCCCTCCCCGAGTGGGAGGAGGTGTGACGTGACCCAGTCGGTGCGACTGGCCGTCGTGCAGCCCCGCACGGAGGTCCAGGACCCGCCCAAGAACGTGGCCCGGGCCATCGGCTACCTCGAGCAGGCGGCCGCCCTCGGGGCCCAGGTCGTCTGCTTCCCCGAGACCTACCCCGGGCCCTGGACGCCCCCGCTCACCTACGACCCCCTCCCCGAGCTCGCGGGCCGGGCCCGCGACCTCGACGTCTACGTGGTCGCGGGGTGCCTCGAGCCGGTCCCCGGCGAGCCCGGCCGCTACCACAACTGCCTGGTGCTCCTGGGACCGGAGGGGACGGAGGTGGGGCGCTACCGCCGCACCACGCCCCGGGGGCCCTGGATCTACCGGGGAGGACGCTTCTGGGACTTCTCCTACCGCGAGGGCTCCGAGCTCCCGGTCTTCGACACCCGGCACGGCCGCCTGGGGCTCCTGGTGTGCAGCGAGGTCTACGTCCCCGAGCTGGCCAGGGAACTCGCCCTCAAGGGGGCCGAACTCATCCTCATGCCGGCCGGCCTGTGGAAGCGGGCCCAGTGGGAGACGTGGCGGGTCCTGACGAGGGCTCGGGCCGTGGAGAACCTCGTCTACACGGCGACCTGCCAGAACGTCGTGGGCGGGGAAGGCCACCGGCCGGGCCTCGCCATGATCTGCTCCCCGGAGGAGGTGCTCGCCGAGTCCACGTCGGAGGGAGTCCTCGTGGCCGACTGCGACCTCGAGCGAATCCGCTTCCTGCGGAGGGAGGAGGACCGGCCCAACTTCCCCGGGGAGAAGGCCTGCAAGGCGGGCGTCCTCTGGCAGTGGTACCGGCCCGAGCTCTACTCCCGCGCCGCGGCCGAGCGGCCCGCGGTGAGGTGAGGACGGGTGTCAGAGGTACAGGAAGACCTCATCACCGAGGAGATCCGCTCCCTCATCGGGGTGGAGTGGCCTCCCGTCGTCTACGAGGTCGAGCGGACGGGGATCCGGATGTGGGCCCGGGCGGTGGGGATCGAGGACCCGGTCTTCCACGACGAGGCCGAGGCCCGCCGGCGCGGGTTCGAGCGGCTCCCGGCCCCGCCCGGGTTCCTGGGCGTGCCCAGGGTCCTGCCGGGCCAGCCGGAGCCCGGGCCGCCCATCCGGGGACTCAACCCCAGGCTTCAGCGCAGCCTGAACGGGGGGACGGAGGTGGAGCTGTGCGCGCCGATCCTGGCCGGAGACGAGCTCGTCGCCACCTCCCGCATCGTCGAGGTCAAACAGCGGGCGGGTCGGGTGGGTCCCATGCTCATCATCACCAGGGAGACGGCTTTCCGGCGGGGACAGGCGACGGTGGCTCGGGTCCGGGCCACCGTGATCAACTACTAGGGGCCGGGGCATGGAGCAGGGCCAGGTCTACGGCGAGGACGTGGAGCCAGGACAGGAGATCCCCGAGGTCGTCAAGCGGGTCACGCCTCGCCAGCTCGTGATGTGGGCCGCCGCGTCCGGAGATTTCTACGAGATCCACTACGACGCGGACTACGCCCGGTCCGTCGGCCTGCCGGGCATCGTCGTGCACGGGGCCCTCAAGCACGCCTTCCTCGGTGACCTCCTCCACCGGTGGGTGGCCCCGGGGGGGCGGGTGGTCTCCTTCGGGTGCTCCTACCGGGAGCTGGACCGGCCCGGGGAGCTCCGGTGCCGAGGGCGGGTGCGCGGGGTGCGCCGCGAGGGGACGGAACACCTGGTGGAGCTCGAGGTGTGGGTGGAGGACGCTCAAGGCCGGGTGACCACGCCAGGGTCGGCGGTGGTGGCGCTGCCGTCCCGGTCGGGGGCCGAGGCATGAGCCGGATCATGTTCCTGCACGGGTCGCCCGGAGAGCAGGCCTCACCGAGGCCGGCGGGCCCGCCCTCGCCCGGGCCGGCACGGCCGGCCGGACCTGGATCCTCGACTGGAGCGGGAGAGCCTCCGCCGTCGGCGGCACCAGCCCCTCCCTTCCCGAGCAGGGCCGTCCCCGGCCCGGCCGCCGACCAGGTCGACGTGATCCTGGCGGAGTGGACAGCCGAGCGCCCGGCTCAGGAGTTCGCCCCCGTGGCGGCGACGGCCCGGATCGCCCGGCTCGCCCAGGTCCTGGAGCAGCGGTTCGAGCGGATCACGGCCCGGTTCGGGCTGGACTGGGGCCAGTTCCTGGTGCTGGCCGCCCTCCGCGGGTCGGGCAAACCCTTCCAGCTTTCCCCTCGCGAGCTCCACCGCCTGCTCCTCCTCTCCCCCGCTGCCATGACCAACCGCCTGTACCGCCTGGAGGCCAAAGGCCTCATCGAGCGGACCGCCAACCCCATCGACCGCCGCAGCGTCCCGGTGGTCCTCACCCCGGCGGGCCGGAGCGTGGTGGAGCGGGCCATGGCAGCCTGCCTGGAGGAGGAGCGGGCCCTCCTGTCCGTGGTGGAGCCCACCGACCTCCAGGCGGCGCTGAGGGTCATCCGCCAGCTCCTCACGGCCTATGACGACTACCCGAGCCGGCCCTCGTGGCGGCTCCGCCTGGCCCTGGCGGGAGCCGAGGCCTCGCCACCCCCCGCCCCGACGCCCGCCGACGAGCTCACCCGGTGGCCCGAGAGCAACCGGGAGCTGGAACGGCTCCAGCGGAAGCTCGCCCGCCGGGCCGACGAGGTGGAGCCCTGGGAGTGGCGGGGGACGGGGCACCCGGCGGTGGGAGGGGTCTTCGTCTCCCTCCCCACGGGACGAAACCTGGAACACTTCCAGGACTTCGTGTGGGCGGCGGCCGTGGTCATGGAGGGAGGCAACCTCACGGCGACGGCCACCGCCACGCGCCGCCTGCGCCGGCCCTACCAGCCCGGGTACCTCGCCCTGACCGTGGGGCCGATCCTGGAGGAGGTGGTCCGGGCCCTCTCGCAGCGCCCGGACATCATCGTGGTCAACGCCGCCGGCCGAGACCATCCGCGTGGCGCGGGGCTGGCCATCCAGCTGGGGGCGGCCCTGGACATCCCCACAGTGGGGGTCACCGAGCGGCCCATCGTGGGGACCGCCGACGAGCCCGGCTCCGGGCGGGGGGAGTGGCGGCCGCTGCGGGTGGGGCGACGGCTCGTGGGGTTCCGGGTACGGACCCTCTCTCGCTGCGCCGCCATCACCGTCCACGCTGCCTGGAGGACGACGCCCGAGGTGGCCAGGGACATCGTGATGTCCACCACCGGCCGGTGGAGGTTCCCGGAGCCCCTCCACCGGGCCCGGCAGCTCTCCCGGCAGCTCCGGAGCGAGTACGCGCAACAGCCGCTGGGAGGGGGGCTGCAGGATGGGATCCACCGCTGAGTCCGCCCTACCGGCCTTCTCGCTTCCGCGCGAGGCGAGGACCCGGCAGGGCCGTGACGCCCCGGGGGCGGCCGACGGCCCGGTGGCCGTTATCGGGGCGGGGACCATGGGCCACGGGATCGCCCTGGTGTTCGCCCGGTCAGGGTTCCGGGTCCGACTGCAGGACGTCCAGCCTCGGGCCCTGGAGTCGGCGCGGTCCCGGATCGAGCTCCTGCTCGAGCGGGCCGTGGCCCGGGGCACGGCCAGCCCCGAGCAGCGCCAGGCCGCCCTTTCCCGCCTGCACTACGTGGAGACCCTGGCCGAGGGGGCCGAGGGCTGCGCTCTGGCCGTCGAGGCCGTGACCGAGGACCCGGACGTCAAGCGGTCCGTCTTCGCCGAACTGGACCGGGTGGCGCCGCCCGAGGCGATCCTCGCCACCAACACCTCGGCCCTGAGCATCACCGAGATCGCAGGCTGGACCCGCCGACCCGGCCGGGTCGTGGGCATGCACTTCTTCAACCCGCCCGACCGCATGCCGCTGGTCGAGGTGGTCCCGGGGATGACGACCGAGCCGGAGACCGTGGAGCGGGTCCGCTGGTACTGCGACCGGATCGACAAAGAAAGCATCGTGGTGGCCGACCGCCCGGGGTTCGCCACGAGCCGCCTGTCCGCCCTCATCGGCAACGAGGCCTGGTACATGTTCATGGAGGGCGTGGCCAGCCCTCCGGACATCGACCGGGCGGCGAGGCTGGGGCTGGGCCACCCCATGGGCCCCTTCGAGCTGGGGGACCTGATCGGGTTGGACGTCCGGCTCAGCGTGCTCCGATATCTCCACGCTACCCTGGGCGAACGCTTCCGCCCGTGCCCACTGCTCGTCAAGTACGTCGAGGCGGGATACCTGGGACGCAAGACGGGCCGGGGTGTTTACGTCTACCACGAGGGAGGGGCCCGCGATGCCTGAGCCGGCCCCCACCCGCCCCCTGCTCCGTCGCGAGCTCGCCGACGGGATCCTCACGGTGACGGTGGACCGTCCCGAGCGTCGCAACGCCCTGGGGAGAGCGGGGTGGCTCAAGCTCCGAGACGTCGTCCGCGAGGTTGCCCAGGACGGAGAGATCCGAGGCCTCGTGGTGACGGGCGCCGGGAACCGTGCGTTCGTGTCCGGCGCCGACGTGGGCGAGCTCGTGGACCGCCCACCCGAGGTGGCCCTGGAGGGCTTCGTGCAGCGGGTGCTCCTGGAACTCGAGGACCTTCCGGTCCCCACGGTGGCCGCCCTCAACGGCGACGCCTTCGGCGGAGGGTGGGAGCTGGCCCTGGCGTGCGACTTCCGGGTTGCCGCCCCCCACGTCCGGGTGGGGTTTCCCGAGGTGGGGCTGGGGATCATCCCGGGGGCCGGAGGCACGCAGCGGCTCCTCCAGCAACTCGGCCTGGGACGGGCCAAGGAACTCGTCCTCACGGGCCGGCCGGTGTCCGCGGCCGAGGCCCTGCAGCTGGGGCTGGTCAACCGCGTGGTCGACGGTCCGGACGTGCTGGGCGCGGCACGGGAGCTCCTCGAGCGGGTCCTGGCCCACGCCCCGCACGCCGTGCGCCTGGCCAAGGCGGTTCTCAACGCCACCGCTCGCGGGACCGGAGGCTGGGACCTCGAACGGCTGGCGTACGCCTTGAGCTTCTGCTCCGAGGAGCGCCGGAAGCGGATGAGAGCGTTCCTCGAGGGCCGGGCCAGGACGGGCGCCCGGGGCGCAGACGCCCCCGCCGGTACAATCGCGGACGAGCGCCGGTAGCTCAGTGGAGAGAGCGGCTGCCTTCTAAGCAGCGGGTCGCAGGTTCGAATCCTGCCCGGCGCGCTGGACCGGGCGCGCGCAAAACCGCACGTAGATGGCCTGTTCCCAAGGCGCGTCGGGGCCCGGCCCCGCTGGTACAATCGCCCCGGCACACGGTGGCCGTAGCTCAACTGGCGAGAGCACCAGGTTGTGGTCCTGGGGGTTGGGGGTTCGAGTCCCCTCGGTCACCCTCTCGGGCCTGAGGGCGTCGGTATACTTCCCCTGGGCCGTTAGCTCAGCCTGGTCAGAGCGGCAGACTCTTAATCTGCGCGTCGGGGGTTCGAATCCCTCACGGCCCACGAACGCCCACTCCCCCATCCGCTGGGCCCCTTCCCGTTCCCCCGTCCAGCCCGCCGGCGCTACCCTCTCCGTTGGGCGAGAGTGGCGGAAGCGGCAGACGCGCCGGACTTAGGATCCGGTGCCCGAAAGGGCGTGGGGGTTCGACTCCCCCCTCTCGCACCCTCGGCCAGCGGCCCGCTTGACGCCGCGGCCGACCTGCGGTTCCCTATATCCGACTGAAAAGGTCGGATTCCCCTGGGCCCTCCCGGCGGGTGGCGAGACCTGCGTTCACGACGCAGCTCCGCCCGCCCCCGGCGCCCGGGCCCGGGGCCTGGCCCGGAGGTGAGGATGCCGAGGCTCACCGGGACCGTTCGGTTGGGGGCCGCCCCCGCCGACTTCGCCTACGTCCAGCTCCTCAATCTGGCGGGCGACTTCCAGGCCGAGGTGCGGACGGACCCGGCCGGTCGGTTCGTCCTCTACCCGGTGCCCGGCCGGTGGCGCCTGGTGGCCTGGCTCCCCGGGGATGGCCGGGCCGAGCGGGAGGTGGAGGTCGCGCAGGGCGACCAGGAGGTGGAGCTGGCGCTTTCGTGAGGGAGCCCGCGAAGGGACCCCGCCACGCGGCACCGGAACGCCAGGGAGCGGACGGTAGCCTGCAGGGAGCGGACGGCAGCCGGCAGCGCGCAGCAGAGGCGCAAGGCGCGTCTCGGCTGGAGGGGAAAGGAGGCTGAGTTCATGGTGCTGATGCGGCCCGACCCGACGTTCTACCCCTCGCCCCGGATGGCGATGGCGGCCCCGCCCGAGGACCTCGCCTACGTGGCGGTGGTGAACGCCCACCGGGAGGGGGTCCCCGACGCCCTGGCCGTGGTCGACGTGAACCCGGGCTCCTCGACCTACGCCCAGGTTGTGGGGAGGCTCGACATGCCCCAGGCCGGCGACGAGCTCCACCACTTCGGGTGGAACGCCTGCTCCGCCTCCCTCTGCCCCTACGCCCCCCACCCCCACGTGGAACGGCGCTACCTCGTGGTCCCGGGCCTGCGCTCCTCCCGCATCTACGTGGTGGACACCAAGCCCGACCCCCGGGCCCCCAGGATCGTGGAGACCATCGAGCCGGACGTGGTCCACGCCCGCACCGGCTACTCCCGGCCCCACACCGTGCACTGCGGGCCCGACGGGATCTACCTCAACGCCCTGGGAGCCCCCGACGGGGAGGGGCCGGGGGGCGTGTTCCTCCTGGATCACGAGACGTTCGAGCCCCTGGGCCGGTGGGAGGTGGACCGCGGGCCCCAGTACCTGGCCTACGACTTCTGGTGGCACCTGGGCTACGACGTGATGGTGACCAGCGAGTGGGGGACGCCCAAGATGGTGGAGAACGGCCTGGACCCCCAGATCCTGCTGGCCTCGGGCTACGGCCACCGCCTCCACGTCTGGGACCTCCGGCGCCGCCGCCACGTCCAGGAGATCGACCTGGGCCCCGAGCACCAGATCGCCCTGGAGCTCCGCCCGGCCCACGACCCCACCAAAGCCCACGGCTTCGCTGGGGTCACGGTGAGCCTCAAGGACCTCTCGTCCTCGGTGTGGCTGTGGCACCGGGAGGACGGGGCCTGGGCGGCCCGCAAGGTGATCGAGATCCCCGCGGAACCCGCCGAGCCCGAGCAGCTCCCGCCTCTCCTCAAGGACTTCAAGGCGGTCCCGCCCCTCGTGACCGACATCAACCTCTCCTTGGACGACCGGTTCCTGTTCGTCTCCTGCTGGGGGACGGGCGAGCTCCGCCGCTATGACGTCTCCGACCCTTTCCAGCCCAAGCTCGCCTCCTCGGTGCGGCTGGGAGGGATCGTGAGCCGTTCCCCCCACCCCGCCGCCGGGGCCCTGAGCGGAGGCCCCCAGATGGTGGAGCTCAGCCGGGACGGGAGGCGGGTCTACCTCACGAACTCGCTCTACGTCCCCTGGGACCCCCAGTTCTACCCGGACGGGATCCGGGGGTGGATGGTGAAGCTCGACGCGGACCCCGACGGCGGGATGGCCGTGGACCCCGACTTCTTCGTGGACTTCGGCGAGGAGCGGGTCCACCAGGTCCGCCTGGTGGGGGGCGACACCTCCTCGGACTCCTACTGCTTCCCGTAGGGGCCCGCCGCGGTCGAGGCCTCCGGACGGCGGCGTGACGCGGCTCTGGCCCTGGCTGGCCCTGGCGGGGCTGGGACTCGTCCACGGGGCGAACCCCGCCATGGGGTGGCTGTTCGCCGTGGCCCTGGGCCTCCAGGAGCGGGACGTCCGGGCCGTGCGGCGGGCCCTGGTCCCCATCGCCCTGGGTCACGCCGGCTCCATCGCCGCGGTGGCCGCGGCGGTAGGCCTCCTGCGGGTGGTGGCAAGCCCGCGGGCCCTGCACCTGGGGGCGGGGGCCGCCCTGCTGGCCTTCGGGGCCTACCGCCTGGCCCGCCTCTCCCGCCACCCTCGGTGGGTGGGCATGCGGGTGGGGCCGAAGGACCTGGCGGCCTGGTCGTTCCTCATGTCCACCGCCCACGGGGCCGGCCTGATGCTCGTCCCTCCGCTGCTGGGCCTGTCCCCCGCCGCCACCCTGGCGGGTGAGCCCCACGTGGCCCTGGGCCTGGCCCTGGGCCCCTCCCTGGGGGCGGCCTCGGCTGCGGTGGCCGTCCACACCGTGGCCATGGTCCTGGCGGCGGGCGGCATCGCCGTCCTCGTGTTCGAGCGGGTGGGCCTGGCCGTGCTCCGGCGGGCCTGGGTGAACGTGGACCTCCTGTGGGCCCTGTCCCTGGTCGGGATCGGGGCCGTCACCCTGCTCCTGTGAGGCCCAGCTCCCGCTCGAGCACGGGGAGGGGGAGGGACCCCAGGGCCAGCAGCCGGTCGTGGAAGGCCCGCAGCGAGAAGGAGGGGCCGGCCCGCTCCTCGGCCGCCCGCCGGAGCTTGAGGATGTGGAGTTGGCCCACCTTGTAGGCCAGGGCCTGCCCGGGGGCGGCGATGTAGCGGTCCACCTCCACCTCCGCGTCCTTTCTGGGGACCCCGGCTCCCTCCAGGGTGGCCACGGCCCGCTCCCGGTCCCAGCCGAAGGCGTGGAGGCCGGTGTCCACCACCAGGCGGGCGGCCCGCCAGGCCTGGGCCTCGAGCATGCCCATCCGCTCGCAGTCGTCCTCGAACAGCCCCATCTCGTCGGCCAGGCGCTCGCTGTAGAGGCCCCAGCCCTCGATGAAGGCCGTCCCGGACAGGAACCCTCCGAACCGCCTGAGGGGCGGGCGATCGCTGAACTCCACTTCGATGGAGAGCTGGAAATGATGCCCGGGGTTGGCCTCGTGATAGGTGGTGGCGGCCAGCTGGTGGAGGGGGCGGGCGTCGAGGTGGGAGGTGTTCACGTAATACACCCCGGGCCGGGACCCGTCGTGGGTGGGCGGCACGTAGTAGGCCCCGGGCATGTCCTCCTCCCGGAAGGCCTCCACCGGACGGACCTCGCAGTTGGCCCGGGGGAGCCGCCCGAAGAACCGGGGGGCCGCCTCCCAGCTTCGCCGCACCTGGCGCCGGGCCCGCTCCAGGAGCTCCTCCCGGGTGCGGGCCGTGTCCCGGCCGCTGGCCCGGTGCTCGGCCATGACCCGGTCGGGGTCCTCGCCCCCCAGGGCCCGGGCCAGGGCCCGCCGCTCCTCCTGGATCCCGGCCAGGTCCTCCTGGCCCAGCCGGTGGACCTCCTCCGGGGCGAGGGGGAGCGTGGTGTAGGCCCGGACCAGGGCCGCGTACATGGCCTCCCCGTCGGGCAGGGCGGACAGCCCCACCGTCTCCCGGGCGTGCGGGCGGTAGTCCCGGAGGACCTCGAGGTACCCCTCGTACGCCGGCCACACCGCCTCCCGGAGGACCTCCACCACCCGCTGGCGGCCCCGGGCGTCGGTCTCTGGGACGGGCTGGACCCCCGGGGAGGCCTCCGGGGGCGTGGCCAGGAGGCGTTCGACCTGGGCGATGGCCCGGTCCACCACCAGGGCGGGGGCCGTCTGGCCCAGGCGGGCCCCGTCCAGGGCCACCCTCCCCACCGCCTCCAGGTACCCGGGGAGGGCCGAGAGCCGGCGCAGGTACCGCTCGAGCCGCTCGGGGGTGTCGGCCCGCTGCACCGAGGCCAGGTCTCCCAGGAGCCCGGCCGGGCCCCACAGGTGGCTGACCGCGTGGAGTCGGTCCATCCGGAACCGGATCCGGTCCAGGGCCTGCTCGGCGATGGCCCGCCCGACGGCCAGGGCCGTGCGGAGGTCCTCGGGGAGCCCGTCCTCCTCCAGCCGGCCCAGCTCCTCCAGGGCCGCCTCGTGCACCCGCCGCTCCCGCTCCACCCCCTCGTCGGTGGGGTCGGGAAGCCGGTCGTCGAAGCGTTCGTCCCCCACCTCGGTAGCGAGGAGCGGGTCGAGCTCGAGGAGCTGCTCCCAGTACCGGTCGGCGAACTCCCGTGCGGCCCGTGCTTGCTCGCCCATCCGCGGCCCCCTCCTGGCGCTTCCCCCGGACTCAGGCGCCCAGGATAGCCTGGAAGCGCCGGTTCCCGAGCCCGACGCCGTGAGCGGCGGGCCGGGGGTGGTCGAAGGGGCTGGAGACGAGGCGGGATGCGGATCGACCACGTGGTGGTGGGCGTGGCTGACCTGGAGCGGGCGGCCGAGCGCTTCGAGGCCGAGTTCGGGCTGGCCTCCGTCCCTGGAGCCCGGCACCCCGGCTGGGGCACGGGGAACCGCATCGTGCCCCTGGGCGACAGCTACCTCGAGCTGGTGGGGGTGGTGGACCAGGAGGAGGCGGAGCGGAGCTCGTTCGGCCGGGCCATCCTCACCCTGGTGGAGAAAGGGGACCGTCTCCTCCTCTGGTGCGTGGCCACCGAGGACCTGGAGGCCGTGGCGGCCCGGCTGGATCTCACCGTGGCCCGCGGCTCCCGGATCCTCCCCGACGGCACCGAGGTCCGGTGGCGGTCGGCGGGGCTCGAGGGGGCCGTGGCCGACCGCTCCCTGCCGTTCTTCATCCACTGGGAGGTCCCGCCCGAGCGCCACCCGGGCCGCATGCCCGCCCCCCACCGGACGGCACCGGCGGGGATCGCCTGGGTGGAGGTGGGAGGGCCCGAGGAGCCCCTCCGGGACTGGCTGGGCGAGGCCCTGACCGAGCTCCCGGTGCGGGTGGGCGCGGACCCCCCGGGCCTGCGGGCCGTGGGGGTGGCCCTGGCCTCCGGGGAGGAGCTCGTGATCCGGTAGCGGCCGGCCGGGCCGGCCTCGGAGCCCGCCCAGGCCGCCTACCGGTCGGCCGGCAGCAGGGCGAACCGCCCGCCCTGGAGCGGGGCCACGGCGCGAAAGGCCCGCTCGTCGAAGGTGAGGAGGCGGCGGGTCCGAAACCGGGCGGCCAGGACCACGACCGAGACGTCGGCGAGACCCAGCTCCAGGTCGCGGTAGCGACGCGCCACCTCGGTCGCCGTCCGGAGCTCCGCTGGGGTGAGCGACTCCACTTGGAACGCCCCCGAGGCTAGATCCTCGAGAAAGGCGAGCTCCGTCTCCACGCCGAGGCGGGTCAGGATGAGGAAGTCGGCCTCAGCGGCGACGAAAGCGGGAACGACGAGAGGCTCCCTGGTCTCCCGGAGGACGCGCACCACGGCATCGTGGTCGGGGTCCCGTCGGTCTGCCTGGCTGTACAGGGGACCGGCATCGACGACGATGGTCACCGCCGGGGCCCGAGGGTCGCGGCCAGGAGCTCCTCCGCGCGTCGCCCGACTGGCTCGCCCGTGCCCTCACCCATCCCCATGCTTCGGAACCGCCGGGGCCTGCGGGCGGTCACCCGCCGGACTCCCTCTCGGATCAGCTCCGACTGGGAGCGCCCGGTCTCCGCAGCCGTCCGCTGCAGCGCCTCCCACTCCTCTTCGGTCAAGTACACGCTGGTCTTCCGCATGGCACACGTAGGGTACCACCCTCACATGCCGGTTCGAGGAGGAGCGTTGTACCTGCCCAGGCGCTCCCCCAGGGCCCGGAAGGCCCGCCCCCGGTGGCTCACGGCGTCCTTCTCCTCCGGGGCCAGCTCGGCCATGGTCCGGTCCAGGCCCTCCGGGACGAAGATGGGGTCGTAGCCGAACCCTCCGGTCCCCCGGGGCTCCAGGACCAGGCGCCCTTCGCACACCCCTTCCGCCCACACCTCCCGCCCGTCGGGCCAGACGCACACGGCCAGGCACCGGTAGCGGGCGGTCCGCCGGCCCTCGGGGACACCCCGCACCCGCTCCAGGAGCAGCTCGAGGTTCTCCCGGTCCGTGGCCCCCGGGCCCGCGAACCGGGCCGACTCCGGCCCCGGCCCCCCGCCCAGGGCGTCAACCTCGATCCCCGAGTCGTCGGCCAGGGCCGGCACCCCCAGGGCCCGGGCCGCTGTCCTGGCCTTGAGCCGGGCGTTCGCTAGGTAGTCCCCGCCGGTCTCCTCCACGTCCGGCCAGGAGGCGTCCAGGTCGGTGAGCCACTCCACCGGCCAGCCCGCGCAGATCCGGAGGACCTCCCGGACCTTGCCCGGGTTGCGGGTGGCCAGGACCAGGCGGCGCGGGAAGCTCACGGGGGCGGCAAGCTTACGGACACCGGGAGCACACGCGGGCGGGAGGCTCGGAAGCTCACGGGGACGGGAGGCCGGCCAGGGTCCGCCGCTGGAACTCGGTGAGCTCCCGGATCCCCCGGGCCGCCAGGTCCAGCAGGACGTCGAGCTGGTCCCTGGTGAAGGCCCTCCCCTCGGCGGTCCCCTGGACCTCGACGAGCTCCCCCGAGCCCGTCATCACCACGTTGAAGTCCACCTCGGCTCGGGCGTCCTCCTCGTAGCACAGGTCGAGGAGGAGCGCCCCGTCCACGATCCCCGCGCTCACCGCGGCCACCGAGTCCCGCAGGAGGTCCGGGGGCAGGATCCCCTCGGCGGCCAGCCGGGCCACGGCCTGGGCCAGGGCCAGGTAGCCGGCAGTGATGGAGGCCGTCCGGGTTCCTCCGTCCGCCTGGAGCACGTCGCAGTCGATCCAGATCGTGGCCTCCCCCATCCGCTGGAGGTCGGTGACCGAGCGCAGCGAGCGGCCCACCAGCCGCTGGATCTCCTGGGTCCGGCCCGACGGCCTCCCGGCCTGGACCTCCCGGGGGGTTCGGACCGCCGTGGCCCGCGGCAGCATGGCGTACTCCGCGCTCACCCAGCCGCTCCCCGTCCCCTGCAGGAACCGGGGGACTTTGGGCTCGTAGCTCGCCGAGACCAGCACCCGGGTCTTCCCCATCTCGAACAGGGCCGACCCCTCCGCCCACTCGAGGTAGCCCATCTCCACCCGGAGGGGGCGGAGCTCGGCGGGGGCCCGTCCGTCCGCCCTGAGCGGACCCTGGCCCACCACCCTGGCCTCCTCCGCCCCCGCCACCGTCCTCACACCTCCAGGACGAGCCCCTCGGAGGCCACCGTGACCTCCCCCCCGAAGGCCTCCGAGGCCCGCTCCCGGACCACCTCCCTCGGGTTGGTGGCCCACACGTGGGTGAGGACGAGCCTTCCCACCCCAGCCCGCCGCCCCGCCTCCCCGGCCTCGGCCGCCGTGAGGTGGATCGGTTCGGCCCCGCTCGGGCGGTCGAGCCAGGTGGCCTCGGCCAGGAGGAGGTCGGCCCCCTCCGCCAGGGAGACCAGGGCCTCGGTGGGCCCGGTGTCGGCGCTGTAGCAGAGGGCCCGGCCCTCCGCCTCGAACCGAAGGCCCAAGGTGGGGACGGGGTGCTGCATGGGGGCAGTCCGGACCCGGAAGGGTCCCACCTCGAACTCCCGGCCGGGCTCCACGGGCCGGACGTCGTAGGCCTGGGCGATCTCCGGGGTGAGCTGGGCGGCGTGCTCGAAGGTCCCGGGAGGGGCGTAGAGGGGGATGGGTGGGCGGTCCCGCTGGTACCAGAGCGAGAGCCAGAACGGGTAGAGGTCCACCAGGTGATCGAAGTGGCGGTGGGAGACGAGCACCGCCCCCACGTCCTCCAGGGCCACGTGCTGCTGGAGCCGGGCCATGGTCCCGCTCCCCAGGTCCACCCACAGGTGGAAGCCCTCGGCCCGCAGGAGGTACCCGGCGGTGGCCCCGCCCGGACCGGGCCACCCCCCGCCCGCCCCCAGGACGACGAGCTCCACCTCAGCCCCCCACGGGCTCGGGGACCACCCGCTCCGCCCCCGTGAACTCCGGCCCCAGGAACCGCCGCCCCAGGACGGCGAACCACGCGGGGTCCCCCGAGCACTCGAACCGGTGGACGGGCTCGCCCCCGTCCGCCAGCAGCCCCTCCCTGGCCAGCACGTCGTAGACGTCGCTGGCCGTCTCGTCGGCGGAGGAGAGCAGGAGGACTCCCGGGCCCATCACGTGCTGGATGGCCCCCCGGAGCAGGGGGTAGTGGGTGCAGCCCAGGATGAGGGTGTCCACTCCGGCCTCCTTGAGCGGGGCCAGGTACCGGTTGGCGGTGGCTAGGAGCTCGGGGCTGGTCGTGTCGCCCCGCTCCACGAACTCCACGAACCGGGGGCAGGCCCGGGCCACCAGCTGCACCTCGGGGGCCACCTTGGCCAGGGCCCGCTGGTAGGCCCCGCTGGCCACCGTGGCCTCGGTCCCGATCACCCCCACCCGGTCGTTGCGGGTGGCTCGGGCCGCGGCCCGCACCGCGGGCTCGATCACCCCCACCACCGGCACGGGCACGGCCTCCCGGACGTCGTCCAGGGCGGCAGCGGTGGCGGAGTTGCAGGCCACCACGATGAGCTTCACGTCGTGGCGGAGGAGGTGGCGGGCGATCTCCACCGCGTAGCCCCGGATCTCCGAGAGCGGCTTCGGCCCGTAGGGGTAGCGGGCGGTGTCGCCGAAGTACACCACCGACTCGTGGGGGAGGTCGTCCATGATCGACCGGACCACGGTGAGGCCTCCCACCCCGGAGTCGAACACCCCGATGGGCCGGGGGTCGGTCATGGGCGGGCCCCGGGGGGGCGGAACCCCGCCTCCGGCGGACCGGGTCGGGCCCCCACCGTCACCACCAGAGGGTCTCCTCCACCTGCTTGCGGGCCACGTCGAACTCGGGGGCCCAGGCCTGCGTCGAGAGGTACTTCCAGCCGCCGTCCGCGAGCAGGCAGACCACGTCCCCCGTCTCGAGCTCGGCGGCCACCCGCTGGGCCACGTGGATCACGGCCCCCGAGGAGATGCCGGCGAAGATCCCCTCCTTGTGGGTGAGCTCCCGGGTGGCCCGGAGGGCGTCCTCCGCCGAGACCAGGAACTTCCGGTCCAGCACCGACTCGTCGAAGATGGGGGGCACGAACCCCTCGTCCAGCGAGCGCAGGCCGTAGACGAGCTCCCCCAGCTCGGGCTCGGCCGCGATGACCTTGACGTCGGGGTTGTGCTCCTTGAGCCGGCGGCCCACGCCGGTGAGGGTGCCCCCGGTCCCCAGCCCGGCCACGAAGTGGGTGACCTCGGGGAGGTCCCGCACGATCTCCGCCCCCGTCCCCTCGTAGTGGGCCCGGACGTTGGCCGGGTTCCCGTACTGGAACGGCATGAAGTACTTGTCGTCGGCGGCCATGCGCCGGGCCACCTCGATGGCCCCGTTGGTCCCCTTCTCGGCCGGGGTGAAGACGATCTCCGCCCCGTAGAGCTCGAGGAGGCGGACCCGCTCCTCGCTGGCGTTCTCCGGCATGACCACGGTGAGCCCGTACCCCTTGCGCAGGGCCACCATGGCCAGCGAGATCCCAGTGTTGCCGGACGTGGGCTCCAGGATGACCTTGCCCGGCCGGAGCTTCCCCTCCCGCTCGGCGTCCTCCACCATGGCCAGGGCGATGCGGTCCTTGAGGGACCCCGTGGGGTTCTGCCCCTCCAGCTTGGCCCACAGCCGGACCGTGGGCTTGGGCGAGAGCCGGTTGATCCCGACCAGCGGAGTGTTGCCGATGGCCCCTAGGATGTCGTCGCTGCGCACGGAGCCGATTATGGCAGCGGCCACCGACACGGCCGGGGCGCTGCACCGACGGCCCGTGCGGGGCGGCCCCCTACCGCCGGCGGAGGTCGGCCAGGACCACGCGGGCCGCGTTTCGCCCCGGCCACCCGGTCACCCCGCCTCCCGGGTGGGCCCCTGCCCCACAGAGGTAGAGGCCCCTCACGGCCAGCCGGTAGCTCGCTTGGCCCAAGAGGGGGCGCCAGGCGAAGAACTGGTCCAGGCCGGGCTCGGCGTGGAGGGGGTGGCCGCCGGTGAGGCCGTACCCGCGCTCCAGGTCCACCGGGGTGAGGACCTGACGGGCCGTGACCAGCGAGCTCAGGCCCGGGGCGCACTCCTCGAGCAGCCCCAGGGCCAGGTCCCCCAGGGCCTCCCGCTGCCGGTCCCACTCCCCCTCCCGCAGCCGGTAGGGGACGTACTGGACCAGCACGCTCAGCACGTGCCCGCCCTCGGGGGCGAGGGAGGGGTCCGAGAGGGTGGGGACGGTGGCCTCCAGGACCGGCCGGTCCGGGAGGCGTCCCTGCAGGCAGGCCCGGGCGGCCCGCTCCACAGCCCGGAGGTCGGGGGCCAGGAGGATCCGGCCTCGGAGGAGCCGCTGGCCTTCCTCCCCGGCGGCCGGGAACCGCGGGAGGCCCCGCAGGGCCAGGTTCACCTTGGCCACCGACCCCGTGGCCCGGATGTGCTCCGCCCGCCACCGGAGAGTGGGCCCCAGGACCGAGGGGTCCACGAGCTCGAGGAGGGTCCGGCGGGGGTCGACCGCCGAGAGCACGGCCCCGGCCCGGACCTCCTCCCCCGTGGCCAGCGCCACCCCGGTCGCCCGCTCGCCGTCCGTGGTCACGGCCACCACCTCCGCCCCCGTCCGGACCTCCGCCCCGTGGGACCGGGCGGCCTCCTCCAGGGCCCGGGCCAGGGCCCCCGGGCCTCCCAGCGGGACCGCCACCCGTCCCAGGGCCCCCGCTCCCGCGTCGGCCGCCGCGGCGAGGAGGACCGCCGCCGTCCCTGCCGACCGCGGGCCCATGGAGGTGAGCAGGACCCCGGGGAGGGCGATCACGGCCCGGAGGGCGTCGTCCTCGAAGGCCTCCTCCACGAGGTCGGCCACGGCCATGGGGAGGACCCGCAGGAGCTCCCGGGCAGCCCTGGGCCCCAGCCGCCGCAGGGCCCGCCCCAGCCGCAGGAGGGTCAGGAGGTCCTGTCGCCCCGGGCGGCCCAGGTCCGGAGGGACAGCGGCGTGGAGGTGGCGCACGAAGCTCGCCAGGGCTCGGACCCGCCGGTCGAACGGGGGGAGGGCCTCGGCGTCCCGCCGGGAGCGGCCCCGCAGTCGTCCCACGGTGGCCTGGAGGTCCCGCTCCAGGACCACCGCGGACCCGTCCGGGTGGGGGGCGAAGACCGACACCGGGGGTTCGACCGCCGCGAACCCATACCGGCCCAGGTCCAGCTCCTCCACCACCCGGGGGCTGAGCCGTTCGACGCTGTGGGCGAGCGTAGGCCCCCGCACTCCCGGGGCCAGCTCGGAGGTGTCCGCGCACCCCCCCACCCGGTCCCGGCGCTCGAGGACCAGGACCCGGAGGCCGGCCCGGGCCAGGGAGGCCGCGGCCACCAGGCCGTTGTGGCCGGCCCCCACCACCGCCGCGTCGTAGCCGCCCCGTCCGCTCACCTCTCGGGCCACCGGCTCACCGTCCGCCCCGGCGCAGCGAGCGCAGGACCTGGAGGGCCGCGTTGCGCCCGGGAGCCCCCATGATCCCGCCCCCGGGGTGGGTCCCCGACCCGCACAGCCACAGCCCGGGGACCGGGGTCCGGTAGCGGGCCCAGCCAGGGACGGGGCGGGCCCAGAACAGCTGGTCCAGCGCGAGCTCGCCGTGGAAGATGTTGCCCTCGCTCAGGCCGAACTCCCGCTCGAGGTCGAGGGGGGTGAGGACCTGGCGGTGCAGGACGAGGTCGGGGAGGTTCGGAGCGAACTCCGCCATCGCGCCCACCACGGCGTCCCCGAAGGCCTCCCGCTGGCGGTCCCACCCGCCGAGGGAGGGGTCGAGGTCGTAGGGGGCGTACTGGACGAAACAGCTCATGACGTGCTTGCCGGGCGGGGCCAGAGAGGGGTCCACCAGGGTGGGGATCACGATGTCCACGTAGGGCCGGCGGCTGAACCGCCCCTCCCGGGCGTCGGCGTAGGCCTCCTCCAGGTAGTCCACGGAGGGGGAGATGCTGATGGCCCCCCGCAGGTGTTCGGTCCCCTCCCGGTTGGGCCGGCAGCTGAACTCGGGGAGCCCGTCCAGGGCCAGGTTGACCTTCCCCGAGGACCCCCGGAGCCGGTAGCGACGGACGGCGGCCTCGAACTCCGGGGGGAGGGTCCCCGGCTCCAGGAGCCCGAGGAGGGTCCGCCGGGGGTCGAGGCTCGAGAGCACGGCCCGGGCCGGGACCTCCTCGCCGGACTCGAGGACCACCCCGGCGGCCCGCCCGCCCCGGAGCAGCACCCGGGCCACCGGGGCCTCCGTCCGGACCTCCGCCCCGGCCTCCCGGGCGGCGGCGGCGATGGCCTCGCTCACCGCCCCCGTCCCGCCCCGAGGGAGGCCCCAGGCCCGGAAGGCCCCGTCGATCTCCCCCATGTAGTGGTGCAGGAGCACGTAGGCCGTCCCCGGGGAGCGGACCCCCTGGAAGGTGCCGATGATCCCCGAGGCCGCCATGGTGGCCACCAGGGGGTCGGTCTCGAACCACTGCCAGAGGAAATCGGCGGCGCTCATGGTCATGAGCTGGACGAACGCCGCCCGGAGCCGTTCGGGCAGGGCCAGGAACCGCCGGCCGAAGCCGAGGAGGGGGAGCCACTCCCGCGGGTCGGCCCGGCCCGGGTCCGGGGGCACCACCGAGAGCAGGGGCTTCACCAGCCTGGCCATCTGGAGCATGAGGACCCCGTACTCCTCGTAGGCCTCGGCGTCCCTCCGGGACCACCGCCGCAGCTCCCGCCTGGTCCGGGCGTGGTCGTTGGTCCGCCAGAGGTAGTCGTCGTGGAGGGGGGTGAAGGTCCCGTCCAGGGGCAGGAGGTGGAGGCCGTGGCGGGGGAGGTCGAGGTCCCGGATGATCTCGGGCCGGAGAAGGCTCACCACGTAGGAGGCCACGCTGAACCGGAAGCCGGGGAACACCTCCTCGGTGACGGCCGCCCCGCCCACGACCGGGCGCCGCTCCAGGGCGAGCGTCCGCAGGCCGGCCCGGGCCAGGTAGGCCGCGGCCACCAGACCGTTGTGGCCGGCCCCCACCACCACCGCGTCGTACGGCTCCCGCACCCGACCCTCCCGGACAGCAGGCTCCCGGGGGGCGCCGGGGACCCGGGCGCCCCCGCGGCCCCCGGAGCGGGCATACTCTATCGACCGGTGTCCGGCGGGGAGGCCCTCCCGTGAGCGTCGGCACGCCGTTCCACCCCAGGACGGCGCCGCGCAACGCCAAGCAGCGGTGGCGGGAGTGGGCGGGGTATCTCTCCGCCCTCCAGTACCACGACGCCCACGACGTCGAGTACGCCGCCATCCGGGAGGGGGTGGCCCTGCTCGACGTCTCGCCCCTGTTCAAGTACCTGGTCCGGGGGCCGGACGCCCCCCGCCTGGTGGACCGGGTCACCGTGCGGGACGTCCGCCGGCTGGCCGTGGGGCAGGTCTGGTACACGTGCTGGTGCGACGAGGACGGCAAGGTGGTGGACGACGGGACCGTGGCCCGCCTGGACGAGACCACCTTCCGGTGGACCGCGGCCGACCCCTCCCTCCGCTGGCTCCTCCTCAACGCGGCCGGCCTGGACGTGGAGGTCCTCGACGTGAGCGAGTCGGTGGCCGCCCTGGCCCTCCAGGGCCCCCTGGCCCGACGGGTCCTGGAGGCTGCCACCGGCGAGTCCTTCGCCGACCTCCGCTACTTCCACCGCCGCCCGTCCAGGGTGGGGGGTGTCCCGGTCGACGTGACCCGCACCGGCTATACGGGGGACCTGGGCTACGAGCTCTGGGTGGAGTCGGGCCGGGCCGTGGAGCTGTGGGACGCCCTGTGGGAGGCTGGGTCGCCGTTCGGGCTCCGCCCGGCCGGGCTCGTCGCCCTGGACGTGGTCCGGGTGGAGGCGGGGCTCCTCCTGCTCGACGTGGACTACACGAGCTCCCGCCGGGCCCTGGCCCCCGAGCAGGCCTTCTCCCCCTTCGAGCTGGGGGTCCTGGGCCGGTTCGTGGACTTCGGGAAGGGCCCGTTCGTGGGACGGCGGGCCCTGGAAGCCGAGGGACGGCGCGGGGGCCCGCCCCGGCGCCTGGTGGGGCTGGAGCTCTCCTGGGAGGGGATCGAACGGGCCTACGCGGCCCACGACCTCCCTCCCGTGATGTCCCCCGTCGCCACCCGGGAGCACGTCCCGGTCTACGCGGGGCGGCGGCAGGTGGGGCGGGCCACGAGCACCGCCTGGAGCCCCCTCCTCAAGCGGGCCATCGCCTTGGCCTCGGTGGCCCGGGAGGTGGCGGCCCCGGGCACGGAGCTGGCGGTGGAGTGGACCGTGGAGGCCCGCCGGGGCGCGGTCGCGGCCCGGGTGGTCCCCCTCCCCTTCTTCGACCCCCCGAGGAAGCGGGCCACCCCTCCCCCGTAGGAGGGCACCGAGCTGGGCCCGACAGCCACCCGCGTCCGTCACCGACCGGAGGGGGGACCGGGCAGACGAAGAGGGACCGGAAGGTGGTGACCAAGCGTCCGATCCCTTCGCTCCGCCGCTCGGGCGGACCGGTCTCCCGCGACCGACCGGGCGTGGGTACCACCTTCGGGTCCCTTCGGCTTTTAGCCTACCGTCCCGGCCGGAAAGGTCAAACCGGGAGGCCGCTGGCGGGAGCCCCCGGCCGGCCCCGGCCTACCGGAAGCCCCGGGCCACCTCGGCCTCGGCCACCCGCTGCACGGCGATGAGGTAGGCCGCCTCCCGCAGCGACAGGCCCTCGGCCTCGGCCCGGCCCAGGACCTCGTCCGTGGCCGCCCGCATGATCTCGGTGAGCCTGCGGTTCACCTTCTCCTCCGGCCACTGCTCCCGCTGGAGGTCCTGGACCCACTCGAGGTAGGAGACCACCACCCCGCCTCCCGAGGCCAGGATGTCGGGGACCACTGTCACCCCTCGCTCGGCCAGGATGGGGTCGGCGTCGGGGGTCACCGGGTAGTTGGCGGTCTCCATCACCACCTGGGCCTTCACCCGGTCGGCGTTGTGGGCGGTCACCGCCTCCTCCAGGGCGGCCAGGACCAGCACGGTGCAGTCGAGCCCCAGGATGTCCTCGTTGGTCACGGTCTCCGCGCCCGGGAAGCCGACCACGCTCCCCGTCTCCTGCTTGTGGCGGAGGACGGCGTTCGGGTCCAGCCCCCGGGGGTGGTAGATCCCGCCCCGGCTGTCGGAGACGGCCACCACCGGGTAGCCGAGGTCGCGCAGGATGCGGGCCAGCCACGACCCGGCGTTGCCGAACCCCTGGATGGCCACGGTGGTGTCCTCCTTCCGCCAGGCCCGGAGCTTGGTGAGCTTGTGCAGGCAGATGGCGGAGCCCCGGCCGGTGGCCGAGTCCCGCCCCAGGGAGCCCCCGAGGACCACGGGCTTGCCCGTGATCACGGCCGGCGTGGGCCCGTACCGGCGGGAGTACTCGTCGGCCATCCACCCCATGATCGTGGGGTTGGTGTTGACGTCCGGGGCGGGCACGTCGACCTGGGGCCCGATGACGTCCGCGATGGCCCGCATGAAGGCCCGGGACAGCCGCTCCAGCTCGGCCTCGGAGAGGACCTTGGGGTCCACCTGGACACCGCCCTTGGCCCCGCCGAACGGGATGTTCATGAGGGCCGTCTTCCAGGTCATGAGCATGGCGAAGCAGCGCATCTCGTCGAGCGTGACGCGGGAGTGGAAGCGGATCCCGCCCTTGTAGGGCCCCCGGGCGTTGTTGTGCTGCACCCGCCAGCCCTTGAACACCTTGAAGCCCCCGAAGTCCATGGGGACCCGGACCTGGACGGCCACCTCCCGGGCCGGGGTGGCCAGGGCCTCCCGCAGGGAGAGCTCGAGGTTCAGCCGCTCCGCTGCCGTCTCGAAGAAGGTCTGCACGGCCTCGAACGCCGACGGCACGCCCCCTCCTTTCCCCGATGCGGCCTGCGGGGCAAGCCTAACACCGGGCCCCGACCGTTCGGGGGGCGCCGGCCGTCCGGGACCAGGGACGGCCGGGCTCAGCGGGGGAGGGCCCCGCCGGCCACCGCGGGCAGGATGGAGACCGTGTCCCCCTCCCGCACCACGGCGTCCAGCTCCCCCAGGAACCGCACGTCCTCCCCGTTCACGTAGAGGTTGACGTAGCGGTGGAGGGAGCCGTTCTCGGTCACGATGCTCTGCTTGATCCCGGGGTAGCGGCGGTCCAGGTCCTCGAGCAGGTCCCGCACGGTCCCCCCGCTGGCCTCCACGGTGGCCGCCCCGCCCGCGTGCCGTCGCAGGATGGTGGGGAGCTTGACCAGGACCGGCATGCTCAGGCCTCGACCGCCGTGGTCCGCACGCCGTGCTCGGCCTCGGGCGGCACCTCCCCCGGGCGGAGCCCGCAGAACGCGTCGTAGTCGATGAGCTCGGTGACCGTGGGGTGCTCCCCGTTCACCGGGCAGGCAGGGTCCCAGCGGATCTTGACCGTGGTGAACTCCATGGCCAGCGCGTCGAAGAGCAGGAGCCGACCCACGAGGGGCTCCCCCACCCCGGTGACGAGCTTGATGGCCTCCACGGCCTGGATGGAGCCCACGATGCCCGGGAGGACCCCGAAGACCCCAGCCTCCGCGCAGGAGGGCACCGACCCCGGTGGCGGGGGCTGGGGGAACAGGCACCGGTAGCAGGGGTTGCCCTTGCCGGGGAGGAAGACGCTGGCCTGCCCGTCGAACTGGTAGATCGACCCGTACACGAGGGGCTTGCCGAGGAACTGGCAGGCGTCGTTCACCAGGTAGCGGACGGGGAAGTTGTCCGAGCCGTCCACCACGATGTCGTACTGGGCCAGGATGTCCAGGGCGTTGTCCGAGCTCAGGACCACGTTGTGCTTCTGGACCCGGACGTCGGGGTTGATGTCGTTGATCCGCTCGGCCGCCGAGTCCACCTTGGGCCGGCCCACGTCGGCGGTGTCGTGGAGGATCTGGCGCTGGAGGTTGGTGAGGTCCACCCGGTCGAAGTCCACGATGCCGAGCGTCCCCACGCCCGCCGCCGCCAGGTACATGGCCGCCGGCGACCCCAGCCCGCCGGCCCCCACGCACAGGACCCTGGCCTCGAGGAGCTTGCGCTGCCCGGCGGCCCCGATCCGGGGCAGGATGATGTGCCGGGAGTACCGGAGGACCTGCTCCTCGGTGAAGGCGGTGAATCCGCTCATACGATCCTCACTTCCTGTTCCTCGACCACGCCCTCCCGGATGGTGAAGCCCCGGAGGACCGGCCGCTCGGGATCGGCCAGCGACACCAGGAGGTAGCAGGCCTCGGGGTAGTAGGCCTGGCGCCGGTCGGTCTCGGAGGGATAGGCCTCGGTGTGGGTGTGGGAGTGGAAGATCCCGAGGAGCTGCCACCCGCGGGCCTCGATCTCCTCGAACACCTCGAGCTGCTCCCGGGGATCCAGCCGGTAGGTGACGGGGCTCCGGTCGGCGTTCCGCATAGGGTAGAAGCGTTCCACGCGCCCGTCGGGCCCGGCCAGCAGCCCGCAGGCCTCGTTGGGGAACTCCCGCCGGGCGTGCTCCACCATCTCGTCCCTTATCCGGGCCGGGACCTCGAACACCCCGGACCCCACCTGGCTCTCTCGAGCCACGTCGGCCTGAATTTCCATCGTCGCGGTTGAATTTACCATCGTCTCCCCCGCCGGAGCGAGGGCCTCCCTCCGGCCCGACTACTCCCGGAGCCGGCCGATGACCTCGACCGCTCCCGGTGCCCCTTCCCGCGTAACCCCGACCCGGGCTCCCGCTATTCCCCGCGCCGCCAGGGCGGCCTCCAGAGCCTCGGCCCGCCCCGGGGGCACCGCGATCAGGAGCCCGCCCGAGGTCTGGGCGTCGGCCAGGACGAGCTGTTCGGGCTCGGGGAGGTGGCCCCAGGAGACGTGGGGCGAGACGAACCAGTGGTTCTTGCGGGTCCCCGAGGGGACCACGCCCCGGCGAGCGAGGTCCAGGGTTCCCGGCAGCAGGGGGACGGCCGAGGCATCCACCCGCCCCGCCACCCCAGAGGCCCGGAGGGCGAAGTGGAGATGGCCCAGCAGCCCGAACCCCGTGACGTCGGTGGCCCCGGACACCCCGACCTCCAGCATGGCCCGGGAGGCCGAGGCGTTGAGGGCGGTCATGGTGCGGACGGCCAGCTCCAGCTGCTCGGGGGTGGCCACCCCCCGCTTGACGGCCGTGGTCACGATGCCCAGGCCCAGGGGCTTGGTGAGGACGAGGATGTCCCCGGCCCGGAGGGTGGAGTTGCGCACCACCCGGTCCGGGCCGTCCGCGAACCCCGTCACCGCCATCCCGTACTTGGGCTCGGGGTCGTGGATGGAGTGTCCCCCCACCACCACCGCGCCGGCCTCCCGGGCAACGGCCGCGCCCCCCTCCAGGACCTGGGCCAGGAGCTCGAGGGGGAGCTCCTCAACCGGCCAGGCCACCAGGTTGAGGGCCAGGACCGGGGTGGCCCCCATGGCGTAGAGGTCGGAGAGGGCGTTGGCGGCGGCGATCCTCCCCCAGTCGTAGGGGTCGTCCACGATGGGCGTGAAGAAGTCCACGCTCTGCACCAGCACCCGGCCGTCCGGCAGGGCGTAGACCGCCGCGTCGTCTCCGGTCTCCGGGGAGACCAGGACCTCGGGGGGGTATTCGGTTGGGGTCAGGCGGCCCAGGACCTGGGCCAGGTCGCCAGGGGCGAGCTTGCACGCTCAACCGGCGCCGTGGCTGAACCTGGTGAGCCGCACCTCCTCGCGCATGGTCTCGGCCATCGGGTCGAGGATACTTCCGGGCCGCCCCCTGCCTCGGGACCCTGACCGGGCCCGGGTCGGGCCCCGCGGCGCTCGCCCGGGTCGGGCCCCCAGCACTCAGGGGATGCAGAGGCCGAAGACGCAGTCCCCGCGGAAGGCCAGGTAGCCCAGGCCGGCCAGGGCGTCCACCAGGAAGTGGGCCACCACCAGGGGCCAGGTCCGCCGCCAGCGGAGGAAGATCCACCCCGCCACCAGCCCCAGGAGGAGGTTCCCGGCGAAGCTCCCCCACCCCTGGAACAGGTGGTAGGCCCCCCGAAGGACCGCGCTGGCCAGGACGGCCGGGCCCCCGTCCAGGCCGACCTGCTCCAGGCGGCGGACCAGGTAGCCCACCACCACCACCTCCTCGAGGAGGGCGCTCCGGGCCGAGCCCAGCAGCAGCACGGGGACCGTCCACCAGTGGCCGGTGGGCGGGATGGGGACCACGAACCGGTTCACGGCCAGGGTCAGGGAGGCGAGGTAGAGGACGAGCCCCGCCCCGGCCACCCCCAGCCCAAGGAGCGTGCCCCACCCGACGTCCCGGCCCAGCCTGGCCGTGGAGAGGCCGAACTCGCCGAGGTCCTCCCCGTCCCGGCGGGCGAGGTGGAGGACCAGGGCCACCGGAGCCAGGTCGAAGACGATCTCGGCCAGCTGGCGGGCCAGCGACACCGGGGCGAACAGCCGCACCTGGACGCTGGGGCGGACGGGGGCCTCGAAGAGCGAGATCAGGGCGAAGACGGCGCTCGCCAGGAGGGAGAGCGAGAGGACCACCGTGACCTCTTCGAGGAGGACGAGGCGAGACCGTGGTCGGGAGGCGGGGAGGGCGGAGGGCCGTTCGTCCTCGGCGGCGGAGAGGTGGGCGGGGGGAGGGTCGTCCCGGGGAGCGGTCACGCTCCCACTGTACGGAGCGAGCGCCGGAACCGGGGGGCCAGGGCCGGAGGCGCGGACGGAGGGGGGACCAGGGCCGCTACTCGGGGGCCACGCACTCCCAGACCCGGAGCTCCCAGAGCAGCCGGCTCCCCCGCCGGATGAACCGGACCACCCCCGTCTCCATGAGCCGGCGGACCACCGCGCTCTCGGTCAGCTTCGCCGGCAGGGGGAGGAGGCGCTCGTGGAGCTTGCGCATCCGCTTGCCGAAGATCTCCTTGGCCACCTGGAGCACGGTCCGCTCGTCCTGGATGGAGCCGGTGGGCAGGTACAGGCGCCCCCCCGGCCGGAGGTGCTCGGGGACCTGGCGGAGCATGGCCACGGGGACCTCGGCCCCCGTGGGGCCCCCGCTGAAGCCGCCCGGGAACCAGTCCGACTCGGCAGCGATGGCGTCGGGCACCCCCGACACGTCGCCGATGATGACGTCGGCCTTGATCCCGACCAGGGGCTCGAGGAGGCTCCCCTGGCGGAACTCCACCCGGTCCGAGAGGCCCAGGAGGTCGGCGTTGCGCCTGGCCACCTCCACAGCCACGGCGTTGACCTCGGTCCCGTACACCCGGCCCGCGCCCAGGCGGGCCGCCACGAACGAGAGGACCCCGGATCCCGAGCCCACGTCGATCACGGTCTCCCCGGGCCGCACCACGAGCCGCTCCGCCACCTCCCGGCTGGTGTGGGTGGGGACGAAGACGCCCTCCGCCAGGAGGATCGTGAACGGGCCCCCGCGACCCTCCCACACGTACTCGCGGACCGTGGGCTCCGGCATGGGTCAGCCCATGGTACTCCACGTACCATTGAGACGCTGACCCTGGTCCGCCTCGCTCCGGCCGCCCGTGAGTACCCCACGCCAGAGGACCCACCCGGACGACCCCACCGCCCCGTCTCCAGCCCAGCCCCCGGCGGGCGCCCGTGGGCGGGGGCCCGGTGCCCTGGCCGAGGGCCTGGACCTACGGGCGGCCCTGCGGCGGGTGGTCGCGGCGGGAGCGGCCCTGGTCCGGGGAGCCGTAGACGGGGGGTTCCTCCCGACCCTCCAGGCCGAACTGGAGCGCCTGCCCTTGAGGCCGGCTCCGGAGGTGGTGGGCCCCGTCCGCCAGGAGACCGAGGAATGCGAGCTGCCCGCGCCGTTCGAAGGGGCGCCGGCCGTGTCGGCCCTGGCCCGAGCCCTGACGGACGCCGTCCGCCGGGACGGCCAGGGGATCCCGGGGCTCGAACGGTGGGTTCCCACGGTGGCCTCCGTCCAGCGGTACCGGGCCGGCTCCCTGGGCATCACGCCCCACCGGGACGGGAAGCGCTTCGTCCACCTGGTGGCGGTGGTGAACGTGAGGGGCCGCGCCCGGTTCTCCCTCCACGACACCCGTTCCTCACCTCCCGCCGACACCTGGAGGCTGGAGCCGGGGGACCTCGTCCTCCTCCGCGGGCCCGGCCTGGGTGGCCTGGAGGACGGACGCCCGTTCCACTCCGTCCGTGGGCCGGAGCGAGGGGTCCGGTACTCCCTCGGCCTCCGGATGGAGGCCCGGTCGGGCTGCAGGCCCGGCCCAGGGCGGGACCCTCACGGCAGCCGGGGGTAGGCGGCCAGGGTGAGGAACTCCACGAAGGCGGGGTCCAGGGTCACCTCCTCGAAGACCTCCCGGGCCTCCTCGAACCGCAGTGCCTGGCCCTCCTGACCCTGCGCCTCCCGGGCCCGCTCCAGCTCCCCGTCCTCGACCTCCCGCACGAGCTCCGGGGTGACCGCCGGCCCCTCCTTCAGGCGGGCCCCGTGGTGCACCCACTGCCAGACCTGGGAGCGCGCGATCTCGGCCGTGGCCGCGTCCTCCATCAGGTTGAAGATGGCCACCGCCCCCGTCCCCCCGAGCCAGGCTGCCAGGTAGCGGAGGGCCACGGCCACGTCGTTGCGCAGGCCGGCCGCGGTGATCTCCCCGCCCGGCACCCGGAAGTCCAGGAGGTCCCGGGCCTCCACCCGGACCTCCTCCCGGAGCCGGTCCTTCTGGTGGGGGCGGGGGCCCAGGACCCGGTCGAAGACCTCGGTGGCCACGGGGACCAGGTCCGGGTGGGCCACCCAGGTCCCGTCGAAGCCGTCCCCCGACTCCCGCTCCTTGTCCTCCCGGACCCTGGCCAGGGCCACCTCGTTCACCGAGGGGTCTCGCCTCGAGGGGATGAAGGCCGCCATCCCGCCGATGGCGTGGGCCCCCCGCCGGTGGCAGGTCCTGACCAGGAGCTCGGTGTAGGCGCGCATGAAGGGAACGGTCATGGTGATCTGGGCCCGGTCGGGGAGGAGGAACCCCTCTCGGGCCCGGAAGGTCTTGATCACGGAGAAGATGTAGTCCCACCGCCCGGCGTTGAGTCCCGCCGCGTGGTCCCGGAGCTCGTAGAGGATCTCCTCCATCTCGAAGGCCGCCAGGACGTGCTCGATGAGGACGGTGGCCCTGACGGTGCCCCTGGGGATGCCCAGGGCGTCCTGGGCGAAGCAGAAGACGTCGTTCCACAGCCGGGCCTCCAGGTGGCCCTGGAGCTTGGGGAGGTAGAAGTAGGGCCCCGTCCCTCGCGCTAGGAGCCGGTGGGCGTTGTGGAAGAAATACAGGCCGAAGTCGAAGAGGCTCCCCGACACGGGCTCCCCGTCCACGAGGACGTGCCGCTCGGGGAGGTGCCAGCCCCGGGGGCGGACCAGGAGGGTGGCCACCTCCTCCTCGAGGCGGTAGGTCCGCTCGGGGGTCTCGAAGGTGATCCGCCGCTCGATGGCGTCGGTCAGGTTGGCCTGCCCCAGGACCATGTTCTCCCAGGTCGGGGAGTTGGCGTCCTCGAAGTCGGCCATGAACACCCGGGCCCCGGAGTTGAGGGCGTTGATCACCATCTTGCGGTCGGTGGGGCCGGTGATCTCGGCCCGCCGGTCCTGGAGGTCGGGCGGAGCCTCCGCCACCCGCCAGGAGGGATCCTCCCGCACTGGGCGGGTGGCCTCGAGGAAGTCCGGGTCGGCCCCGGCGTCGATCTCGGCCTGCCGCTCGGCCCGGCGCCGGAGGAGCTCCCGGCGGGTCGGGCCGAACTCCCGCTGGAGGGCGGCCACAAACCCCAGGGCCTCCGGGGTGAGGACCTCCTTCATCCGCCCCTCCACCGGTCCCAGTACCTCCACGCCCTCGAGCTCGCTCACCCTCGCCTCCTTCGTCTCCGCTGCCCCTCCGGTCCGGCCCCTCAGGCGAACTGGGCCTCCTCCGTGGAGCCCTCCAGAGCCAGGGTGGAGGCCGCGCCCTGGGTGATCACCCGCAGGACCTCGTCGAAGTAGCCCGCCCCCACCTCCCGCTGGTGGCGGAGGGCCGTGTAGCCCTCCCGGGCCAGCTGGAACTCACGGTCCTGGACCCGGACGTAGGCCGCCATCCCCTCCCGGGCGTAGCCCCGGGCCAGCTCGAACATGGAGGCGCTCAAGGTGTGGAACCCGGCCAGGGTCACGAACTGGAACCGGTAGCCCATGGCCGCCAACTCCCGCTGGAACCGGGCGATGGTGGCCTCGTCCAGGTGCCGGCGCCAGTTGAACGAGGGGGAGCAGTTGTAGGCCAGGAGCTTGCCCGGGAAGCGCTCGTGGACGGCCTCGGCGAAGGCCCTGGCCTCCCCCAGGTCCGGGGTGGAGGTCTCGAACCACAGGACGTCGCAGTACGGGGCGTAGGCCAGGGCCCGCCGGACGGCGGCCTCCAGCCCGGCCCGGACCCGGAAGTACCCCTCGGGGGTCCGCTCCCCGGTGAGGAACTCCCGGTCCCCGGGGTCGGCGTCGCCGGTGAGGAGCGTGGCGGCCAGGGCGTCGGTGCGGGCGATGAGCACCGTGGGCACCCCCATCACGTCGGCCGCCAGGCGGGCCGCGGTCAGGGTCCGGACGAACTGCCCCGTGGGGACCAGGACCTTGCCCCCAAGGTGGCCGCACTTCTTCTCCGAGGCCAGCTGGTCCTCGAAGTGGACCCCGGCCGCCCCCGCCTCCACCATGGCCCGCATGAGCTCGAAGGCGTTGAGGGGACCCCCGAAGCCGGCCTCGGCGTCGGCCACCACCGGCACCAACCAGTCCACGTCGTCCCGGCCCTCGGCCCACTGGATCTGGTCCTGGCGCAGCAGGGCGTTGTTGATCCTCCGGACCAGGGCCGGGACGCTGGTGGCCGGGTAGAGGCTCTGGTCCGGGTAGGTCTCGAGGGCCAGGTTCTGGTCGGCCGCCACCTGCCAGCCGCTCACGTAGATGGCCCGGAGCCCCGCCCGCACCATCTGGACCGCCTGCCCGCCGGTGAGGGCCCCCAGCGCCGCCACGAACTCCTGCCCCCGCAGGAGGTCCCACAGCCGGCGCGCTCCCCGGAGGGCCAGGCTGTGCTCGCGGCGGAAGGAGCCCCGCAGCCGGACCACGTCCAGGGCCGTGTAGGGACGCTCCACCCCCTCCCAGCGGGGGTCCGAGGCCCAGGCGGCCTCGAGCGCCGCGGCCTCCTCCCGCATCCGTTGGCTCACCCGCTGGTCCCCGCTCGGCTGCATCGTCGCTCACCCCTTCGGGGCCGGATGCCCCTCGTGCCTTTCCCCGCCCCCCAAACAAGAAACCCCTCCGCTCGCTGCGTGGAGGGGCCTGGCGCGGGCGCCGGAGGGCCCGCGCCTATCCGGCGGCTACCCGGACGCTCGGTTCGACCCGTGCCCTTGCCATGGTGACCCTGAAAGTAGGGGAGAGCGGCCGGGGCCGTCAACTCGTCAGCTACCATCGCCCTCGGGGCCGGGCGACGAACCGCAGGACGAACCTGACATGGTCCGCCAGCACCTCACCGCCGCCGACCTCGGGTTCGACCCCTGGGACCCGGGGTTCGTGGCCGACCCCTACCCCGTGTACCGCGAGCTCCGGGAGCGGGCCCCGGTCAGCTTCTTCGAGCCCACCGGCCACTGGCTGGTCTCCCGGTACGAGGACGTGAACCGGACGCTTCGGGACCGACGCTTCGGCCGCACCTACCTCCACGTGGCCACCCACGAGGAGATGGGCCGGGAGCCGCCCCCCGGCTGGCAGGCCCCGTTCTGGCGGGTGGTGGGCACCGGGATGCTGGACCTCGAGCCCCCGGACCACACGAGGCTGCGCCGCCTGGTGTCCAGGGCCTTCACGCCCCGTATGGTGGAGAGCCTCCGCCCTCGCCTCCAGGCCATCATGGACGCCCTGGTGGATGAGGTGGCGGGGGCCGGGGAGGTGGACCTCGTCCAGGCCGTGGCCGAGCCGCTACCGGTGGCCGTCATCGCCGAGCTCCTGGGGGTGCCGCCCTCCGACCGCCACCTGCTCCGCCCGTGGTCGGCAGCCATCACGGCCATGTTCGAGATGAACCCCACGGAGGAGGTGGCCCGGCGGGCGGTCCGGGCGGCCGAGGAGTTCGCCGGATACCTGCGGGAGCTGGCCCGGGAGCGGCGGGCCCGGCCCGGGCCCGACCTGGTGAGCGAGCTGGCCCAGGTGGTTGAGGAGGGGGACCGCCTCACCCAGGACGAGCTCGTCGGGACCTGCGTGCTGCTCCTCAACGCCGGCCACGAGGCCACCGTGAACGCCACGGGGACCGCGTGGCTGGCCCTGTTCCGGGCCCCCGACCAGCTCGAGCGGCTGCGCCGGGACCCCTCCCTCGTGCCCCTGGCCGTGGAGGAGCTCCTCCGCTTCGACACGCCCCTCCAACTCTTCCGGCGCTACGCCCTGGAGGACGCCCAGGTGGGCGGGGTGCCCATTGCCCGGGGCGCGAAGGTGGCCCTCCTGTTCGGCTCGGCCAACCGTGACCCGTCGGTCTTCCCCGACCCCGACCGCCTCGACGTCTCCCGAGACCCCAACCCCCACCTGGCCTTCGGAGCGGGCATCCACTTCTGTCTCGGGGCGCCCGTGGCCCGGCTCGAGCTCCACGTCTCGTTCGCCACCCTCCTGCGGCGGCTGCCCCGCCTCGAGCTCGCCACCGAGCCCAGGTGGAAGCCGGGCTACGTCATCCGGGGCCCGCAGGAGCTCCGGGTTCGGGTGTGACCCCGGACCCGCCGGAGAGCCGTGGAGGTGGCGGGAGTCGAACCCGCGTCCCTGAGCGACCCCCCGGGCCTTCTACGGGCGTAGCCGGCGGCTCGGTCTCGCCACGGGGCTCCCGCCGGCCGAGCACCCCGCGGCCAGCCCGGCTTCGGTGTCCGGGGGCGGCCACCGGGCGGAACCGCCACCGTGAGCCTGCTCGCGACGCCCGGCCCGCGGGCGCAGGCTACCCGCGGCGGACGGCTGCCTAACGCTTAGGCAGCGACTGCGACGGTGTCGTCGGCAGTTGTTTTTTCCCGGCTGTTTATCGAGGCATCCGGGGACCTCGGCCCGCTTCTCCCAGGAGGTTCCCCACCCAGGTCGAAGCCACTGCACCCCCGTATGAAGTTGTCGCCTCCAGTATAGGCGCCCGGCCGGCTCCCGCAGGCCCGGGGCCCCCGGGAGGCCGCCCCGGCGGAGCCGTCGCCCGACGGCCCGCCGTTCAGGACCCCTGACGCCGACGCTCGGAGCGGCGGGAGGAGGCCCGGCTCAGGCGCTTGGCCCGCACGACCTCGGGGTCGCGGGGGTCGAGGGGGAGGGCCTCCTCGAGCCGACTCCGCTGCTTCCGGACCCTGCGCTGCACCTGCACCCGCTTCATCGAGCCTCGTTCCACTGTTAGCGAGGTTCGGCCGGACCTGTCAGCCCCTTGACCCGACGGGCGGCGGGGCGCCCACCGCCGCGGGCCCGGGGCGGTGGAGGCGGGGCTCAGCGGCCCGGGCGGCGGGCGCTCATGGCCCGCTCCACCTCCCGGCGGTGCTCCCGCTCGGCGATGGCGGCTCGCTTCTCGTAGGACCGCTTGCCCCGGGCCAGCCCCAGCTCCACCTTGGCCAGGCCGTGGGTGAAGTAGATGCGGAGCGGCACCAGGGTCAGGCCCCGCTCGGCCACCTTGCCCACCAGCCGGCGGATCTCCTCCCGGTGGAGGAGGAGCTTGCGGGGCCGGGTGGGCTCGTAGCGGTGGGGGTGGGCCATCTCGTAGGGGGCGATGTGGAGGTTCTCCACCCACACCTCGCCGTCCCGCACCCGAGCGTAGGCGTCGGCCAGCGAGGCCCGGCCCGCCCGGAGGGACTTGACCTCGGGGCCGGTGAGGACCAGCCCGGCCTCGTAGGTCTCCTCGATGGTGTAGTCGTGCCGGGCCCGGCGGTTGGTGGCCACCGTCCGGTCCCCTCGGCCCGCCGGCCCGGTCCCCTTCGCCCTGCTCACCCCGCCAAGCCTACCGGCCGGAGGGGGATCCGGGCGCCGGATCTCTCCCTCGGGCGGCCCTCAGACCTCCAGGAACCGCCGCATGGCCACCAGGCTGGCCAGGGCGGCCACGGCCACCCCGGCCACGGCGAGGATGGGGACGGTGGCCACCACGTCCGAGGTGCCCAGGGCCGGGATGAAGGGCAGGGTCTTGCGGATGTCGTCGAAGAACGACACCTTCATGACGAACAGGCCCAGGACCGCCAGCCCTGCCCCCAGCAGCCCCTCCACCACCCCCTCGATGAGGAAGGGCATCCGGATGTGCCAGTTGGTGGCCCCCACCAGCCGCATGATCCCGATCTCCCGGCGCCGGGCGAACACGGCCATCCGGACCGTGTTGCCGATGAGGGCGGCGGCCGCCACCAGCATGAGGACGGCCACGCCGAACATCCCCACCCGGAACACGTCGGTCAGGGCGAACAGCCGGGTGAGGAGCTGGCGGTGGTCCACGATGTCGTCGATGCCGGGCTGGCCCTGGAGGCGGGCCTGGATCACCCGGAACTGCTCGGGGTCGGCGAGCTTGACCCGGAACGAGGCCGGGAAGGCGTCCGGCTCCACGTTCTGGATGACCTCGGGCTGGTCCCGGAAGATCTCCTTGGCCCGCTCGTAGGCCTGCTGCTTGGACTCGTAGCGGACGCTGGCCACCTCGGGCATGGAGGCGAGCAGCGAGGCCAGGTGCTGCTGCTGGGCCGGGCTGATGGTGTCCTCGAGGAACACCGACACCTCCACCCCGGCCGTCCAGAGGTCGATGACCTTGTTCACCTGGGCCCGGACCAGCAGGGCCATCCCCAGGAGGAACAGGGCGATGAAGGCCGTGGAGACCGCGGCGAAGGCCAGGAGCCCGTTGCGCCGCAGCCCCTGGACGGTCTCCTTGAAGTAGTACTCGACCCGCACCCGGACCTCCGGCTAGGCCCCGTACCCGTAGACCCCCCGGGCCTGGTCCCGGACTACCCGGCCCTGGTCGAGCTCGACCACCCGCCGGCGCATGGCGTCCACGATGGCGTTGTCGTGGGTGGCCATGATGACCGTGGTGCCCGTGCGGTTGATGCGGTCCAGGAGCTTCATGATCTCCACGGAGGTGGCCGGGTCGAGGTTCCCCGTGGGCTCGTCCGCCAGCAGGATGAGGGGCCGGTTCACGAAGGCCCGGGCGATCGACACCCGCTGCTGCTCCCCTCCGGACAGCTCGTCGGGGTAGTTGTGGAGCTTGCTCCCCAGGCCCACCAGCTCCAGAATCTCCGGGACCCGCTGGTTGATGACGTGGCGGGGCTTCCCGATGACCTCCAGGGCGAAGGCCACGTTCTCGAAGACGGTCTTGTCCGGGAGGAGCTTGAAGTCCTGGAAGACCGTGCCGATGTTGCGCCGCAGGTAGGGCACCTTCCAGGGGGAGAGCCGCCCGAGGTGCTTGCCGGCCACGTAGATGTCACCCCGGGTGGGCTCCTCCTCCTTGAGCAGCAGCCGGATGAGGGTGGACTTCCCGGAGCCGGAGGGCCCCACCACGAAGACGAACTCCCCCTTGCCGATCTCTACCGACACGTCGTCGAGGGCCTTGACCGAGTCCTTGTAGACCTTGGTCACGTGTACGAGCTTGATCATGGGTCGGTCACGGTGGAGACGTTCGACCTGTTCGAGCCGGCCCGTGAATGCTACCAGAGCCCGCCCCCGGGGCAAGTCGAGGTTTGGGGCGGAGGCCCATGGGCTATCCTCGGAGGGAGCCGAAGGAGACCACCGTGCGGAACCCCATCGACGTGCAGCTCTCGGTCGTCCTCCCCGTGTGGAACGGGGAGCACAGCCTGGGGCGGCTCCTCCCCCGGCTCTTCTCGGTCCTCGACTCGGTAGTCCCGGGGGCCTCCGAGGTGGTGGTGGTGGCCCCGCCCGAGGACCCCGTGACGGACCTGGCCCGGCGGGAGGGGGCCCGAGCCGTGCCGCTGCTCGGCCAGGGGTACGGCCGGGCCCTGAACGCGGGGCTCCAGGCGGCCCGGGGGGCCTGGGTGGTCACCATGGACGCCGACTTCTCCCACAGCCCGGAGTTCATCCGGACCCTGTGGCTGCGCCGCCACGAGGCGGACGTCCTCATCGCCTCCCGCTACGTGCCGGGGGCGGTGGCGGAGATGCCCCTGTACCGGCGGCTGGCCAGCCGGGCCCTGAACCGCCTGTACCGGATGCTCCTCGCCCTCCCCCACCGGGACCTCTCCAGCGCCTTCCGGATGTACCGGCGGGCCGTGCTGGAGGACGTGGGGCCGGTGCGGGCGGAGGGCCTGGACGCCCTCCAGGAGATCCTGGTCCGGGCCTTCAGCCAGGGCTGGAAGATCCTCGAGGTGCCGCTCTTCTACCGCCACCCGCCGGGGTGGGCCAGGGGGCGGTTCGCCGAGCTGGGGGCGGGGTATTTGCGGACGCTGGGCCGGATGGCGGTCCTCCGCAACTCGGTCAAGGCTGCCGACTACGACCACCGGGCCTTCGACTCCTGGATCCCCCTGCAGCGGTACTGGCAGCGGGCCCGGTTCCGGGTGATCCGGGAGATGGTGGAGGGGGCCCGCCGCATCCTCGACATCGGCTGCGGCTCCAGCCGCATCGTCCAGAGCCTGCCCCAGGCCGTGGGGCTGGACACGCAGATGCGAAAGCTCCGCTGGCTGCGGGCCCCGGCCCGGGAGCTCGTCCAGGCCTCCCTGGACCGGCTCCCCTTCGCGGACGAGACCTTCGACGCGGTCATCTGCTCGGAGGTGATCGAGCACATCCCCCGGGAGCAGGTGGACCTCTCCGACATGGTCCGGGTCCTCCAGCCCGGAGGGGTCCTGGTCCTGGGCACCCCGGACTACGGGCGCTGGACCTGGCGGGTGCTGGAGGGCCTCTACAAGCTGGTCTTCCCCCAGGGCTACGCCACCGAGCACGTCAACCCCTACACCCGCCGCGAGCTCCGCCGGGAGATCGAGCGGCTGGGGCTCACGGTCCTGGAGGTCCGCTACGTGGGGGCCTCGGAGATGATCTTCAAGGCCCTGAAACCCCGAGCGGCGGCGGCGCCGGCCCGCCCCGCCCTCAGCGTGGCCGGGGGCTGACCCCCCGGGGGCTGACCCCCCGGCTCACCAGTGCTCGGGGATGACCACCCGCTTGCGCTGGTGGATGAAGCAGTAGGCCCCGGAGCGGTTGTAGCGGCTGAGCACGGCCCCGCACCGGATGCACACCCGGCCCCGCCCGTACTGGCGGAGGGCCGAGCCGGCGGGGGTGGCCCCCAGGGCCCGAAGCGAAGGGAACCGCCTGGCTGGCATGGCCCGAGTCTGCCCGCCCGCCTCAGGCCCGTCTACGGGCGATGGTCGGCTTTCCGGCCCGGACTTTGGTTCCGGCCTGGACCGCCTCCCTGGCCCGAGGTCCCAGGCCTCCTGGAGGGGAGGCGGTCGGCCGGCCCCAGGGCCGACCGGAGGCCGGGGGCTAGTCCCGGCGGGCGGCGGCCCGCCGCCTGAGCTCGGCCTCGATGAACGGCTCGATCTCCCCGTCCAGGACGGCGTCCACGTTGCCCGTCTCCACCCCGGTCCGGTGGTCCTTGACCAGGCGGTAGGGGTGGAGGACGTAGGAGCGGATCTGGGAGCCGAACTCGATGTCCCGGCGCTCCCCCCGGAGGCTCTCCAGCTTCTGCTGACGCTCCCGGCGGAGCCGTTCGGCCAGGCGGGCCTTGAGGATCCGCATGGCCACGGCCCGGTTCTGGATCTGGGACCGCTCGTTCTGGCAGGCCGCGGTGATCCCCGTGGGGAGGTGGGTGATCCGCACGGCCGAGTCCGTCACGTTCACGTGCTGGCCGCCCGCGCTGGAGGACCGGAAGGTCTCGATGCGGAGGTCCTTGGGGTCGATCTCGATGTCGTCCTCGGCTTCCTCGGGGAGTAGGGGGATCACGTCCAGGCTGGCGAAGGACGTGTGCCGCCGGTGGGCCTGGTCGAAGGGGGACAACCGCACCAGCCGGTGCACCCCCCGCTCGGCGGAGAGCAGGCCGTAGGCGTTGGGGCCCTTGACCGTGAAGGTGGCGCTCTTGATCCCCGCCTCCTCCCCGGGGAGGACCTCGTCCAGCTCGGCCTCGAACCCCTGGCGCTGGGCCCACCGCAGGTACATCCGCAGGAGCATCTCCGCCCAGTCCTGGGAGTCGATCCCCCCGGCCCCGGCGTGGACGCTGGCCACCGCGTCGTTTCGGTCGTACTCCCCGGAGAGGAGGTTGGCCAGCTCGAGCCGTTCGACCTCCCGCTCCACCGAGCCCAGCTTGGCCACCAGCTCGGCCCGCAGGTCGGGGTCCTCCTCGTGGCCCAGGAGCTCGTCCAGGACCCGGAGGTCCTCCACGGCGGCCACCAGCCGGTCGAAGTCCTCGAGCTCGTCGCGCAGCCGGGAGAGCTCGGTGGTCAGGCGCTGGCCGCGGGCGGGGTCGTCCCACACCCCGGGCTGGGCGAGCTCCCGCTCCAGCTCCTGGGCCCGGCGGCGCTTGCCCGAGACGTCAAAGGTACTCCTTCGCGCTCTCGACCCGGCGGGTCAGGTCCCCGATCCGGTCCGCGTACTCGCTCACGCCCGCTCCCCGCCTACGCGCTCAGCCCGTGGCACTTCTTGTACTTCTTCCCCGACCCGCAGGGGCAGGGGGCATTCCGGGGGACCTTGGTGCTCACCGCCTGGGCCGGGGCGGCCGGCTCCCCCCGGGGGTCCCGGCCCCGGCTGGCCACGGTCACGGCCGGCGCGGCCCGCACCGGCGCCACCCGCTGGGGGCGGGGCCGGCCCGGCTCGTCGGCCCGGACCACCTGGACCCGGTAGAGGTAGCGGACGAACTCCTCCCGGATCCGCTGCTCCATCTGCTCGAACATGGCGAAGGCCTCGCGCTGGTACTCGGTGAGGGGGTCCCGCTGCCCGTAGGCCCGCAGCCCGATCCCTTCCTGGAGGTAGTCCATCTCGTACAGGTGCTCCCGCCAGGCGTTGTCGAGGAGGGAGAGCAGCACCATCCGCTCCAGCTCCCGCAGGACGGGCTGGCCGGTGCGCTCGTCCACCCCCAGCTCCCGCTCCTTGGCCTCGTAGGCCTCCAGGGCCTCGGCCACGGCCAGCTCCTCGATCTCCTCGGCGCTGCCCGCCTCCCCCAGCCGCTCCTTGGTGAGGGAGGTGGGGTAGACGGCCTGGAGGGCCGCGGCCAGCCCCTCCAGGTCCCACTCCTCGGCGTAGACGTCGGGGGAGACGTAGCGGCGGACCGTGTCCCGCACCAGGTCCTCCACCCAGGCCAGGGCCTCCTCCTTGAGGTCCCGGCCCTCGAGGATCCTCCGCCGCTCCCCGTAGACCACCTCCCGCTGGCGGTTCATGACCTCGTCGTACTTGAGCACGTTCTTGCGGATGTTGAAGTTGTGCTCCTCCACATTGCGCTGGGCGGTCTCGATGGCCCGGGTCACCATGCGGGCCGTGATGGGCTCGTCCTCCGGCCACTTGAGGCGGTCCATGATCCGCCCGATCCGGTCCGAGGCGAACAGCCGCATCAGGTCGTCCTCCAGGGAGAGGTAGAAGCGGGACTCCCCGGGGTCCCCCTGCCGCCCGGACCGGCCCCGGAGCTGGTTGTCGATCCGGCGGGACTCGTGGCGCTCGGTCCCCAGCACGTAGAGGCCCCCGAGCTTCACCACCTCCTCGTGCTCGGCGTCGGTGATGGCCTTGTACTTCTCGTAGAGGGGGCGGTACTCGGCCTCGTACGCCGCCCGCTCCTCGGGGGACATCTCGAAGAGGAGGTAGCGGTCGTTGTCCCAGCCCCGGGCGGCCATCTCCTGGCGGGCCAGGTACTCGGGGTTGCCTCCGAGGAGGATGTCCACGCCCCGCCCGGCCATGTTGGTGGCCACCGTGACCGCCCCCACCCGGCCGGCCTGGGCGATGATCATGGCCTCCTTCTCGTGGTGCTTGGCGTTGAGGACGTGATGGGGGATCCCCCGGCGGTTCAGCATGGCCGAGAGCTTCTCGGACTTCTCGATGGAGACCGTGCCCACCAGCACGGGCTGGCCCTTCTCGTGGCGCTGGACAATGTCCTCCACCACCGCCCGCCACTTGGCCTCCTCGGTCTTGTAGACGAGGTCCTCCCGGTCCACCCGGATCATGGGCTTGTGGGTGGGGATCTCCACCACCTCGAGCTTGTAGACCTCCTCGAACTCCCGGGCCTGGGTCTTGGCCGTGCCGGTCATCCCGGCCAGCTTCTCGTACATCCGGAAGTAGTTCTGGATGGTGATGGTGGCTAGGGTCTGGTTCTCCTCCTTGACCCGGACCCCCTCCTTGGCCTCGATGGCCTGGTGGAGCCCCTCGGAGTACCGCCGGCCCTCGAGGATCCGGCCCGTGAACTCGTCGACGATCTTCACCTCGCCGCCCGTCACGATGTAGTCCACGTCCCGCTTGTAGAGCTCCTTGGCCCGGATGGCGTTGGTGAGGTAGTGGACGAGGGGGGTGTTGGCCGGGTCGTAGAGGTTGTCGATGCCGAGCTCTCGCTCGACCTTGTCGATGCCGGGCTCGAGGATGGCCACGGTCCGCTTGGTCTCGTCGACCTCGTAGTCCACGTCCCGCCGCAGGCGGGGGGCGATCCGGGCGAACACCTGGTACCAGCGGGCCGAGTCGGCCACCGGCCCGCTGATGATGAGGGGGGTGCGGGCCTCGTCGATGAGGATGGAGTCCACCTCGTCCACGATGGCGTAGTGGTGGCCCCGCTGGACCACGTCCTCCAGGCGCATGGCCATGTTGTCCCGGAGGTAGTCGAAGCCGAACTCGTTGTTGGTCCCGTAGGTGACGTCGGCCTGGTAGGCCGGCCGGCGCTGGGCCGGGGTCATCTGGGCCTGGATGAGCCCCACCCGCAGCCCCAGGAGGCGGTAGATGGGACCCATCCACTCCGAGTCCCGCTTGGCCAGGTAGTCGTTGACCGTGACCACGTGCACGCCCTTGCCGGCCAGGGCGTTGAGGTATGCGGGCATGGTGGCCACCAGGGTCTTGCCCTCGCCCGTCTTCATCTCGGCGATCTTCCCCTGGTGGAGGACGACGGCCCCCATCACCTGCACGTCGAAGTGGCGCTGGCCGATGGTGCGGCGGGCCGCCTCCCGGACGCAGGCGAAGGCCTCGGGCAGCAGGTCGTCCAGGGTCTCCCCGTCGGCCAGGCGCCGGCGGAACTCGTCGGTCTTGGCCCGGAGCTCGGCGTCGCTCAGCGCCTGGACCTCCGGCTCGTACGAGTTCACGAGCTGGACATACTCCTCCAGCCGCCGGCGCTTCCGGCCTTCACCGACGCTTGCGAGCTTCTCCAGGACTCCCAACCGGAACTCCTCGGGACGTGGACGAGGGGGGTTCGACTTCGATTATAGGGACGGGGCCCTCCTCCCCTTTCGGCCTACTTGATCTCCAGGAGCTTCTCCCGCACGGCGTAGACCACGGCCTCCATCCGGGAGTGGAGGTGGAGCTTCTCGAGGATGTTGCGGATGTGGTTCTTCACCGTGTTCTCCGAGATGAACAGCTCTCTGGCGATGTCCCGGTTGTTGAGGCCCTGGGCCACCAGCCGCAGGACCTCCATCTCCCGCTCGGTGAGCCTGGGAGGCGGGACGGTCTGGCGCTCCTCGGCCCGCCTGGACATGGCGGCGAACTCCGTGAGGAGCTTGGCGGCCATGGAGGGGGAGATCCGAGACTGCCCGCCCCACACCGACCGGACGGCCTCGGCCACCTCCTCGATGGAGATCTCCTTGAGGAGGTAGCCGGCGGCCCCGGCCTTGATGGCGTCGAACAGGTCCGCCTCCTCGTCGGAGATGGTGAGCATGAGGATCTTGACGTGGGGGAGGAGCTCCTTGATCTGTTTGGTGGCCTCGATCCCCGACCGTCGGGGCATGCGGACGTCCATGAGGATCACGTCGGGCATGAGCTCCTGGGCCTTCTGGACGGCCTCGTTCCCGTCCCCGGCCTCCCCCACCACCTCGATGTCCGGCTCCTGCTTGAGGACCATCTGCAGGCCCCGCCGGAACAGGGCGTGGTCGTCCACGATGAGGACCCGGAGCCTGGGTTGCTCGGTCGTGACGTCCTGACCCGCCGTGTCGGTCGGCACCCGACCTCCCCTTCTGGCCACCCTGGAGAGCGCGGTCACCCAGCGAGGTCAGCCGATTCTAGCCCACCCCACCGGCGTGGCGGCGGGTCCTGAGCCGGTCCCCGTAGCTCGTGATCTGCCGCTCCAGCCGCTCCACCACCTGGTCCAGGGCCCCGCCCACGTCGTCCCCCTCCCCCCGGGCCCGGAAGGTCCGCCGGGGCCGGTGGCAGGTCACCTCCACCTGGGCCCCCGCCAGCCGGGGGTTGTGGGCCCCCACGATCTCCACCTCCAGCCGCATGACCCGGGGGTCCAGACGGGCGATCTTGGCGAGCTTCTGCTCGGCCAGCTTACGCATGCGCTGGGTGAGGTCGAGCCCCCTGGCCTTGAGGACGAGGTCCACGAGCGCCTCCCTTCCGACGTGTGAGCGCGGGGCGGGCAGGGCGAAGGGGAAGAGGGTGAGCTCCGGCCCGGCTGACCTGGTCTTTGGCCCCACACTCGCCTGCTGACGGGATCGCTGCCCAACGGGCAGCTTAGCTCGTTCTCCCCGGGCGGGGAACCCCCTCCCGGAGGCAGGACTTACCTCTAAGCCGCACCATGCTCGGCGACCAACGGTCGCCTTACGTGGGTCGTTTCGCCTGCGACTGGCATCGACTACCGGGAGCGCCTCTCCCGGGCAACCACAGACCCGGGCCGGAGCCCGGGCGCAGTATAGCAGCGGGCCGGGACGCCGCTCCCCAGGGCCCGGGCGGCCGTCACCACCCCCACCTCCCTGGCCCCCGCGGCGAGCAGAGCCCGGGCGCAGGCCGCCGCCGTGGCCCCGCTGGTGAGCACGTCGTCCACGAGGACCACCCGGGCGGGGGGACAGCTCTCCCGGGCCGCCCGGAAGGCCCCCGGCAGGGCCCGCCGGCGCTCGGCCCCGCCCCGCCGGGCCTGGGGCGGGGTGTCCACGGCCCGGACCAGCAGGCGCCGCAGGGGCCACCCCGAGAGCTCGGACAGGGCCACGGCCAGGGCCCGGGCCTGGTCGTAGCCCCGGGCCCGGAGCCTGGACGGCCCCAACGGCACCCAGGTGAGGACCGGCGGGCCC
>DATLZQ010000005.1:0-9064 GCA_035573915.1 Actinomycetota bacterium | reverse complement strand
CCGGCGATGCCCAGGAAGGCCCGCCGGAACCGCCCCTCGGTCATGAGGGCGGCGATGATCCGTCGGGTGGTGGCGTTGACGGGGACGGCGAGGCCCAGGCCTTGCCCGATCCCCGGCCCCACCACGGCCGTGCTGATCCCGACCACCCGGGCCCGGGCGTCGGCCAGGGCTCCCCCGGAGTTCCCGGGGTGGAGGGCGGCGTCGGTCTGGATCACGTTCTCGATGAGCCTGGTGACCGACCCGGCCCGGGTGGGAAGCGACCGCCCCAGGGCGCTCACGACCCCGGCCGTGACCGACCCAGCGAACCCGAGGGGGTTGCCGATGGCCACCACGAGCTGCCCCACCCGCAGCCGGGAGGCGTCCCCCAGGACCGCCGGGGCCAGGTCCCGCCCGTCCGCCCGCACCACGGCCAGGTCGGAGAGGGGGTCAGCGCCCACCACCTCCACCGCGAACTCCCGCCCGTCCACGAACGAGGCGCTGCCCCGGTGGAGCCCCTGGACCACGTGGGCCGAGGTGAGCAGGAACCCGTCCGGGGTGATCGCCACCGCGCTCCCCGCCCCCTCCACGGGGGCGCCCCGCCAGCCCCGGCGGGCCACCCGGAGGCTGGCCACCGAGGGGGACAGCCGTTCGGCCACGGCCACGATGACCCTCGAGTAGGCGTCGAGGGCCTCCTCCTCGGGCGGGCCCTGCCCGTCGGGAGCCGGCTGCTCTTCCCCGAGGACGGCTTCCAGGAACCGGACGTCGACCACGAGGCGAGGCTAGCAGGGCCCGGCCAAAACGGAGGGGGGCTCGGGCGTGTTCCCGCGGAGGCGGGCCTGCGGAGGCAGGCTCCCTCCCCGTCGCCTCAGGAGGGAGGGGTGGGGCTCGCCGGAACCACGCGGCCCATGAGCAGCACCCGGCCCGCCCGGTCCTTGACCACGACCAGGGTGGCCCGGGAGAGGTTCCGGCGCGGCTGGTCCCGGAACAGCCAGTCGCCGTTGGCCGTCTTCACGAGGGGGCCGCCCGAGAGGATCCGGCCGGAGGCGTCGAGGACGCTTACGGTGAAGGGCCCGCCCCGCTCGTCGGCGAGGAAGGCGCTCACCAGGACGAAGTCGTCCGTGCGCGGGGAGCTGTAGATCACGGCCGCCCCGAAGGAGCCCCCTTCGCCCCGAGGGGAGGAGAGCGTCACCTCGAAGGGCGTGGCGCCCAGCCCCCTCGACACCTCCACCAGCCCCTTGAGGTTCCGGAGCTGCCGTTCGACCTGTTCGGCCTGCCGGCGAACGTCGTCGGCCTGCCGCCGCTCCGCCACCGCCCACCCGAGCGCCCCGAAGGCCAGCGTCAGGGCGGCCAGGGTGGCGGCGAGCAGCAGCCGGGCGCCCCGGTGCGAGGAGGGGCGGGCGCCGCTGGCAGCGAGGACGCGACGCACGACCCGCTCCTCGAGGCCCGGGGGCGGTTCGGCGGGCGGCAGGCTGAGCGCCACCGAGGCCGCCCCGTCCTCCAGGTCCTCCAGCTCCCGCCGGCACCCCCGGCACCAGTGCAGGTGCCGCTCAACGGCCCGGGCCTGGTCCTCGGGGAGGACCCCCAGCGCGTACTCTGCCAGGAGGCCGCGGACCTGGAGGCAGCTCACTCCGGGCCCCCCTTCGCCAGCCGGACCCCCTCGGCCTCCCGCTCCCTGGCCGCCCGTAGCTTGAGGAGGGCGGCCCGCAGGCGGGTCTTCACCGTGCCCAAGGGGATCCCGTCCGCCTCGGAGATCTCCCGGGCCGTCCACCCCAGGAAGTAGGCCCGGGACAGGAGCCGGCGCTCGGCCTGGGACAGGCCGGCCAGGGCCCGGCGGGCCCGGTCCCGGTCCAGCACGGCCTCCTCCTCATCGGCCGCCAGGGGCTGGGGCACGTCCTCCACGAGCACGAGCGTGGGACGCCTCCCGCCCCGCTCGTGCCGCAGCCGGTCCACGGCCAGGTTGTGGGCGATGGCCATGAGCCAGGTGGACAGCCGTCCCCGGGACGGGTCGAACCGACCCGCCTTCCGCCAGGCGGCCAGGAAGACGTCCTGGGTGAGTTCCTCCGCCGCCTCCGTGCTCCCGAGCAACCTCAGTCCCAGCGTGTACACCGACCGACCGAACCTCGCGTACAGGACACGGATGGCCTGCTCGTCCCCCGACACCAGCTGACGCATCAGCTCCTGTTCGGATTCGCGGGACAGAGGACCTTCACGGTCGAAGGCCATCACGCCTCCACCGAGGTATACGCAGGCCCCGCGGGCCGGGGCTTTCCACCGGTGGCCCTATTATCGACCTCCCCGGGCGCGAGGGCCACGCGCGGTCGTACCCCATCGTCCCCGCGGTGGGATGATTCGGGTGTGGGTCGCGCTCGCCTCCCGGTCATCGCTCTCGCCACCGGCCTCTTGCTCGGTGGCTCCGTCCTCGGCGGCTCGGCGTGGGCCCAGGCCCGACCCCAGGTCCTCCTGATGCGGCTCGAAGGGGCCGTGGACCCCTTCGTAGCCAACCTGGTGGAGGCGGGCGTGGAGCAGGCCCGGCGGGAGGGCTTCGACGCGGTCCTCCTCTCCATCGACACCCCCGGCGGCCTCGACTCTTCCATGCGCAGGATCGTCCAGGCCGTCCTGGGATCCCCCGTCCCGGTGGTCTGCTACACCGAGCCCCAGGGGGCCCGCGCCGCCTCGGCCGGCACGTTCATCATGCTGGCCTGTCCGGTGAACGCCATGGCCCCGGGCACCAACATCGGGGCCGCCCATCCCGTGGGGGTCTCGGGGGCCATCGAGCAGCAGAAGGTCACCAACGACGCCGCCGCCTTCATCCGCTCCCTGGCCGCCCGGTGGGGGCGGAACGCGGACTGGGCGGAGCGTGCCGTCCGGAACTCGGTGAGCGTGCCCGCGGAGGAGGCCGTGGAGCTCGGCGTGGTGGACCTGGTGGCCCCGACCCGGGCCGAGCTCCTGCGGGCGGTGGACGGCCGGACGGTGGACCTCACGGCGGGGCCGGTCACCCTGCGCACAGCGGGGGCCGGCCTCACCGAGCGGACCATGGGGCTGGGGGCGCGGCTCCTGCACGGCCTGATCGACCCCAACCTGGCCTTCCTGTTCTTCAACCTGGGCCTCATCCTCGTGGTGGTGGAGCTGCTCCACCCGGGCCTCACCGTCCCGGGGGTCCTGGGGACGCTCATGCTGGTCACCGCCTTCGTCTCGTTCGGCTTCCTGCCGGTGCGCCTGGCCGGGGTGGTGCTCCTCGTGGCGGCGGCCGCCTTCTTCCTCCTCGAGCTCAAGCACCCGGGGATCGGCCTCCCCACCGTGGGTGGGGCAGCCAGCCTCGTCCTGGGCGGGCTGCTCCTGTTCGACCCGGCCGTGCCCAACGCCCGGGTCTCCCCCTGGCTGCTCGGGGGCATGGTCGGGCTGCTGGTGTTCTTCTTCGGGGTGGTGGTCAACGCGGCCCTGCGGGCCAGGCGGCTCCCTCCGGCCGCCGGCCTCGACGCCCTGCGGGGGACGGAGGGGGTGGCGGTCACCGCCCTCGACCCCAGGGGCCAGGTCCACGCCGCCGGGGAGGACTGGAGCGCGGAGTCGGCGGCGGGCTCCGTCCCGGCCGGGAGCCGGGTGCGGGTGGTAGGGGTGTACGGGCTCACGCTCGTCGTGGAGCCCGTGGAGCCCGTGGAGCGGCTCAGCGAGGCGTCCGCCCGGCCCGGGACCCAGGGGGAGGCCTCCGCGGGGCCGGAGGAGCGGGACGAACTCGCGGGCGGGCCGACGGCCCGCCGGGAAGGAGGGTAGTCCGATGACGGAGCTCTACGTGGGGCTGGGGGTCGCGCTGTTCCTCTTGATCCTCATCCTCCCCAACGCCATCAAGATCGTCCGGGAGTACCAGCGGCTGGTGGTGTTCCGGCTGGGGCGGCTCCTTGGGGTGAAGGGCCCGGGGCTCGTGTTCCTCATCCCCCTCATCGACCGGGCGGTGTGGGTGGACCTGCGGGAGGTCTTCCTCGAGGTGCCCCGCCAGGACTGCATCACCGAGGACAACGCCCCCATCTCCATCGACTTCATCGTCTTCTACAAGGTGATGGAGCCGGCCATGAGCGTGGTTCAGGTCCAGAACTTCGCCGGCGCGGCCCAGAACATCGCCTCCACCACGCTGCGGGCCGTGGTGGGGGACATCCTGCTCGACGAGGTCCTGGCCAAGCGGGACGAGATCAACCAGATCCTCCGGGCCAAGCTCGACGAGATCACCGAGCGGTGGGGGGTGAAGGTGACGAACGTGGAGATCCGGGAGATCATCCCGCCCCCCTCCGTCCAGGAGGCCATGACCCGGCAGATGTCGGCCGAGCGACAGCGGCGGGCGGTGGTGACCGAGGCCGAGGGGTCCCGCGCCGCGGCCATCACCGTGGCCGAGGGGCAGAAGCAGGCGGCCATCCTCAACGCCGAGGGGCAGAAGCAGGCGGCGATCCTCACGGCCGAGGGGGAGCGGCAGGCGGCCATCCTGCGGGCCGAGGGGTTCTCCATCGCCCTGTCCAAGATCTTCGAGGTGGCCAAGGGGCTGGACCCGAACACCATGAGCCTCCAGTACCTCGAGGCCCTCAAGCAGATCGGCTCCTCCCCCTCCACCAAGTTCGTGGTCCCCATGGAGCTGGCCAACCTTCTGGCCACGGTGACCGGGCAGGCGGGACGGTCCTTCGGCAACGCCGGCCACGGGGACGGGGGCCGGGCGCCCTGAGGCTCAGCCCGCCCGGAGCCGGCAGATCCCCCGCTCGGCGAAGGGGCGGAACTCCCGGAGGGCCAGGGGGGGCTTGAGGCCCGCCATCATCCCTTCGATGAGGCCCTGGTGGAGGGCGCAGACGAGCTCCCGGTGGTCGTCCGCGAGCTCCCGGAACGGACAGTCCCGGAGGGTGACCTCGACCGCCGACCCGGGGAGCCGGTGGAAGCGGGGGTCGAACCCCGCCCGAGCTAGGGCGTCCTGCAGGACGGCCAGGTTGCGCCGGGCCGGGAGCCGGACGCCGGGCTTGGGCCCCCCCTGGGCCACGAGGTAGGCCCCCCACTGGCGGGCCAGCTCCCGGGCCTGCTCCAGGGCCCGCTTCCCCCGCACCAGCCCGCAGAGGATCTCGGCCAGCAGGCGGAAGTCGCGGGCCTCCCGCTCCTCCAGGGGGCGGGCCGAGTACAGGGTCTGGGGGCGGCCCACCGAGGCGGTCTTCCGTACCTCCCGGGCCACCAGGCCGGCCTCCTCCAGCCGCCGGAGGTGGGGCCGGAGCGTGTTCGGGTGAAGCGAGAGGCGGCGGGACATCTCCCGCACCGACACGGGCCGACCCGCCAGGCCGATGTACCGGTACAGGCGGTAGCGGGTGTCGTCGGCCAGCGCCTTGTGGACCTCGAGGTCCCTCGTCTCCGGCACGATCGGCCTCCCCCGGGGGCCGGCGGTCGACGCCCGCCCCCCGGACCCCTAATATCGAGGTCAGCACCGTCGAAATCAGCATAAATCCGAGGAGGGGCCATATGCCCACGAAGGAAGAGGTCCGCCAAGCGCTCCGGAACGTCCTCGACCCGGAGATCGGCAAGCCCATCGAGGACGTGGGGATGCTCAAGGACATCGAGGTCCTGGACGGCCTGGTCCGGGTCCACGTCCTCCTCACCATCGCTGGCTGCCCCCTCCGGGACCGGATCCAGCGGGACGTGACAGCGGCTCTGGCCCCCGTCCTCGAGCCGGGGCAGCGGGTGGAGGTGGTCCTCGGGGAGATGAGCGACGAGCAGCGACGGGACCTGGCGGCCCGGCTGCGGGGGGGCCGACCCGAGCAGCAGGTCTTCTTCACCGAGGGGGACACCACGGTGATCGCCGTGGCCTCGGGCAAGGGCGGCGTGGGCAAGTCCACCGTGACGGTCAACCTGGCCGTGGCCCTGGCCCAGGAGGGCTACCGAGTGGGGATCGTGGACGTGGACGTGTGGGGCTTCTCCATCCCCCGCATGATGGGGGTGTTCGACCGGCCGGTGGGGTTCAACAACATGATCCTCCCCCTCCAGGCCCACGGGGTGAAGCTCATCTCCATGGGGTTCTTCGTCCCCGAGGAGCAGCCCGTGATCTGGCGGGGCCCCATGCTCCACAAGGCCGTCCAGCAGTTCCTAGGCGACGTGTACTGGGGCGAGCTGGACTTCCTCCTGGCGGACCTCCCTCCCGGCACGGGCGACGTCTCCATCTCCATGGCGAGCTTCCTCCCCGGCGCCCAGATGCTCGTGGTCACCACCCCCCAGGACGCGGCCCGCAAGGTGGCCGAGCGGGCCGGACGGATGGCCGCCCAGGTCCGGATGCGGGTGGTGGGGGTGGTCGAGAACATGTCCTGGTTCGTCTGCCCCCACTGCGGGGAGCGGACGGCCATCTTCGGCGAGGGCGGCGGCGAGGAGGCGGCCCGGACCCTGGGCGTGCCCCTCCTGGCCAGGGTGCCCCTGGTGCCGGGGCTGCGGGAGGGGGGAGACGCGGGCCGGCCCATCGTGGCCTCCGACCCCGATTCCGAGCCGGCCCGGGCCCTGAGGGAGGCGGCGCTGGCCCTGGCCCGCCAGGCCAGGACGCTCCTCAAGAAGCCCCTCAACCTGGTGGCGGCCGGGGGGCCGGGGGGCCACGGGCCGGGCGGCCACGGGGGTCACGCCCATGGAGCGCACCGGCCCGCCTGAGCCCGCCGGGACGTGACCCCCCAGGACGCCCCGGGCGGCCCCGCCCCGGCCTCCGTCCTCCGCAACCGAAGCGTCCTCGGCATCGGGCTGGCCAGCTTCCTCTCCGACGCGGGCCACGAGATGGCCACCGCCGCCTTGCCCGGGTTCCTCCGGTCGCTGGGTGCCCCGGCCGTGGCCCTGGGCGTGATCGAAGGGGTGGCGGACGCCTCCCTCTCGCTGGCCAAGGCGGCGGGCGGGATGGTGGCCGACCGGGCGGCCGGGGGGCGGCGAAAGGTGGCGGCCGCCGGCTACGCCCTCACCGGCGTGGCCTACGGGTCCTTGGCGCTGGCCGGCTCCTGGCCCTTCGTGGCCGTGGCCCGGGCAGCGGCCTGGGCCTTCCGGGGTGGGCGGACCCCGGCCCGGGAGGCCCTCCTCGCCGCCTCGGTCCCCGCCAGCCACCTGGGGCGGGCCTTCGGGGTGGAGCGTGCCGGGGACTCGCTGGGGGCGATCGTGGGCCCCCTCCTGGCGGCGGCGGCGGTGGGGGCGGTGGGGTTCCGGGCCCTGTTCGCGGTGAGCGTGGTCCCAGCCCTCCTTGCGGCCGCCTCCATCCTCCTGGTCCGGGAACGACCGGCCCCGAGGGGCCTCCGGCGGACGGCCGGGAGCATGGCCTCGCTTTTGGCCCGAGGCGCGTTCCGGCGCCTCACCGTGGCCGTGGGCCTCTACGGCCTGGGGAACTTCGCGGCCACCCTCCTCATCCTCCGGGCCACGGAGCTCCTCGCCCAGCGGGGCTACGGGCCGGTGCGGGCGGCCACGGTCGCGGTGTTCCTGTACGCCGCCCACAACGCGGCCAACGCCGTGGCCGCCTACCCGGCGGGCCACCTGGCGGACCGCCTGGGGAGGAGGCCGGTCCTGGCGGTGGGCATGGCGCTCTTCGGGGCGGCCTGCTTCCTCCTGGCCCTGGGGGCCGCCCACCCGGCCGCCCTGGGGGCGCTGTTCGTCGCGGTGGGGACCTCGACGGGGATGGTGGAGACCGCCCGGGGCAGCCACGCCGCCGAGGTCCTCCCGGAGGAGGTCCGGGGGCGGGGGTTCGGCCTCCTCGGGCTGGTGGACGGGGTGGGGGACCTCGTCTCGAGCCTCGTGGTGGGGGCTCTCTGGACGTTCGCCGCCCCGGCCTGGGGGTTCCTCTACGCCGGGGCCCTGGCCACCCTGGGAGCCGGGGCCCTCCTCCGACCCCTCGGGCCGCGGGGCGGCTCGGGCGCGGGCCCGGTGCCGTAGGCGGGCCCGGTGCCCTCGGCGGGCCCGGTGCCGTAGGCGGGCCAGGCGGCGGACTCGATGCGGGCGGCGAGGCTAGGTGGTGGGCTCGATGCGGTAGACGCCGCCCGCCAGGGAGAGGACGTAGAGCTCCCCGTCGGGCCCCTCCCCGAAGGAGGCCGTGGCCTCCACGCCCTGGTGGACGACCCTGAGGTCGGCCACCCCCCGCCCCTGGCGGACCAGGGCCACGATCCTCGGGTTGTAGAAGTCGCTGTAGAGGTACGCCCCGACGAGGGCGGGGATGGCCGACCCCCGGTACACATACCCACCGATGACCGAGCGCCCCTCGGGCCCGGTGGGGTACTCGTGGATCGGCATGACCGCGCCGGGGATGGGGTCCCCCTCCACGAGGAGCGACCCCTCGAAGTGGTCCCACCCGAAGTTGGCGCCGGCCGTCCCGGCCGGCACGAAGTCCACCTCCTCCCTCGAGCTCTGCCCGACATCGCCGATCCAGAGGTCCCCCGTCTGCCGGTCGAACGAGAACCGCCACGGGTTGCGCAGCCCGTACGCCCAGATCTCGGGGCGGGCCCCCGGTCGGCCGACGAAGGGGTTGTCGGGCGGGACCCCGTAGGGCCGGCCCCCGAAGGGCCGGGGGTCGATCCGAAGCAGCTTGCCCAGGAGCGAGCCCAGGTCCTGGGCGAAGCCGTGGGGGTCGTTGGCGCTGCCCCCATCCCCCAGCCCGACGTAGAGGTAGCCGTCGGGCCCGAAGGCCAGGTTGCCCCCGTTGTGGTTCGGGTAGGGCTGGTCCACGAAGAGGACCTCCCTGCGGGACCCGGGGTCGGCCCGCCCCTCCACCACCGCGTACTCCACGACTCGGGTGTCCCCGGCCAGGTCGGTGTAGTTCACGTAGAGGTACCGCCCGTCGGGGGAGAAGGCCAGGCCCAGGAGCCCCTGCTCGAGGCCCTGGGACACCTGCCCTCGGAGGTCGAGCACGGGTTCGGGGTCCACCCTCCCCCCGCGCACCGCCCGCACCAGCCCGTCCTTCTCGGCCACGTAGAGCGCCTGGTCGCCCGGCCGGACGGCCAGGGCCAGGGGCTGTCCGAGCCTGGCCACCTCCACCAGCCGGACCCGGACGGCGTCCAGGTCCGGGGAGGGGCCGGGGGAGGGCCCCACGGTCGTGGTGGGGCCGGGCCCCGGCCCGGTGGGCGCCGGG
>DATLZQ010000004.1:0-80407 GCA_035573915.1 Actinomycetota bacterium | reverse complement strand
GAGGCGGGGACCGCCGTGAACCTCGTGCTCCGGAACGAAGGGGCGGTCCTCCACGACCTCACGATCCCCTCGCTCGGGTTCCACCTGGTGGCCCCGCCGGGCGGGACCGCCGCCGCCTCCCTCACGGTCCCGGCCCCCGGCCGCTACCCCTTCTTCTGCTCTGTGCCGGGCCACGCGGAGGCGGGGATGACCGGGGTCCTGGTGGCCGGCTGACCGGGCCCGGGCGCGTGTATCGTGGGCGCCGGATGAAGGCGCCCGTGAGCCCGGACCTACGCGACGCCGTCTGGCGCTACCGCGACGACGTGTGGCGGCTGGCTCAGCAGCTCTGCCGCCACCGGGAGGACGCCGAGGACGTGGCCCAGTCCACGCTCCTCAAGGCCGTCCAGCACCTGGAGGGGTTCCGCTGGGAGGCGAGCCTGCGGACCTGGCTCCACCGGATCGCCACGAACGAATGCCGGATGCTCCGGAGGCGGCGGGCGCCGGCCTCCCTCGACGAGATGCTCGAGGCCCTGGCCACCGGCGAGGGAGGCCCGGGGGAGCCCCCCGACCCGAGCCCGGGGCCCGACGAACTCGCCGCCGAGGCCGAGGCCCGCCGGCGGGTCGTGGAGGCCTTGAGCAGGATGCCCGACCGCTACCGGACCGCCCTCCTCCTCAAGGACGGCCTTGGGATGCGGGCTGAGGACCTGGCGCGGGCGATGGGGACGAGCGTTCCGGCGGCCAAGGCCGTGCTCCACCGGGCCCGCCGCGCCCTCCGTCGCGAGCTGGAGCCGGTCCTCGGCCCGTGACCACCGCCCCCATCTTCGAGCGCCTCGCCGAGCGGTACGGCGCCTGGTACGAGGGGCCGGTCGGCCGCGTGGTATTCTCCTGTCGAGGTCGCCTGCCTCCGGCCGCTCCTCGCGGCCCTCCCTCGCCCGGGCTCGAGGTCGGCGTGGGGAGCGGGCGGTTCGCCCGGCCGCTCGGCGTCGGCGTGGGCGTGGATCCGGCCCACGCCCCGCTCCGGCCGGCGGCGGCGCGTGGCGTGCGGGTGGTGCAGGCGGTCGGGGAGCGGCTCCCGTTCCGAGACGCTAGCTTCGGCGCCGTACTGGTGGTGACGCTGTGCTTCGCCGGGATCTCCGAGCCGCCGGCCTCTGCGTCGTCCGCACCCGCTCCACGCTCCGCGAGCCCCCCACCGACGTCCCCGCGCCCGAGCCGGCCATCGAGGGGCGACGACCCCCGAGCCGGGTTCGTGGGCTGGCTCGCGGTCCCGGCCTGAACCGGCGGACCCGCACCGTTCGAGCCGATCCGGCATCGGTGGATGCGGAGCGAGGAGGTGAGTGCGGTGGAGCGGTTCGTGCGGTCCATGGAAAGCGGGCCCGGGCGCCTCGTCCGGATCCTGCTCGGCCTCGCCCTGATCGGCGTCGGTTCGGTGGGCGTGGGAGGGATGGCGGGCGCCGTCATCGCCCTGCTCGGGCTGGTCCCGCTCATCGCGGGCATCCTGGGGCCCTGCCTCGTGCGGCCCCTCCTGCGCCCCGCCCGGACGCGCTGAGGGACCTGGGAGCCGGGCCATGACAGGGGCCGGCCCACGACTGGGGCCGGCCCCTCGCCTCTGGGCCCGGGCCGAACCAGCCGACCGAAGGGCGCGGGATCGGGGCGCCGTCCTCGCTGTACGCGAGCCTTGGCCTTAGCCTCGTGTACCGACCCGCGGCATGCCATCAGATGTCGAAATTTCGCTATCATGCTCTCATGCTTCGCATGCAGGTCCAGTTCACGGAGGAGCAGGCCGAGGCCCTCAGACGGGAAGCCCGGCGGCGGGGCGTGTCCGTAGCTGCGGTCGTGCGGCAAGCGGTGGATGCGGCGCTCGGGGCCGGTGAGGAGGAGGCCTGCTGGCGTCGGGCCATGGCGGTGGTCGGAAGCTTCGCAGACGATGAGCGGAACGTCGCTCGCGAGCACGATCGCTACCTCGAGGACGCGCTCAGGCGGTGAGCGTATTCGTCGACACGTCGGCTCTCTACGCCCTCCTCAGTAGGAGCGACGAGAACCACCGGGCGGCCGCTGCCTCCTTCCCCAGGCTCCGGGAGCGCGGGCCCCTCGTGACCCACAACTACGTTGTGGTGGAGGCTGCTGCCCTCGTTCATCGTCGTCTGGGGAGCGCAGCCGTGCGGGGGCTCCTGGACGACCTCCTGAGCCCGATCGACGTCCTCTGGGTGGATCGCGACCTCCACGCCGTCGCTCAGGCGGCGTTCCTCGCGGGTGCCCGGCGACGGGGCATCTCACTGGTGGACCGGGTGAGCTTCGGTGGACCGGGTGAGCTTCGAGATGATGCGGCGGGAGGGCGTCGACGTGGCGTTCGCCTTCGACCCCGACTTCGCCTCCGAGGGGTTCGAGCTGATTCCGTAGGGGGCACGGGCGGACCAGCCACATGACCTGAAGGCGTCGATCCTCGGCGAGGACGGCCACGCGGTGGCGTCCAGGCTCGCCCTGCGGGGGGTGGCAGCGCCGCAGGAGCGCCGTGAGGGGGCCGACGGGTCGCAGCCTCCCGGGGTCGCCGCGCGCCTGGGCACCCCTGGGAGCGAGGGGAGGTGTCCGTGCGCGTGCAGGTGCTGGATGCGGGAGCCGCCGGGGCGGCGCACGCAGCGGCGATCGACCGGGCCGTCTTCCCCGGCCTCCAGGGCGGGCCCCACAACCACGTCACGGCGGCCATCGCCGTGGCGCTGAAGGAGGCCCTGGAGCCGGGCTTCGCAGGCTACGCCCGCCAGGTGGTGGCCAACGCGAGGGCCCTCGCCCGCGGGCTCCTCGAGCGGGGGTTCGAGCTGGTCTCGGGCGGCACCGACACCACCTGATCCTGGTCGACCTCACGTCGAAGGGCGTGCCCGGGAAGGTCGCCGCTCGTGCCCTGGACCGGGCGGGGATCACCACGAACCCGAACGCGGTGCCCCTGGACCCGCGGAAGCCCTCGGACCCCTCGGGCCTCCGGCTCGGCACCCCCGCCGTGACCACGCGGGGGATGGCCGAACCGGAGATGGAGTAGATCGCCGACTGGATCTCGCGGGGGGTGGACGCCGCCCGCCGCGGGGACGAGGCGGCCCTCGACCGCATCGCGGGCGAGGTGCGGGAGCTCGCGGCGGCGTTCCCGATCCCCTGACCTAGGGCCGGCGGGCGGGGAATCGACCGGGGCCGCCGCGGGGGTGCGGTCGCCGGGGAGGGGCTGCCTCCTTGGTCGGACTCGGAGGCAGCCTAGCCACCACTCGCCGCGAAGGGGTTTGCCCGGGCGAGGCTCACACCCGCGGCCGGGCGGCTCCACGTCCTACCCTCGAACGGGCGGGGGTCGCTCGGAGGTGTGCGGCTCGCTCGCTAATGGTAGACGCTCCACAGCCGCGGCGTGCGGCCCGCGTCCATCTCACGGAGGATGTGCTTGGCGAGCTCGACCGGCTGGAGGCCGCTCCGGAAGGCCTTCGCGAACACCCCCTCCACGAGGCCCCCAGCCGGCGCTCGAACTCACGCAGGATCGACACCGGCGCGTGAGTTTCCGCAGGTAGACGGCACGACGGGCGTATCGTACCAGGAGCCCCCCGCCGGCCGGCGAGGTAGCATCGGCGGGAGGAGGTGAACCCGATGCGGCTCCGAGGACGGAAGGTGGCGGTCCTGGTGGAGGAGGGCTTCGAGGACCTCGAGTTCTGGGTCACGGTGATGCGGCTCCGGGAGGAGGGGGCGGCGCTCACGGTGGCGGGGACCGAGGCCGGGAAGGAGGTGCGGGGGAAGCACTGCCTCACCGCGAGGACCGAGGCGGCGGTCGACGCCCTCTCGGCCCGGGACTTCGACGCGGTCGTGGTGCCGGGGGGCTGGGCCCCGGACAAGCTCCGCCGCTCCAAGGCGGTGACGGCCTTCGTCGCCGAGGCCCACGACGCGGGGAAGGTGGTCGGGATGATCTGCCACGCCGGGCTCGTGGGGATCTCGGCGGGGATCGTCCGCGGCCGGCGGGCGACGGGGTCGCTGGGCATCACGGACGACCTCGAGAACGCCGGGGCGACGTGGGTGGACGAGCCGGCGTTCCGGGACGGGAACCTCGTCTGGGGCCGGGTCGTCGAGGACATCCCGGACTTCTGCCGCGAGCTCGTGGCGGCGATCGAGGCCTCGCCGCGGAGCTAGGGGGGCCGCCCACCCGGGGATCCCGCGGGGGCCCGCGGACCGTCCCCGGGCCCGACCCACGTCCGCTGCTGGGCCGCCCGGCCGGGCCCCGTCCGGTCACGGGCTTGCTGCCATCGAGGCGCGGGCGAGTGGCGGAACTTGGCAGACGCGCAGGATTCAGGTTCCTCTGAGGGCAACCTCGTGGGGGTTCAAATCCCCCCTCGCGACCCGGATCCCTCCGTACTCCCGAGGCCCCCGTCGTTCGGCGCCGTGGTCGGGTTCGGCCACGGAGGTTCCACCATCGGGGGTCGCCCCGCTGAGCTCGGGTACGCGGGCCTCCTCCTCGGTTCGCTCGTCGCGCGGACGGCGCAAGGGCCGGGGCTGGTCCACCCCTCCGATGCGGCCTCGTCTCCGGCGCGCGCACGCACACCCGGCCCGCTCACGGGTTCCGGGGCGGGAGTGGCGAACCGCTGGAGCCCGTACCAGAGGAGGAACGTCGCCGTGATCCATCCGTCGCGCGCGCGGCGCCTCGCCAGCGAGCAGAGCACGACCACGAGCGGGACGAGCAAGAGGATCTCGTAGATGGCCGTGTTGTGGACCACCCCTCCCACACCGCGAACACCGCGAGGGGACGCTCCTTCACCGAGGTGCGTGACCACGTACAGCAGCCGCGAGCCCACCAGCCCGAGCACGACGACCCGCCAGGCGAGCCCCTCGAGGGGTCGGGTGTCGAGCCCTCGAGAGCGCGCGAACCGCAGGAACACGGCGGCGCCCACGAGGATCCCGAGCGCGACGAACAGGCTGAAGGTCCGGACGGGCACCGGCCCGAGATGGAACGAGGGGAAGGTCCGGTTACAGGATCGCCGCGATCACGCGCCCCATGCTAGCCCCCAGGGTCCCCGGGGGACGCAGTGCACCGCCGGGGCCTTCACGACCGCCACGACCCGCCGACCGGGCTCGAGCCCGAGCTCCCGCCGCGCCTCCGGGGTGACCACGGCCGTGAGCTCGAACCCACAGTCGAGCACGATCCGGTCGAGCGGCCCCTCTCGGCGGAGGGCCACGACCGTGGCGGCGAGGTGGTTCCGGGCGCTCTCGGCTACCGGCTCCTCCAGCCGAAGGACGACCTCCTCCGCTCGGATGCACGCGAGCACGTGCTCCCCCGCCAGTCCCGGATCGACCGCCACGAGCCGCCGACCGTGCGTCTCGAGGACGAGCAGGCCGTCGTGCCGCTCGCGGACCCGGGCCACGACCACGGTCTCCACCCCCACGGCCCGTGCCACCTCGGCGTCGACCGGATGCGAGAAGACGTCCTCCACCGCGCCGACCTGCCGGACCTCGCCGCCGATGACCACCGCGACGCGGTCGCCGAGCACCATGGCCTCGGCGCGGTCGTGGGTCACGAGAAGGCTCGGCACCCCGGCGTCGATGAGGTGCCGCCGCAGTTCGAGCCGGAGCTCCTCCCGGGTGGGCGTGTCGAGCGCCGACAGCGGCTCGTCGAGCAGGAGGAGGCGCGGCGACGGGGCCAGCGCCCGCGCGAGCGCCACCCGCTGCCGCTCGCCGCCCGAGAGCTGCCCCGGCCGCCGGTCGGCGAGCGCCGCTAGACCGAACCGCTCGAGCAGTTCGGCGACGCGCGCTCGCCGCTCGTCACGGGGAACCCGCCGGAGGCCGAAGGCGACGTTGCCTCGGACGCTCCGGTGGGGGAAGAGCGCGGGCTCCTGATGGAGGAACCCGACCCTTCGCCGCTGCGGCGGCACGTGCCGGCCGCTCTCCGCGTCCGTCCAGACCTCCTCCCCGAACCGGATCGTCCCGCGATCGGGGCGCTCGAGGCCCGCGACGCAACGCAGGATCGTGGTCTTGCCCGATCCGGACGGACCGAACAGCACCGTGACCCCCGGGGGCTCCAGCGGCACCTCCAGCGCGGCCCGGACGACCGCACCCCCCTGGTAGCGGCGCTCCATGTCCAGGGCTAACGACCCGGCCATGTCGCCCACGCCCGCCGCTGCAGGGCGTACGTGACCGCGAGGACGAGGAAGGAGAAGGCCAGCAGCACCGCCGCCGTCTCCCCCGCCGCCCCGTAGTCCAGGGCCTGCACGTGGTCGTAGATGGAGATCGAGATCGTCCGGGTCTCACCCGGGACGTTGCCGCCCACCATCAGCACGACCCCGAACTCACCCAGGGTGTGCGCGAAGGAGAGCACCGCACCCGTCACGATGCCCGGCAGGGCCAGGGGGACCACCGTCCGCAGGAACGTGCCGAGCCGCCCCTCACCGAGGGTCCAGGACGCCTCGAGCATCCGCCGCTCGACCTGCCCGAAGGCCACCGCCATGGGCTGCACCGCGAAGGGCAGGCTGTACAGCACGGAGGCGACGAGGAGCCCGCGGAACGTGAACGGGAGCCGCGAGCCGGTGAGGGACTCGAACCAGCGCCCGATCGGGCTGCGCGGGGAGATCGCGAGCAGCACGTAGAACCCGAGCACGGTCGGCGGCAGCACCAGGGGGAGCGCGACCACCGCCTCGACGAGCACCTTCCACCGACGCTCGGAGCGCCCGAGCCAGTAGGCGAGGGGGACCCCCAGCGCGAACAGCACGCCGGTGGTCGCGGAGGCGAGCCGCAGCGTGAGCCCGAGGGCCTGCACGTCCATCAGCTCGGCTCCTCGAACCCGTAGCGGGCGAGGATCCTGCGGCCCACGGGCCCCTGGAGCAGGCGCACGAACGCCCGCGCCGTGCCTGGGTCGCGCGCCCGCCGCATGATCGCGCCGCCCTGGAGGATGGGAGGGTGCGCCTCGGCTGGGATCTCCCACCAGCGCCCGCCGGCGCCCGGGGCCAGCGCGAGGGACAGAGCGATGATCCCGACGTCCGCGGCGCCGGTCTGCACGAACTGCGCCGTCTGCGCGATGTTCTCGCCCAACACGAGCCGGCCCTTGACCCTCGGGTACACGCCGAAGGCACGCATCGCGGCCACCGCCGCGCGACCGTACGGAGCGTGGTCGGGGTTCGCGATCGCGACCGTCCGCACCGAGGGCTGGATCAGCGCCTCCATCCCGAGGCCCTCCACGTCGAGCGTCGAGGTGTCGGGGACCCACACGACGATCCGGCCGACGGCGTACGTGAACACGCCCCCGGGCGCAACCAGGCCCTCGTCCCGGAGCCGCTCCGCGTAGGCGACGTCCGCCGCCAGGTACAGGTCGAACGGAGCGCCGTTCTCGAGCTGCGCGAACAGCGTGCCCGACGACCCGAAGCTCACGCGCACCTCGGCCCCTGGGTGCTCCGCCCGGAACGCCTCGATCAGTTCCCCCATCGCGTACTGCAGGTCCGCCGCGGCCGCGATCCGCAGGACCGGCGTCGCGGGGCCTCGGGCCGCGGCACCTCCGCATCCGGCCGCCCCGCACAGCGAGGCCACGGCCACGACGGCGGCTGCGGCCCACCTAAGCCACCGCACGGACCTCCCCCATCGACGAGGGGTCGTAGCCCGGCAGGTCCCCGACGAGCGCACGGAACGAGCGGTCGCGCAGCACGCTGAGGAGCGCGGCGATCCGGGGATCGTCCTCCAACTCCGACCGGAAGCAGAGGTCGTAGGCCTCGGTCTGCATCGTGAGGAAGGCCAGGCCGGCCTCCGCGGCGACGAGCTCCACGCAGACGCCGGCGGCGCCCCACCCGTCGCGCACCAGCTGGGCGACCGACCGATGGTCGCGCGCCACCCGGGCGAACACGGGCTCTCGGCCCGCCTCCCGGAACAGCCGGTCGAGACACGCGCGCGCCCCCGAGCCCTCCTCCCGCGCGACCCACCTCGTGCGCGCCCGCACCAAGCTCGACGCGCTCCCAGGCCCGGACCCGGTCACCGCCACCCCCTCGCGCCATCGCGCGAGGTGGGCCAGCTGGAACCCCGCCCCGAGCGTGTCGCGGATCACCGATGCGTTCCCCTCGGGGTCCGCGAGGTGGATACCCGCCACGTCCGCCACCCCGGACGCCAGCGCCTCGAGGGCCGCGCGGGTCCCGCGCTGGAGGGGCACCAGGCGGACGCCGCGCCGCGCGAGCGCCGCGCCGAGCAACCCGACCGCTGGATCGCAGCCGGCGACGACGAGCGTCGGCTCGGGCTCGGCCCGGCGGTCGAGCCCTTCGCCCGCCACGACGGCGTCGTGGTGGATCTCGCCGACGGCGGTGGGCTCGACCCGGAGGAGCCGGTCCCCGACCACCCAGACCCGCTCTCCGGGCGCAGCGGTCGGCCCGGCAAACCGCGGTGCGGGCGAGCCGAAGAGCGCCTCGACGGTACAGCCCAGGACCTCAGCCAGACGCAGCGCGGTCGCCACCGAGGGAACCACCTCGCCCGCTTCGATCGCGCCGAGGCCGGCTCGCGAGACGCCGACGCGCTCCGCGAGCTGCCGCTGCGACCATCCGCGGCGCCGCCGGAGCTCCCCGACGCGGTTGCTGGCCGTTTTCTCGGACATAATGGCCGAGATTTTAGCCGCTCGGGGGGCCGCCGCGCAAGGCGGGTATCCTCGCGCTCCCCCACGGTCCAGACCTCGGCATCCATTCCGAGGGAGACCTCGCGCTCCCGGTTCGGGGCTTTAGGAACCAGCAGGACGTCGTTCCGGTCATGGCCGAAGGAGGAGGGGCATTTCCAGGCGGGAGCCCTGGCAGTCGACGACGAGGCGGCTGGTTCGCAGGTGCAGGCTGGCGGTCAGGTAGCGGTGGATGAAGTCCTCGGGCCCGCTGATCCGGGCACCCATGATCCGGACCACCCGGTCGGACCGGACCAGGCGCACGAACCCCACCACGCCCCGCCGGAGTGGCTCGGCGGGGACCGACCACCCCGTTGCGCCAGGGCTCTCCGTACGGGATGAACCGGGGGCGGATGCCAGGTGCAGGCAGGTGGTGGCGGGCAGGGCCAGGTGCCGGTGGTGCCCGGCGATGGTCTGGCCCTTGTCGAACTGGGCGACCCCGGGCTTCCCCAGCCGGCTCCACAGCCGAAGCAGCCCGTGGCCACCTCCCGCTCCTCCTTGGTCCTCAAACCCAAGCAGGATCACGCCCTCGATGTAGAGGGCCTCCGGGTAGGCGGGGTCGGCGGAGAGCGCTCGCTGCACGCCGGCGAGGCCGTCCTCGGGCCTGCCCACGAGGTACAGCAGCAGGCCCATGTGGGCATGGGCCTCGACGTTCGTTGGATCAAGCCGGAGCGCCTCCAGGTACTGGTCGATCGCGTCCCCGACCCTGGCGGCGTCCAGGTACCGGTGGGCCAGATCGAGCCGCGCCGCCACATCCAGGGGGTGCCGCCTGACCCGCTCCTCGAAGAACGCCAGCGGGTCGGGCGCCTCGGCCGACGCCCCCGGCCCTAGGTCCCCCGTGATGGCGGCTTCCGGATCCCGCGGTCGGAGCGACCCGGACAACGGAGGCACGGCACCGGCCAGCACCGATGTCACCACGAGGAGCATGGCGACCTAGCGACGCCCGGGCCCGGAGGCCGCGATCCGCGGGGGGGGACCCGAGCTCGCGATCTCACCGCGTCCCTCCCCCAGCACGTCCCGCCCGTCCCTGGAGGCGAGCTCCCTCGGGGTCCGGACCGCTCGAGCCTCGGTCCTGAGCGACCGGTGGTCGTCCGCACGGAGCGCGCCGGTAGCCCGCTCGTGGAGCGGCCAGCAGCTGCGGCGCCCCGTTCCGGGCTACGCGAGCCTCGCCCCTCGCTCCGCCACGCTGCTCTTTCTCAGCCGAGCAAACACGACTAGCGCCGCCACCTCGGATATGAGGATGAACCCCGCCATCGCCATGATCGAGCGTTCGTACAGAGCCCCCAACAGCGACCCCGCGAGCAGAAGAGAAAGGCCGTAGGCGGTGTTGAACCATCCGTAGGCGATCGCCCGTCGACCACTTCGGACCAAGTCGCCGACCGCTGTCCGCAGCGTGGACTCCTGGAGCCCGAGCACCCCACCCCAAATGGCGGCCCCGATCCACGCGAGGATGGCCGAGCCGGTGAAGAGCAGGAGCGTCGCGGAGGTGGCCATGGGCGCCGACACGAGCACGATCAGCCCCTTGCGATCGTAGAGCCGCCCGACGCCAAGGGCGATCGCAGCGTCGATAGCCATGGCGGCGGCGAACAGCAGGGGGATGTGACTGTCGGAGAGTACCCCTCGGGTCGTTAAGTGGAAGGCGATCAGCGGGAAAGGAGCAAACCCGAGGGTCGCCACGAACACAAAGACGAAGTAGCGCCTCAGAGTCTCGGACCGCAGTGGAGACGGGTCGGACGGGTGGGGGTGCGAAGCGTCCCCCGCGGCCGGCTCGAATCGCGCGGGGTCGGGTACCTTGAACCGCGCCCACATCATCGCTGCGAAGGCAAAGAGCCCCGGAACGGCCAGCACCCCGAAGGCGAGCCCATAGTCGCCGACCCTGGCGGCAAGTACGGCGCTCAGGAGCAGGGGAGACAGGACCGCTCCGATCTGGTCAAGAGCCTCATGCAGGCCGAACCCCACTCCCCGTCCCATCCCATGGCTGGCGTGCGCGAGCAGCGTGTCCCGCGAGGGGGTCCTGATGGCCTTGCCCAGTCGCTCCGCAATGACGAGCGCAAACGCTAGGTCCACCCGGCCGACGAGGCCCAACAGCGGCACCGCCACCAGGGTGAGCAGGTATCCCCCGATCGTCAGGGCCCAGTAGCGGCGGGTCCTGTCGGCGGCGTAGCCGGCGCCGACCCTGAGCGCGTACCCAACGAACTCCCCGACGCCGGAGATCAGGCCGACCGCGGCCGCACTCGCGCCGAGGGTGACCAGGAACGGGCCCAGGATGCTCCGGGCCCCCTCGTAGACCATGTCCGCGAACAGGCTGAGCACCCCGAGGGCCACGACGAAGCGGAGCGCCTCCCGCCTGAGTTCTCTGCTGGAAGAGCTCGCGACGGGCTCGGGAACGGCCGACGTCATGCTTGCCTCAATTGGGGGGATGCAATCGCTGGAGGGTCGTCTTCGCCCCACCCTCGAGCTTCCGTCCCCTCCCGCATGGGACCCTGGAGCATCAGGGTCTCATGTCTGCCACTGCGGCGGCATCCGGGGCGGTGCCGAAGATACACGGGTACGAGTCTTCGCCGTAACTGGTCGGCAGCGGCCCGCCCTCGACGACCCGGAACGTCCGCCGGCCGTCGGGCCGCCTCTCGGCGCGAAGGAAAAGGGCCGCGTCCAGTCCCTGGACGTAGAACCCGTGGGCGAGGTCGAACAGGTGGGTGACGTGGAAGACCCTGATGCCCGCTCCCACTAGCGCCCGGACCACCTGCCGCGCGATCTCGGAGCCCTCCCTCTCGTTCGTCGAGGCGAACGACTCGTTACACAGCAAGATGCAGGTCGGCCCGATCTGGTCAGCGATGTCGCTCATCCTGCTCAGCTCTTCGTCCAGCTTGCCGCTCTTCATGGAGGGGTCCTCCTCCCGCTTGCTGACCGTGACCCGGCTCCCCGTGGCCCGGAACGAGTCGGTCCCAGGTAGGAGCTATCAGCCGCATGGGCGTCCGGCGAGCCCCATCGCCTATGTCTGTCCGAGTTTAGCTGGCCTCTGGTGCCCGGTCGTGGGCGGCGGGTTTTGGGGGGGCTGAACGCTCGTCTCCGCGGTATCGGAGGGGACCGAGGGGCGCCGTCCCTGCCCCGACGTGCGGAAACGGAAACGAGACCTCGCTACCGGCCGGGCGTGGCGGGAGGCAGGTTATACTGGGGCGCAGCGATCAGGCGATGGGGCTCGCCGAAAGCGCCCCGCCCGGGGCTGATAGCTCCTACCGATGAGCAGGTAGGAGCTTTTTCGATGGGCGAGAGAACCTGCGCGGCGCTGAAGAGCAGGCTCCAGGAGGCGCTGGGGGCGATCGCCTCCCTGGCGGACGAGCGCGCCAGCTCCCGGATCGCCGAGGCAGCCCGGGGCCTCGAGAAGAAGCTCGCCGAGGAGCGGTTCAACGTAGTCGTGGCCGGCGAGTCCAAGCGGCGCAAGACCACGTTCGTGAACGCCCTGCTGGGCGCGGAGGTCCTGCCGGCCGCCGTGGTGCCGCTCACCTCGATCGTCACGATCGTTGGCTTTGCGGAGAAAGTCAGGGCCGAGGTCCTCTTCCGAGACGGGCGGACCAAGGAGGTCCCGGCGGAGGAGCTCTCCCGGTACGTCACCGAGCGGGGCAACCCGGGAAACCGCCTGGGGGTGGATCGAGCCGCCCTGTACTTCCCAGCCGAGGACCTCCGCGACGGGGTGTTCCTCGCGGACACCCCTGGGGTGGGCAGCGTGTACCGTCACAACACCGATGCGGCCCGGGCCTTCCTGCCCGAGGCCGACGCCGCGATCTTCCTGACGTCAGCCGATCCTCCCATCTCCGAAGGGGAGCGATCGTTCCTGGAGGAGGTCCGGGCCGAGGCCGCCCGGATGTTCTTCGTCCTGAACAAGGTGGACTACCTGTCCGAGCCGGACCGGGAGGAGGCCATCGCGTTCACCGAGCAGGTGCTCGAGCGGGCCCTCGGCAAGAGGGTCCGGGTCTACCCCGTGTCGGCCCGGCATGCCCTCGAGGGAAAGACCGCCGGGCGGAGGGAGGCGGTGGAGGCGTCCGGCCTCGAGGGGTTCGAGCGGGACTTCCGGGCCTTCCTGCTCACGGAGAAGGGGGCCGCCATCGTAGCCTCGGTGGCCAGTCAGGCCCGCAAGCTCCTGGTGGACGAGCGGAACTCCCTGGACGTCGAGGAGCTCGAGGGGGACCTCGCCGCCCACCGAAGCCGGGACACCGCCGCACTGCTCGGGCAGATTGAGGCCGAGCTGGCCCAGGCCGAAGACCTCAAACGGACCACGGCCGAGCTGGGGACCCGGGTCGAGGACGCCGTCCGTCGGGCCGTGGACCGGTGGCGGGTGGAGGAGGAGCGACGGGTGGCCGAGCGGTTCGTCGAGGCCACCGCCCGGTTCGTGGAGGAGACCAACCGGCTGGTCGATCGGACAGTGCGCCTGGTCGGCGAGGTCCTGCAGGTGAAGCTCCAGGTGGCCCCTCCCGCGGCCGGGCTGGCCCCGGAGGCCCGGTTCACCTACTCGTTCTTCGAGGTCCCCACCCTGCTCGAGTCTCTCCTCCCGGACGTGCGGGGCTACCTCCCGAAGAGGATGGCGCGGAAGCTGCTCCTCAAGGAGGTCCGGGAGCGGATCCCCTTGCTCCTCGACAAGCACTCCGGACGCCTCCGGTGGGACTTCCAACAGCGCCTGGACCGGAGCCGACTGGCCCTCCAGCGGACCCTCGACGAACGGCTCGAGGCGACCATCGAGAGCCTCCGCCTCGGGGTGCGCCGAGCGCTCGAGGACCAGCAGAGGACCGAGAGGGAGTCCCTGGCCCTTCGGGCCCACCTGGCGGAGTCGCGGGAGCGACTCCGGGACATCGAGAAGGCCCTGGAGGCCGTCATGGCGGAGGCGGACGCCGCCAGAGAGGGGGTGGCGGCGTGAAAACGCCCGACCCTTTCGAGGGGATCGAGCGGGATCTCGACTTCGAGGGGGTCCCGGACGAGACCGCAGCGCTCCCGCTTCCAGACGCCTCGGGTCTCCCCCAGGACGAGCGGGAGGTCCGGTTCCTCGTCTACGTGGGGCTCTTCGACCTCTTGGCCGAGGCCCGGCTGGACGGGGTGACCACCGACCCGGGGGCCGAAGAGGGATGGCTCCTCCGCGAGATCGTGCGACGAGGACAGGTGATCGCCCGAGCAGGGGTCCCCGCATTCAGCTCCCAGGGAGGTCTCCCCCAGCGACCGCCTCGCGGAGCGAAGGAAACACTTTGCCTTGCGGGCGGCCGAGATTGCCTGGCACCGGTTCGACTACGCCACCAGCCGCCGGCGAGCGGCAAGAGCCAGGGAGGCAAAGCAGTAAACATACCAGCGCCACCTGGAGCTGGACAAGGATCTCGTTCCGCCGCTCAAGGAGGAGGCGAAGAGTCTCCGGGCGGAGGTGCGGCGCCTGGAGCAGGAGCTCCGGGCCCGGGGGGTCGACCCGGACCATGTGGAGCCTCGGGTGGACTGGTCCCGGACCCTCGCCGTCGACTCGTACCAGCGTCCGGAATACGAGTCCAGCGAGGCCCGCCGACGGAGGACCTTGGGGGTGTTCAGGCGGTGGGGCCGCGATGAGTGAGCCGACGACCATCTCGGGCGGTCCAGACCGGCGAAGCCATCGCCGATCGGTGCCGTGTCCCCGTGGCCACGGCGTCCGGGCTGATCGACCTCGACCACGGGAGGTTCGAGGGCCTCATGGGAGACGAGGCCAGGGCGCTGGATCCGGAGGCGCATCGGACCCTGCGGGAGGATCCGTGGCGGGCCCGTCTGCCGGTCGGGGAGACGCTGATCGACGTGAAGCGGAGGGTGCTCGAGGAGCTCTCTCGCATCGCCACCAGGCACCCGGGGAAGGCCGTGGCGGCGGTGTCCCATGAGGTCCCCCTTCGCCTGGTGCTGGCCATGCTCATGGGGGTGGAAGGCGCCGGGCTCTGGGGGATCGCGCTTCCTACCGGGTCGATCGCCGCGGTTCGATGGGAGACGGACGCCCTCCACCTGGTGCAGGAGCCCTCTCTCCCGCCCCCGCGAGAGCCAGCGAAGGACCGGTGAGCGCCGCCGAGGCCATCCCGAGGACACGAGGCATCGAGATGCTCGTCGACCAGCTCCCGCTCCCGAAGGAACCCCAGCGATAGGAGCGATGCGGGGGTGACCACCTGGTTCTGCCCGGCCTGCTTCGAGGAGGTGGATGCGGCCGCCGAGCGCTGCCCAGCGTGCGGCGAGGTCCTGGGACCGATGGACGCGGCGACCTACGAGGACAAGCTGATCCGCGCGCTCGACCACCGATTGACGGACCGCCGGGTCATGGCCGCCCGGATCCTGGGTTTGATGGGGTCACGGAAGGCCGTTCCACGGCTGGCGACGCTGGCCGTGGAGCCCCGGGACCCGTATCTCGCCGCCGAGGCGGTCACGGCCCTGGGACGGATCGGCGGGAAGGAGGCTGCCGCCGTGGTGCGCGACCTGGCCGAAAGAGGGGGCGCCGTCGTGAAGAGCGCAGCTATCGCGGCAAGTGCGGGAATGGAGGGCGCCACCAAGTCGACCAGCGGTCATGGGCCTCCGGCCCGGTGAGTCGTCCCAGGCTGCTTCGCCGTCACTCGGTCTGGTCCTCGGGGTCTCGCATCGAGCGCCATAGGTTCCCAAGGTATGGAGCGGCTCGCCGGAACCCCTCCTGGTGTGCGCCCGGGAGGTACCCGGCCACCGGGGGGTAGAGTGGGAGGGACCCGAGGTCCTGGAGGGGGACGAACGCGGGCTCCTCCAGCGCGCTCTCGGTCCTCGGTTCGCGAGTGGGATCCACCAGCTCGGCCGAGAACACGATCTCGATGATCCGCCGCCGCCCGTTGGGGGCGATCCCCTCCCACACGAACAAGACCGGTCCGGGCTGGACCCACAGACCCGTCTCCTCGAGGATCCCCCGCTCCACAGCCGCCGACGCCACCTCGTTCGCGTGCGGGTGGCCGCCCGGTAGGACCCAGTAGCTTCGTCCCTCGCGCGTGTGGCGGATCAGCAGGATCTCCTCCCCCCGCCTGACCACCGCCGATGTCCGAAGCTCAACCGAGATCTGCTCATCCATCGTCACGCGGTCGCTCTCCAGTGAAAGGGCTCCCCGCTTCGCCGGAGCCATCATCCGTGTTCCGCGGATCGTCGAGATGTCCTCCGCGCCGAGGGCCTCCTCTTCCTCTTGGTCCACGACCGTCGGCTGGAACAGCTGTTGTGCGATCAGGGTCGGGACGAAGGCAGAGAGGATCACCACCGTCACGAGCTCCGAGTACTGCACCTGGCTGATGAACCCGTTCGTCAGCCCGAACAATGCCGCGATCGAGCCGAACGTCAATCCCGTGGACATGAGCAGGGTGAGGTAGTTCCGCTCTCTCGCCGGGATGCCGAATGCCCGCGCGGTCGGCAGGACGCCCACTCCCTTGGCCGCGAGCTTCACCACCAGGAGGAGGCCGATGATCCCCGCCCCCGAGATCAGCGCGGGCACTGAGATCAGCAGGCCGGCGCGGAGGAAGAAGAACGGCGTCAAGAGAGCGAACGCGATGGATCGCAGCCGGTCGATGAGGATCCGGTCGTGCTGGAAGAGCCCGGCGATCACCAGGCCGGCCAGGTAGGCGGGCAGCACCGCCTCGCTGCCGGCGGCGGTGGCCAGGGCTCCGAGGCCCAGGAGGACGATCAGCAGGAACTTGATCTCCGGCTCGCTCACCCGGTGCCCGAACCGCCCGATCAGGAAGCGGGTGGTCCCCGGCATCAGCGCGAGCACGGCGGCGCTCACCGCCACGAACACGACGAGCAGGCCTCCGAAGCTCGCGAAGAGCCCGCCGAGCATCAACACGGTCCCGAGGTCAGTGACGAAGCAGGCCGCGAGGATCAGCTTGCCGAGCTCGTCCCGGTTGAGGCCGGTCTCCACCATGACCGCATACACGACGGCCACCGACGTGGTGCTGAGCGCGACCCCGCCGATCTCGGCAGCGCGGAGACTCCATCCCAACACGAAGTAGCAGAAGCCCAACGCCCCGAGGAACGGGAGCAGGAACGAGACGAACCCGATCGACAGGCTCGCCTTCCAGTGACGCTTCAGCGACACCGGGTCGATCTCGGCGCCGGCGAGGAACGTGAGCATGATGGAGCCGATGCTGGCGAGGAACGTGGTGAACGCCGTCTGGTGCACCCAGTGGGAGGCACCGGGGAGGTTCCCAACGAGCGCTCCCACCAGGATCTCGATCAGCGCAACCGAGATGCCGACCCTGATGCTGATGAGCGACGCGGCCAGAGCCATCGCCACCCACACGAACGCGACCAGGTAGGGTGATCTCCTCGGACGGCCAACCAGGGTGATGCGTGCCGGCCCGGGAGATCGCATCCGGACCCGCACGCCACCCCTCGTCAGGGCTTGACCGTCTCAAGCTCCCACGACTCCTCCGCCTCGGCCGCTTGGCGGGCCAAGGGGGCGTCTGCTCGGGCCCGTCTTGGAGCGTCTGCTGGCCGTCGCTGAACCGGCCGAGCCGCTGGTTGCCTGTCATCTTCGTTCCTCCTCTTCTCTGGTGACGCAGATGGTGATGGCTGAATGGACAAGAAGAGGAGGGGACCTGAGCGGCGGGGCCTCGCCAAAACGGCTCCGGGATCCGGGGCTGGGAACGAGCGAGGGCTGACTGCCCAAGACGTGCGCCAAGCCCATGCCACACCTGCTCTGAGGCAAAACAAACGGCCCCTGGTTTTCGCCAGGAGCCATCAGCCTCCGAAGAGGCATTTCGGGTCTTCGTCGACCCGGGCGGCGCTCCATCGCCCGTCACGAAGTATATCGGCTAGGGAGCAGGATGCACTTTAGTCGTCCGAACTTCCTCGGGACTCTCGGGCTGATGACGGGGAAGCCGCGACGGCTTCTCCCCATTCGCTCGGCTCGGATCGGCCGATCCCGTACGGGGCTCCCGGCTCGTCCAGCTCGATCTCCACCAACCGGTTGTACTTGGCAACCCGCTCCCCTCGGGACCGCGCGCGCCGGACTTCATCTGACCGCAGCCGGAGCCGAACGCCAGGTCGGCGATGAACGGATCGGGGGTCTCACGCGATCGGTGGGAGACCATCTGGGCATATCCGCCTTCGCGGCACGCCGCCTTCGCATCCAGGGTCTCGGTCACCGTGCCGTGGTTCACCTTGATCAGGACGGCGTTGGCCACGCCCGCACCGATGGCTCGCTCGATGATCGCGGGGTTCGTGACGAAGAGGTCGTCGCCGACGATCTGGACCCGGGCGCCGAGACGCTGGGTGAGCTCAATCCAGCCGTCCCAGTCATGCCCCCCCAGACCGTCCTCGATTGACCAGATGGGGTACCGGCCGGCGAGCTCCTCGAGGTAGGCGATGAGCTCCGACGCGGAGAGGGCCTCTCCTGCAACATGGTATCGGCCGTTCTCGTCGCGGAACTCCGACGCCGCGGGGTCAAGGGCGATCGAGACCCCCTCCTCGCCCGGCTAGTATCCGGCGGAGCGAATGGCCTCCATAAGCAGGTCGAGCGCATCCTCGGGCCTTGCCAGATCCGGGGCGAACCCACCCTCGTCGCCGAGTCCGGTCGACAACCTGGGCGCAATCGAGGTCCTCGACTCGAGGGGCCGGCCGACCCTACAGGTATCGATCCGGGCCATGCACCAGATCTGGGACGCCGAGGACAAGGATCACGCCGAGCGCGCGTTGGACGCCTTCGCCGGAGACTTCGCCAAGTGGCCGAAGGCCGTCGCCAAGCTCACCAAGGACCGGGAAGCGCTTCTCGCTTCTACGACTTCCCCGCCGAGCACTGGATCCACCTTCGGACCTCGAACCCGATCGAGTCGACCTTCGCACCGGTCAGGGCCAGGACCGATCTCACGAAGGGTCCGGGATCGCGCGAGGCTGGCCTAGCGATGTGCTTCAAGCTGATCGAGGCGGCCGAAGGGAGGTGGAGAAGGGTCAACGCGCCGGAGCTCGTCGCGCTCGTACGAGCGGGCGCGAAGTTCGTGAACGGACGGTTGGTCGAGCGGACCGATCAGGAGGACGCCGCGTGACCATCACGAGATTCCGTTCCACAAGTTGCAGATCGGCCCCGGCCGGGCAGTCCGGGGGGCCGCCCTCCGCAGCAAAACCGCTGGTAGAAGCCGGTGTCGGAGGGGGGATTTGAACCCCCACGGGCTATGCGCCCACTAGGCCCTCAACCTAGCGCGTCTACCTAGTTCCGCCACTCCGACGTGCTCGTTGGGGAGCCACTACCCATTGTACCGCCTGCCGGGCCGCCGCCTCGCCCGGCCGTCACGTCCAGCGCCAGGCCAGCCAGAACGTGGTGAAGGCGAAGACCACGGCTGTGGCCACCGTGATCCGGTCCAGCTTCCTCTCCAGGGTGGTGCCCCCGGACAGCCCTCCCCCGCCCCCGAACATGTCCGAGAGCCCGCCCCCTCGGCCCGCGTGCAGCAGGATGAACAGGATGAGCAGGACCGAGGCCAGCAGGTGGACGGCGATGACCAGGGCGTTCAGCATCCGCTAGCCATGATACCGGCTCGGGCCTGCGGCCGCCGCCAGCCAGGGCAGCCAGTCCGCACGCCCCGGCCGGCGCGAGCCCCCGGCGGTCCGGCCGAGAGCCCGAGGCCCCGGCCGGCCCTGGCCTGGGTCAGGCCCCCGGGGCGGCGACCTCCTCGATCACCGCCCGGTCCTCGAGGGGGAAGTGACAGGCCGCCACCTGCCCCGGGTGGTGGGGGGTGAGCTCCGGCTCCTGCTCGCGGCAGATCGGGAACCGGGCCCGGTAGCATCGGGGGTGGAACCGGCACCCCGAGGGCGGGTCGATAGGGGATGGCACGTCCCCCTCCAGGATGATCCGCTTTTTCTGGGCCGCCAGGTCGGGGTCGGGGATGGGGACGGCCGACATGAGGGCCCCGGTGTAGGGGTGCTTGGGGTTGCGGTACAGCGTGTCCCCGGGGGCCAGCTCCACGATCTTCCCCAGGTACATGACGGCCACCCGGTCCGAGACATGCTTCACCACCGAGAGGTCGTGGGCGATGAACAGGTAGGTCAGGTTGAACTCCTCCTGGAGGTCCTCCAGGAGGTTGAGGATCTGGGCCTGGATGGAGACGTCCAGGGCCGACACCGGCTCGTCGGCCACGATGAGCCGGGGCCGCAGCGCCAGGGCCCGGGCGAACCCGATCCGCTGCCGCTGCCCCCCGGAGAAGGCGTGCGGGTAGCGGTTGTAGTGCTCCGGGTTGAGCCCCACCAGCTCCATGAGCTGCTTGACCTCGTGCTCGATGCGGTGCTTGGGCACCGTCTTATGGATGCGGAAGGGCTCCCCGATGATCTGGCCCACGGTCTTGCGGGGGTTCAGGGAGGCGTAGGGGTCCTGGAAGATGATCTGCATGTCCCGCCGGAGGGCCCGGAGCTCCTTCCCCTTGAGGTGGGTGATGTCCTGCCCGTCGAACCAGATGCGGCCCTCGGTCACGTCCAGCAGCCGGATGATGAGCCGGGCCAGAGTGGACTTGCCGCACCCGGTCTCCCCCACCAGGCCGAGAGTCTCGCCCGGGTAGATCTCGAGGTCGACCCCGTCCACGGCCCGGACGTGGCCGATGGTCTTCTGGAAGATGATCCCCCGGGTGAGCGGGAACCACTTCTTCACCCCCTCCAGCTTGACGAGGGGAGTCCGCCCCGTCTGGGCCCTCGCCTGCGGCCTGCCATTGACCTCCACGCTCACTGCCGGACCAGCACCTCCTCTCGGAGGATGCGCTCCTTCTCCACGGTGGGGAGGTGGCAGGCCGAGGCGTGGTGGCCGTCCACGGGGGTGAGCGGCGGCACCTCCAGCCGGCAGATCGGCATGGCGTAGGGGCAGCGGGGGTGGAACGCGCACCCGGACGGCACCCGGATGAGCGAGGGGGGCTGGCCGCGGATGGGCCGGAGCCGCTCTTCCCGGGGCTGGTCGATCCGGCTGATGGACCGGAGGAGGCCCCAGGTGTAGGGGTGGTGGGCCCCGTAGTAGATGTCCCGGCGGTCCCCGAACTCCACGACCTTGCCCGCGTACATCACCATGATGTTCTCGCAGTGCTCCGCCACCACCCCCAGGTCGTGGGTGATGAGGACCACAGCGGACCCAAACTCCTCCTTGAGCCGGTCGATGAGGTCCAGGATCTGGGCCTGGACCGTCACGTCCAGCGCGGTGGTGGGCTCGTCGGCGATGAGCAGGTCGGGGTTGAGGGCCAGGGCCATGGCGATCATGGCCCGCTGGCGCATCCCACCGGAGAACTCGTGGGGGTACTGCCGGGCCCGCTCCCGGGGCCGGGGGATGCCCACCAGCTGGAGGAGGTGGACGGCCTCCTCGAAGGCCTCCTTCCGGGACAGGCCCCGATGGACCTCGAAGACCTCGGCGATCTGGTTCCCCACCCGGTGGACGGGGTTGAGGGCGGTGAGGGGGTCCTGAAAGATCATGCTGATCTTCTCACCCCGGATGTGGCGCATCTCCTCCTCGGACAGCGCGAGGAGGTCCTGGCCCTGGAACAGCACCTGGCCGGAGATCCGGGCGTCCCGCCGGGTGATCAGCCCCATCACCGTGAGGAACGTGACGCTCTTGCCGGAGCCCGATTCCCCCACCACGCCCAGGGCCTCGCCCGGGGCCACGGTGAACGACACGCCGTCCACCGCCTTGACCAGCCCGTCCTCCGTCGGGAAGTGGACCCTGAGGTCCCGGACCTCCAGCAGCGGCTCAGGCACCCTCGGCCCCCTCACACCCTGGACTTGAGCTCCTGGTGGGGGTCGAGCGCGTCCCGCAGCCCGTCCCCCAGGAAGTTGACGCACAGCACCGTGATCAGGATGGCCAGCCCCGGGAAGAACACCAGGTGCGGGGCGAGCAGCATGACCGTCCGGTTGCTGTTGAGGAGGTTCCCCCAGGTGGGCGTGGGGGGTTGGATGCCGAAGCCCAGGAAGGACAGGGCCGACTCCGTGAGGATGGCCGCCGCCACGAGGAGCGTCACGTTTACGATGATCGGCCCGAAGGCGTTCGGGAGCATGTGCCAGAAGATGATCCTCAGGTTGGAGGCTCCCGAGGCCCGGGCCGCCTCGACGAACTCCTTCTCCTTGAGCGACAGGAAGATCCCCCGCACGATCCGGGCGTCCGGCATCCAGAAAAAGAGGCTCAAGATGACCACGATGTCCACCAGGGGTCCCCCGGGCAGGGCCTGCTCAGCCCACTTGGCCCCGATGATGAGGATCACCAGGAAGGGGATGGCCAGGAAGAGGTCCGTGACCCGCATGATCACGTTGTCGATCCAGCCCCCGTAGTAGCCGGCCACGGCCCCGGCCACCCCCCCGATGACGCCCGCCGACAGGGCCACGGTCAGCCCCACGGCCAGGGAGATCCGGCCCCCGTAGAGGACCCGGGTGAACTGGTCCCGGCCCAGGACGTCCGTCCCGAAGTAGTGGTCCAGTCCCGGCCCCTCCATGCGACGGGTCAGGTCCTGCTGGTTGAAGGTGTATGAGCTGATGGCGTCCACGAATACGCAGGCCAGGGCCAGGAGCAGGAGGATGACCGCGCTTGCGATGGCCAGCCGGTGCCGCTTGAACCGCCGCCACGCGAGCTGCCGGGTGCTGAGGATGACCTCGGCCCCCGCCACCACCTCTTCCGGAACTTCCGCGGCCACGCGCGCCGGCGTGGGCTGGGCGCCAGCCGGGAGCCGTTCGATCTCGCTCTCACGCATAGCGGATCCTCGGGTCCAGGACGGCGTACAGGATGTCCGCGATCAGGTTGAAGGCCACCACGAAGGTCACCGTGACCATCACCCACGGCAGGACGATCAGGTAGTCCCCCCGGAACATACTGTCCACGAACAGCCGTCCCATGCCGGGCCACTCGAAGACCTGCTCGGTGATGATGAGGCCACCCGCGATGGCTCCGAAGTCCAGGGCCACCTGGGTGGTCAGGGGAATGAGCGCGTTCCGCATGGCGTGGCGGAAGATGACCCGCCGCTCCCGCAGGCCTTTGGCCCTGGCCGTCCGCAGGTAGTCGCTGTGCAGGACCTCCAGCATGCTGGCCCGCATATACCGGCTGTACACGGCGATGATCTGGACGGCCAGGACGGTCCCCGGCAGGACCATGTGCCGGAGGATGTCCAGGAGGTGGAACCCGGTGGTGCCGGGCGTATTGCGCCCGGCCACGGGGAAGATGGACTCGGAGAGCCCCAGCCACCTTGTGACGTAGATCCCGAACGCTACCTGCAGGAGCAGGGCGAACCAGAAATTCGGGATCGACAGGCCCAGGAAGGCGGCCCCGGTCGAGACGTGGTCGAACCACGAGTACTGCCGCACGGCCGAGTACACGCCGATGCCCACCCCGATGGCCAGGGAGATGAGGATGGCCACCAGCCCCAAGAAGAGGGTGTTGACCAGCGCGCTCCGAATCTCGGGGAAGACCGGGCGCTGGGCCAGGAGCGACTCTCCCCAGTCGCCCCGGACGAAGTTGGCCAGCCAGATCGTGTACTGCTTCCACTGGGGCTGGTCCAGGCCCAGGTCCTGCCGGAGCCGCAGGATGTCTTCCTGGGTGACGCGGGGGTTGAGCTGGGCCCCGGCCAGAGGGTCGATGGTGTTCCGGACCACGAAGAAGACGATGGCACTGGAGACCACCAGGATGGGGATCCCGATCAGCAGCCGCCGCACGATGTAGCGGAACACGTTGCTTGTCTTGTCCTCCGTCTCCTACGGGGTGCCCGATGGAGCATTGTATAGGAGCGGAGGGGGTATAGGAGCGGAGGGGCCCCGTAAGGGGGCCCCTCCGCGGTCTCTGCCCTCCTCCGGCCCGTCGCTAGGAGGCCGGCAGGTGCCACTCCCACATGTTCCAGAACACGCCGTAGTTGCTGGCCACGTACTTGTCCACGGGCCCGGCCACCTTGTCCGTGCGCCAGGCCACCACGTTGGGCAGCACGTACAGCGGCAGGAAGGCCCGGTCCTCGGCCTGCAGCCGGTAGACCTGGGTGAGAAGGTCCAGCCGCTCGGCGGGGTCCAGGGCCCGGTCGGAGGCCCGCATGAGCTCGTCGGCCCGCGGGTTGCACCACCGGGCCAGGTTGCCACCGGACCACTCGTTCTCCTCGGTGGGGATGGCCTGGCAGCTGAACGTCCCGGTGATGCCCGGGTCCACCGAGCCGCCCTGCGCGTAGTCCACGATCCCGTGCTGGGCCTTGGGGATGAACTCCCCGAAGTAGATCCCGGCCTCAACGTTCTTGATCCGCACCCCGAAGCCGGCGGCCCGCAGCTTCTCGATGAGGAGCTGCTGGGTGGTCTCCCGGCGGCTGTTCCCCGCGTTCACGCTGTAGAGGATGGTCAGGGGCTGGCCGTCCTTGGTGCACGGCTTGTCGGGTACCTGGGAGCAGTCGTAGCCCGCGCTCTCCAGGAGCTGGATGGACCGCTGCGGGTCGTAGTGGAACGGCTCGAAGACCTTCTCCTTGCACCACGGGCCGATGTGCGGGAACGAGATGGCTCCGCAGTTCAGGACCTCCGCCGTGGGGTTGTTGAGCTTGATGATGTTGTCGATGACGGCCTGGCGGTCGATGGCGTACATGAGGGCCTCACGGACCGTGCGGTCGTTGAGGGGCGGCTTGTCCAGGTTGAACCACAGCCCGTCGTAGTAGGCCCCGTTGGCTCCCACCGCCTTCACGTTGGGGTTCACCGCCACCTGGTCGATGAGGCTCACGTCGGAGGGCTGCGGGAAGATGACGGCCACCTCACCGCTGAGCAGCGACTGGATCTCGGTGGCCTGGTCGGTCCGCGGCACGAACGTCACCTTGTCCAGGATGGCCTTGGGCCCCCAGTAGTTCTCGTTACGGACGAACACCGCCTGGTCCTTGCTCCAGGACTCGAGGATCCAATGCCGCCCCGAGAAGGGGATGTTGTCCTGCATCACCTTGGCCAGGTTGGGCTTGTCGGGGAAGCCAGGGACGTCGGTGAATGCGGCCTTCTTGAGCAGCCCCTGGTACACCCCGCCGAAGAGGTCCATCCAGTCGACGTAGACCTCCTTGAACGTGATGATCACATCCTTCGGGGTGTCGCCCGGCTCGATCTTCTCGATCTGCTCGTAGCCGGCGGTCGTGTAGGTCCCCCGGGTGTTGAGGATGGCCCGCCAGGTGAAGTCGAAGTCCTCCCAGGTGATGGGGGTCCCGTCCTCCCAGACGGCCTCGTCGCGGATCTTGTACCGGACCGTGAAGGGATTCTGGGTGAGGCCGCCGTTCTCCAGGGTCGGAGCCTCCTCGATCAGGGGCGAGGCGATGAAGTTGCCGTTCACGTCGAGCTCCATGGCCCCGGGCATGACCTGCTGGAGGACCGACCACCAGGTCCAGGTGAGCCCCGTGCAGGTCCCCACGATGGGGTTGATGCACTCCGGCCACTGCTCGGCCGCCACCACGATCTCCCCGCCCTGCGGGATGGTCTCCGTGGGGGAAGCCGTCGGGGTCTGGCCCGGGGTGGGCGTGGGCGCCCCCCGACACGCGGCCGCCACGATCCCCACCACGGCCCCCAGGGCCAGGGTCCGTAACGCTACGCGTACCTGCATACTCCCTCCTCCTTCCTCGCGCGCCCCAAACGAGCCGGCCACAGCCTACCCAGCGAAGCTTGAGGCGGCAACGACGACGACCCACTCACTCCGTTCCTCTATACGGCCTCGGGGGCGGCCGGAGATTGCCCGTCACCCCTGGTAGCGGACGATGAGGGCGAACTCCTCCGGGTCCAGGCTGGCCCCCCCCACCAGCGCCCCGTCCACCTCGGGATGGGCCATGAAGTCCCGGATATTGCCGGGGGTCACGCTGCCCCCGTACTGGACCCGGAGCGACCCGGCCGCGTCCTCGGTGTGCAGCTGGGCCACGGTCTTGCGGATGAGCCCCGCCACCTCTCCGGCGTCCGCGGGGTGGGCGGTGCGGCCCGTCCCGATGGCCCACACGGGCTCGTAGGCCACCACCACGGAGGCCGCCTGCTCGGCGGGGAGGCCCCGCAGGGCCGCCTGGACCTGGGCGACCACCCGCTCCTCGGTCCGCCCGGCCTCCCGCTCCTCCAGCGTCTCCCCCACGCACAGGATGGGGGCCATCCCCGCCCGGAGGACGGCCCGGAGCTTCCTGGCCACCACCTCGTCGGTCTCCCCGAAGCCCCGCCGCCGCTCGGAGTGGCCCACGATCACGTACCGGCAGCTCAGGGCGGCCAGCATGGGCGCAGACACCTCCCCCGTGTAGGGCCCCTGGTCCTCCCAGTGGACGTCCTGGGCCCCCAGGGCGTAGGGCAGCCGGTCCCCCTGGAGGAGGACCTGCACGCTCCGGAGGGCGGTGAACGGCGGGCAGATCACCACCTCCACCCGCTCGGCGTCCTTCCGGTCCAGCAGGTAGGAAAGCTTCTGGACGGCCTGGATGGCCTCCAGGTGGGTCTTGTGCATCTTCCAGTTGGCGGCGATGATCGGCCGACGCTCCACTCAGGCCTCCAGCAACCCCATCCAGGCTCTGGGCGACCCCACGGCTCAGCCCTCCTCCTGGAGGGCGGCCACCCCCGGCAGCTCCCGGCCCTCCAGGAACTCCAGGGACGCTCCCCCGCCGGTGGAGGCGTGGTCCACGGAGTCCAAAAGGCCGAACCGGGCCAGCGCGGCCAGGGTATCCCCTCCGCCCACCACGGTGTAGCCCCGGGCCCCGGCCACGGCGTGGGCCACCCCCCTCGTGCCCGCCGAGAAGGGCTCCAGCTCGAACACCCCCATGGGCCCGTTCCACAGCACGGTGGCGGCGTCGGCGATGGTCCGGGCGAACTCCTCGACCGTGCGGGGCCCGACGTCCAGGCCCATCCGGTCCCGGGGGATGGCGGAGGCCCGGACGGTCTCCCGGGGCACCTCCAGGGAGGGCTCCGGGGCCACCACCACGTCCTCGGGGAGCTGGACCAGGACCCCCCGCCCCTCCGCGAAGGCCACCGCCTCCCGGACCTCCTCCAGCCGGTCCCTCTCGACCAACGACCGTCCCACCTCGGCTCCCCTGGCGGCGAGGAAGGTGAAGGCCATGGCCCCCCCGATGAGGAGGGCGTCCACCCGCAGGGCCAGGTTCCGGACGACCCCCAGCTTGTCCGAGACCTTGGCCCCGCCCAGGATGGCCACGAAGGGGCGCTCCGCCCCCTCCAGGAGCCGGGAGAGGACCTCCACCTCCCGCTGGAGGAGGCGCCCCGCCGCGGACGGCAGCAGCCTGGGCACGGCGGCCACCGATGCGTGGGCCCGGTGAGCCGCCCCGAAGGCGTCCCCCACGTAGGCCTGGGCCAGGGCCGCCAGCTGGCGGGCGAAGGCCGGGTCGTTGGCCTCCTCCCCGGGGTGGAACCGGAGGTTCTCGAGGAGCACCACGGACCCGGCGGGAGCCTCGGCCGCGGCCCGCTCCACCTCCGGGCCCACCACCTGGTCGAGCTTCCGCACCCGCGCCCCGAGCTCCCGCTCAAGGGAGGCGGCCACCGGGTCCAGCCGCAGCTCCTCTACGACCCTCCCCTTGGGGCGACCCAGGTGGGAGCAGACCACGGGTCGGGCCCCCTGCTCCAGCAGCTCCCGGAGCGTGGGGAGGCTGGCCCGGATCCGGAGGTCGTCCGCCACCTTGCCGTCCCGGAGGGGGACGTTGAGGTCGCAGCGGACCAGGACCCGCCTCCCGTCCAGGTCCCCCAGGGTCTCGATGGTCCGCAGCCGCCGTCCCACGGCCTTACAGCCGCGCGGCGACCAGCTCCACCAGCTCCACCAGGCGGTTCGAGTACCCCCACTCGTTGTCGTACCAGCCGACCACCTTGACCAGGTTCCCGATGGCCATGGTGGAGAGGGAGTCGAAGATGCAGGAGTGGGGGTCGCCCACGATGTCGCTGGAGACGATGGGCTCCTCCGAGTAGGCCAGGATCCCCTCGAGGGGCCCCTCGGCGGCGGCCCGGAAGGCCTCGTTGACCTCCTCCACCGTGACCTCCCGTCTGAGCACGCACACCAGGTCCGTGACCGAGCCGTCCGGAACCGGCACCCGGAGGGCGAACCCGTCCATCTTCCCCTTGAGGTCGGGGAGGGCCAGCGAGGTGGCCCTGGCCGCCCCGGTTGAGGTGGGGACGATGTTGATGGCCGCGGCCCGGGCCCGCCGGAGGTCCTTGTGGGGGAGGTCCAGGAGGTTCTGGTCGTTGGTGTAGGCGTGAACGGTGGTCATGAACCCCCGCTCGATCCCGAAGGCGTCCCCCAGGACCTTGGCCATGGGGACTACGCAGTTCGTGGTGCAGGAGGCGTTGGAGATGATGTGGTGCTGGGCGGGGTCGTACTGGTCCTGGTTCACGCCCAGGACGACCGTGATGTCCTCCCCCTTGGCCGGGGCGCTGATGATGACCTTCTGGGCTCCCGCCTCCAGGTGCTTCTGGGCCGATTCCCGGTCCGTGAACCGCCCCGTGGACTCCACCACGATCTCCGCCTCCAGCTCCTTCCAGGGGAGGGCGGCCGGGTCGCGCTCGGAGAGGACCCGGATCCGGGCCCCGTCCACCACCAGCGCGTCCTCTTCCGCCCGCACGTCCCCGGGGTAGCGGCCGAAGACCGAGTCGAACTTGAGCAGGTGGGCCAGCGTTCGGGGGTCGGTGATGTCGTTGATGCCCACGAACTGGACGTCGGCGCCCTTCTCCCTGGCCGCCCGGAAGAAGTTCCGCCCGATCCGTCCGAAGCCGTTGATCGCCACCTTGACCGCCATGTCGCGACCCTCCTTCGAGCCTCCGTGGGCACCCGGGATTCCCGACCATCCTAGTACCCGCCACTGACCCTCCCGACCCGGCGGCCCCGGGCGCTCGCTCCCCGCCCTGGCCCTCACTCCCGGTGGAGGTCCCGGTGCTCCACGACCACCGGGAGGCCGCGCCTGCGGAAGTACTCGGCGAGTTCGTCCGCCACCACCACCGAGCGGTGGCGGCCCCCGGTGCAGCCCACGGCCACCGTGAGGTAGGCCTTCCCCTCCGCCTGGTAGCCGGGGAGGAGGACGTCGAGGAGCCCCCGGAGCTTGCGCATGAACGGTCCGTACCCGGGCTGGCCGATCACGTAGGCCCGGACCTGCGGGTCCGAGCCGGGGAGGGGGCGGAGGCGGTCCACCCAATGCGGGTTGGGGAGGAACCGGACGTCGAAGACGAGGTCCGCATCCCGAGGCAGGCCGTACTTGTAGCCGAACGAGACCACCGAGACCTGGAGGGTGCCAGGCCGGGGGGCCGGGGCGAACAGGTCCCGGATGCGGTCCCTGAGGTCGTGGGGGGACATCCCCGAGGTGTCGAGGATGAGGTCGGCCTCCTCCTTGAGCTTCTCCATCACCACCCGCTCCCGGCGGATGCCCTCCACGATCCGGTCCTCGGGGGCCAGGGGGTGGCGGCGGCGGGTGGCCTCGAACCGCTTGACCAGATCGTCGTCGGAGGCTTCGAGGAAGAGGATCCGGTAGGGGACGCCCCGGGCCTTGAGGTCCTCGAGCCCCCGGGACAGCTCGCCGAAGAACACCCCGCCCCGGGCGTCCACCACGATGGCCACCCGGCCCGGCCCGCCGGGCACCGTGGCCAGCTCGGCCATCTTCCCGATGAGGGCCGGGGGGAGGTTGTCCACCACGAAGTAGCCCAGGTCCTCCAGGCACTTGGCGGCCTCCGAGCGGCCCGCCCCGGACAGGCCCGTGATGATCGTGAAGTCGACGGAGCCCCCTCGCTCCGGCTCCTGGACCCGGCGCCGCTCGCCCGCCGTGGCCACCCTAACCCGCCCTCAGGCGCGGGCGCGCCGAACTCTCCTGGTGCGAGGGAGGGGGGTCGGGTGGCCCCTGCCGGCCGGGCCGTTCGGAGGGCCGGACCCCCGCCTCGTCCCGGGCCCCGCCCCCGCCGTGGAGGTGGGCGTGGATCACGCCGGCCAGGGCCGGGCCCACCCCCGGGGCCGACGCCAGCTCCTCCACGGTGGCCGACCGGACCCGGGCCAGCGACCCGAAGTGGCGGATCAGGGCCCGCTTGCGGACCTCGCCCACCCCGGGGATATCGTCCAGCTCCGAGCGCAGGGCTCGCCGGGCCCGCTTGGTCCGGTGGTAGCTCACGGCGAACCGGTGGGCCTCGTCCCGGACGTGCTGGAGCAGGAACAGGGCCTCGGACCCTCTGGGGATGACCAGGGGCTCCGGCTGCCCCGGGACGTAGACCTCCTCCAGGCGCTTGGCCAGCCCCACGGCCGGGATGTCCAGGCCGAACTCGGCCAGGACCCGTTCGGCCACCGAGAGCTGGCCCCGCCCCCCGTCCACCAGGATGAGGCCAGGCGGGTAGGCGAACCGCCGCCTGCCGTCCTCGGGCTGCCCGTCGCCCCCCTCGCTCGCCCCGCCTCGCTCCGCCCGCACCCGGGCCAACCGCCGCCGCAGGACCTCCTCCATCGAGGCGAAGTCGTCCTGCCCGGGCACGCCCTTGACCTCGAACCGCCGGTAGTCGCTCCGCTTGGGCAGGCCGTCCTCGAACACCACCATGGAGCCCACCTTGTCCGTGGGCCCCAGGTTCGAGATGTCGTAGGCCTCGATGCGGAGGGGGGCCTCCCGCAGGCCCAGGACCGCCGCCAGCTGCTCCAGGGCCCGCTGGCGGGCGGCGAAGTCCGTGGCCCGGCGGAGCTTGTGGCGGGCGAAGGCCTCCCCGGCGTTCTGGGTGACCACCTGGAGGAGCCGCCGCCGCTCCCCTCGGACCGGGACGGCGATGCGGACCGGGCCTCCCCGCCGAACCGCCAGCCACTGCTCGAGGACGGGGCGCTCCTCCGGCTCGGCGGGGACCAGGACCTGGGGGGGCACCTCCTCCCGCTCCATGTAGAGCTCCCGGAGGAACGAGGCCAGGAGCCGGGGGCGGTCGATGTCCTCCACCTTGTCCACGACCCAACCCCGGCGGCCCATGACCCGGCCCCGCCGGACGAAGAACACCTGGAAGGCCGCCTCCAGATCGTCCTCCTCCACCCCCACCACGTCCAGGTCCTCCCCCGAGGAGAGGACCATCTCCTGGCTCTCCAGGGCCTTGCGGGCCGCCGCCAGCTGGTCCCGGAGCTTGGCGGCCTTCTCGAACTCCAGGGCCTCGGCCGCCCGGCGCATCTCCTCCTCCAGCCGGCGGAGGACCGGGCGGTGATCACCGGCCAGGAAGCTGGCCATGGCCTCCACGAGCTGCCGGTACCCCTCCTCCGTCACCCCGGTCACGGAGGGCACGCAGGGCCCCGCGCAGCGGCCGATGTCGTAGTAGAGGCAGGGGCGACCGGCCCGCGCCCGCTGGTCGAAGAAGGCGTTGGAGCAGGTCCGGACGGGGAAGACCCGGGTCAGGGCGTCCAGGGTCTCCCGGATGGCGTAGGCGTGGCCGTAGGGCCCGAAGTGGCGGACGCCCTTGCGCTTCGGGCCCCGGAGGACCCGGGCCCGGGGCCACCGCTCCCCCACCGTGATGGCCAGGTACGGGTAGGACTTGTCGTCGCGGTAGCGGACGTTGAACCGGGGGCGGTGCGCCTTGATCAGGTTGTACTCGAGCATGAGGGCGTCCACCTCGGTGGAGGCCACGATCCACTCCACGGAGGCGGCCTGGGACAGCATGGCCTCGGTCCGGGGGTGCTGGGGCTTCCCCCAGTACGACGCCAGGCGCTTGCGCAGTGACCGGGCCTTGCCCACGTAGATGACCCGGCCGTCGGGGTCCCGGAACAGGTAGGCGCCGGGGGAGTCAGGGATGGAGGTAGTCTCGGGGCGCGCCAGGGTCACGGGGCCATTGTAGGGCCGGGCCGAAGGCGCTCCTGGGGCGGGGCGAACGGACCGGGTCGAGACCTCGGCCCGGGCCGGGGGTGGCCTCAGCCTCCTCCCCCGCCGCCGGCCTCCGCCACGACCAGGGTCCCGGTCATGGTGACCGGGTGGACGTCGCACCGGTAGAAGTACTGTCCTGGCTCCAGGGCCTCGACCTCGTAGGTGGTCTCCGCGGGACCGGTGATGGTCTCCGCGGCCGAGGGGGCTCCCCCAATGGAGGGCTGGTTGGCCTGGGCTGCGTCCTGGCTCTCGTACAGGGCCCAGTTGTGAGGGACCCCGGCGTCGTCGTTTCGGAACGTCACGGTGAACGGCTGGCCGGCCTCCACCGCCAGGCACTTCGTGTCGAACCCGCTCACCGACGCCCCGGCCGGCGCGGTGATCGTGAGCTCCGTCACCCCGGGCTCCGGCTCGCACTCCGCCGGCGGGGGTCCCGCCGTGGGGACCTCCCGCGGCCCGGGGGAGAAGGCCAGCACCAGCTCCTCCCCGGCCGGGGTCGCCACCACCAGGTCCCCGTTGCGGGTGTCGTACCAGGCCACGACCAGCCGGGTCCCGTCCTGAGAGACGGCCAGGCTGGGGTCGGCGCCCCCCTCCACCGGCGTCCCCAGGGTCAGGGGCTGGTAGCTTCCCCCCGCGTCGGTGACCACCTCCACGGAGGGCGCGTCCAGGCGGCCCCAGGCCACGTAGTGGCGGCCCTCGCCGTCCACGGCCACGCTGGTCCCTACCGGGACCTCCCGGGCCTCCGAGAGCGGGCGGCCCGTGGTCCCGAGGTCCGCCACCTCCCAGGGCCCGCCCCCCACGGAGTGGGCCTGGTGGACCCCGCCCTCCGCGTCCAGGTAGGCCAGGTGGGGGTTCCCGTCGGCGTCCACGGCCATGGAGAGGGCGAACCCGCCCGGTCCCGGGACCGCCTCGGAGGCCCAGGCCCCGCCGGCGCGGCGGGCCACCCGGGTGGACCCGTCTTCGCCGTAGGCCACCACGGGCTCCCCGCCGCTCACCCCCACGGCCGTGGCCAGGGCCGGGTCCTCGGCCCGCCGGCCCAGCCTGGCCACCGTCTCCGTGGCCCAGGAGTCCCCCCGCCTGGTCGACAGGCGGACCTCGTTGGCCACGTAGTAGGCCACAAGCGGCCCGTCCGGCCCCACCGCGACGGAGGCCCCCAGGGAGGCCTGGGAGGTCAGCTCCTGCGGCTCTCCGAAGCCCTGGCCGCCCCCGTCCGTGGCGTAGAAGAGGCCCCGTGGGGTGCTCCACACCACGTGGTGGTTGCCCTGCCCGTCCACGGCCACGGCGGCCGTGACCCCCGGGATGGCCTGTCCCTCGCGGTTGGCGATCTCCGGAGCGAGCCCCCTGGCCTCCTCCCCCACCCCGCCCTGGGGGGTCACCGAGGTCCGGCTCCACACGTCCTGGCGGAAGGTGGCCAGCATCACGGCCGGGGGCTGGGGCTCCCCGGCCACCACGGCCGGCGGGATCTCGCCTTCCCGCAGGACCGGCTGGTACAGGAGGTAGGCCACGGAGGGGTTGCCCTCGGCGTCGAGCGCCACGGAGGCGCTGCGACCCGCGTCGAAGGCGGAGTCGGGGACGTAGGCCACGAACTCCGTCCGCACGGTGACCGGCACGTCGGGCTGGTCCTCGACCGGAGCGCAGGAGACGGCCAACAGCGCCGCGGCCAGCGCGGCGACGCCGAACGAGGCCCAGCGTCGGAACCCGGGGAGTCCAGGCAAAGCGGCGCCTATTCTACCCACGCCGCTTCGGGCTTCCTGGGCCACCCGAGACATCAGGGAGGTCCGGGGCCGTGGAGGGGCTCACACCCCGGCCGCCACGGGCTCCCGGGCTTCGCGGGGGATCCCCAGGACCTCGGCCAGGACCGCCCCGGTGTGGGAGGTGGGGTGGCGGGCCACCTCCTCCGGGGGCCCGGCCACCACGACCCTGCCCCCGTCCTCCCCGCCCTCGGGCCCCAGGTCGATGATCCAGTCGGCCGTCTTGATGACGTCCAGGTTGTGCTCGATCACGAGGACCGTGTTCCCCGCCGCCACCAGCCGCTCCAGGACGGCCAGGAGCTTTCGGATGTCGTCGAAGTGCAGGCCGGTGGTGGGCTCGTCCAGGATGTAGAGGGTCCGGCCCGTGGCCCGCTTGGAGAGCTCCGCGGCCAGCTTCACTCGCTGGGCCTCCCCCCCGGAGAGGGTGGGGGCGGGCTGGCCCAGTTTGATGTAGCCCAGGCCCACGTCGGAGATGGTCTGGAGGTGGCGGGCGATGACCGGGATGTTCCGGAAGAACTCCAGGGCCTCGTCCACGCTCATGGCCAGGACGTCGGCGATGGTCCGCCCCTTGTACTTCACCTCCAGGGTCTCCCGGTTGTAGCGCTTTCCCTTGCACACCTCGCAGGTCACGTAGACGTCGGGGAGGAAGTGCATCTCGATCTTGATCTGGCCGTCCCCCGCGCAGGCCTCGCACCGCCCGCCCCGGACGTTGAACGAGAACCGCCCCGGCCGGTAGCCCCGGACCCGGGCCTCGGGAGTCTGGGAGAACAGGGCCCGGATGTGGTCGAAGACCCCGATGTAGGTGGCCGGGTTGGACCGGGGGGTGCGGCCGATGGGCGACTGGTCGATGTTGATGACCTTGTCGATCTCCTCCCAGCCCACCAGCCGGCGGTGCTTGCCGGGGACCAGCCTGGACCGGTAGAGCTTGGCGGCCAGGGCCGGGTACAGGATGTCTCCCACCAGGGTGGACTTGCCCGAGCCGCTCACCCCCGTCACCCCCACGAACAGCCCCAGGGGGATGTCCACGTCGATGTCCTTGAGGTTGTGCTCCCTGGCCCCCTCGATCCGAAGCCACTTCCCGGAGGGCCGCCGCCGGACCCTGGGGACGGGGATCTCCTTGCGCCCGGCCAGGTAGGCCCCCGTCACCGAGGTGGGGTGGCGGAGGAGCCCCGGTAGGGGGCCCGAATAGACGATCTCCCCGCCCTGCTCCCCGGCCCCAGGCCCGATGTCCACCACCCAGTCGGCGGCCTCGATGGTGGCCCGGTCGTGCTCCACCACGATGAGCGTGTTGCCCAGGTCCCGCAGCCGGAGCAGGGTGGAGATCAGGCGGCGGTTGTCCCGCTGGTGGAGGCCGATCGAGGGCTCGTCCAGCACGTAGAGGACCCCGGTGAGCCCCGAGCCGATCTGGGTGGCCAGCCGGATGCGCTGGGCCTCCCCCCCGGCCAGGGTGGCCGAGGCCCGGTCCAGGGTCAGGTAGTCCAGCCCCACGTCCACCAGGAACTGGAGACGGGCCCGGATCTCCTTGAGGACCCGCTCGGCGATGAGCCGCTCCCGGTCGCTCAGCTGCAGCCGGTCCAGGAAGGCCAGCTCGGCCTTGACCGACTGACGGGTGAGCTCCCAGATGTTGAGCCCGCCCACGGTGACGGCCAGGGACTCCGGCCGCAGCCGGGCCCCTTTGCAGGAGCGGCAGGGGACCTCCCGCATGTACTGCTCCCAGCGCTCCCGCTGGCTGTCGGTGTCGGCCTCGGCGTGGCGCCGCTCCAGGACGGGGATGACCCCCTCGTAGGTCGTGTAGTAGGAGCGGAGCCGCCCGTAGCGGTTGCGGTAGGTGATGTGCACCGGCTCGTCGGAGCCGTAGAGGAACACGTCCCGGACGTCCTTGGGGAGCTTCTTCCAGGGGGTGGAGGTGGAGACCCCGTGGGCCTCCGCCACGGCCTCGAGCACCCGCCGCCAGTACTCGAGCCGGGTGCTGGACCAGGGGGCGATGGCCCCCTCGTCGATGGAGAGGTCCGGGTTGGGGACCACTAGCTCGGGGTCTACCTCCAGCCGGGTGCCCAGCCCGTCGCAGGTCTGGCAGGCGCCGTAGGGGGAGTTGAAGGAGAAGTTCCGGGGGGCCAGCTCCTCGAAGGACAGCCCGCAGTGGGTGCAGGCCAGCTTCTGGCTGAAGGTCACCACCTCCTCCCGCCCGTCGGTCTGGATGGCTACGGAGGCCAGCCCCTCGGCCAGCTCCAACGCGGTCTCGATGGAGTCGGCCACCCGGCGGCGGATGTCCGGGCGGGCCACCAGGCGGTCCACCACCACCTCGATGGTGTGCTTGTAGTAGCGGTCCAGCCGGATGCGCTCGGAGAGGTCCACCAGGCGCCCGTCCACCCGGGCCCGGGCGAACCCCTTCCGTCCCAGGTCGGCCAGGAGCCGCTCGTACTCCCCCTTTCGGCCTCGGACCACCGGGGCCAGGACCTGGAACCGGGTGCCCTCCGGGAGCTGCATGACCTGGTCCACGATCTGGTCGGGGGTCTGGCGGCCGATGGGGCGCCCGCACCGGTGGCAGTGGGGCTGGCCCACCCGAGCATAGAGGACCCGGAGGTAGTCGTAGATCTCGGTGATGGTCCCCACCGTGCTGCGGGGGTTGCGGGAGGCGGACTTCTGGTCGATGGAGATGGCCGGGGATAGCCCCTCGATGAAGTCCACGTCGGGCTTCTCCATCTGGCCCAGGAACTGCCGGGCGTAGGCGGAGAGGGACTCCACGTACCGTCGCTGGCCCTCGGCGTAGATGGTGTCGAAGGCCAGCGAGCTCTTGCCCGACCCGGAGATCCCGGTGAAGACGATGAGGGCCCCCCGGGGGAGCTCCAGGGTCACGTTCTTCAGGTTGTGCTCGCGGGCCCCGTGAATTACAAGCCTGTCGGTCGCCACGGTGGCCATTGTACCGTCGGCCCCCCGACCCCCCGCCGGCCGGTGGGGCCGGGGCCCGTCCGCCGAGGGGCCGGCGGTTGCGAGGGCCCGGCCCGGCCGGGAAGATGGGGGCGTGGACCTGAGCGCCTACCGCGAGGAGTTCCCGGTCCTCGAGCGGAAGGCCTACCTCATCAGCGCCTCCCTCGGCCCGCTGTCCCGCCGGGCCCGGGCCTACCTCGAGGAGTACCTGGAGGCCTGGGCCACCAAGGGAGCCCCCGACCACGTGTGGTTCGAGGACATCTTCCCCCGCATGGGGGCCCTGAAGCGGACGTTCGCGGGCCTGGTGGGGGCGGACCCCGACGAGGTGGCCATCACGGTCAACGTGTCCCTGGCCCTGTCCGCGGTCATGTCCTGCCTGGACCTCTCGGCCCGGCCCAAGGTGGTCCTCACGGAGCTGGACTTCCCCACCGACGGCCACGTGGCCCTGGCCCACCGCCGCCGGGGGGCGGAGGTGGTCTTCCTGCCCTCCCCAGACGGCCTCACCGTGCCCGTGGAGGCGTTCCAGGAGGCCGTCGACGAGCGGACGTCGTTGGTCGTCGTGAACCGGGTCCTCTACCGTTCCAGCGCCCTTTTGGACGCCCGGGAGATCTGCCGACTGGCCAGGGAGGTCGGGGCCTGGACGTTCGTGGACGACTTCCACGGGGCCGGCATCGTGCCCGTCGACGTCCACGAGCTCGGCTGCGACTTCTACGCCACCGGGGTCCTCAAGTGGCTGTGCGGGGGGCCGGGCCTGGCCTTCCTGTATGCCCGGCGGGAGCTCCTCCCTCGCCTGGAGCCCCTGGTGACGGGGTGGTTCGCCACCCGGGACCCCTTCGCCTTCGACCTCCAGCACCTCGAGTACCACCCCTCGGCCCGCCGCCTCGAGCACGGGACGCCCGCGGCCCCCTCCTGCTTCGTGGCCCAGGGGGGCTTGGACGTGGTGACCCGGGTGGGGGTGGAGGCCATCCGGGCCCGCCAGCAGGACCTGGTGGACTACGTGGTGGAGCGGGCGGACCGGGCCGGACTCGAGGTCCGGACCCCCAGGGACCGGGCGGCCCGCGGGGGGCTGGTCAACCTCCAAGTGGGGCCGGACGCCGAGAAGGTCTGCCATGCCCTGCTGGAGCGGGACGTCTGCACGGACTGGCGGGGGGACGGGCTTCGGGTCTCCCCCCACTTCTTCAACACCGAGGAGGACGTGGACCGCCTGTTCGAGGCCCTGGGCCAGGTTCTCTAGGGCGTCCGACGCTTCCGGCCCTCACCTCGAGGGCTGGAACCCGGTCAGCCCACCCATCAGTGTCTGGGCCAGCCGGAAGAACTGCCGGGCGCAGCGGTCGACGTCGCCGTCGGAGATCCCGCAGTCCGCGTAGGCCTCCACGGCGTCCCGGCTCCAGCGGTAGACCGTGAAGGGCACCGGGTCCCGCTCCCCGAGGACGATCACGTCGGAGGCCACGATGAGCCAGTTACCGAGGCTGCGGTCGGCGGCGAACGACCGGAAGATCTTCCGCTCCGCGGGGATGAGGAGCTCCCCCCAGGGCCGGCCAATGGACTGCTCGATGAGGACCACGGCGGCCGTCCCCTCCGTACTGCGCAGGGCCATGACCCGTAGGCGCTCCGTCCGGGGGAAGAGGTCCGCGAGCTTCACGCTCCCGGGCTGGAGGGAGGCCTGGGGCAGGAGGTGCTGGTCCCGGAAGGGGGTGAAGATGTAGCGCTCCGGTGGTAGCGGGGACACCGCGTCGCCGGGCCCGGCGAAGGGGACGAGCGAGAGGACGGCGGGGCCGGTCTCCGCCGCGGCCCCGGACACCGCTGCCCCCGAGGGCGCCCGCTCCCGAGCCTCCCGGAGGAGGGCTGCGACCCCGAACGCGACACCTACGGCCAGCGCCGCCAGGGCCACCCCAGCGGCGAGCAGTCTGCGGATGGCTCCTCCTGCCTGGGTCCAGCCGGCCCGGACCCTCGCACAAGGAGACCACAAACGGACCGGAAATGCCAGACGGCGGAGGGGCCCCGAGGCCCCCACCCTCCGGCCTTTTGGACCTCTGGCCGGCCCCTACAGGCCCACCGGAGGCCCGGCCGCGCCCTTGAGCACCACCACGGTGGCCTTCCGGAAGAAGGCCCGGGAGCAGTCGTTGGAGCCCTCTTCGGGCATGCCGCAACGGACGTAGTCCTCGACCTCCTGCCGCGTCCACCGGTAGGCGGTGGGCGCGATGGGGTCGGGCGGGGCCCGGACCACGACGTCCATCACCAGGATGAGCCAGTCCCCGAGCGAGCGATCCTCGGCGAAGGCCCGGAAGATGGGGTTCTGGGCCCGATGGAGCAGCTCCCCAGGGAACTCCCTGGACTGGACCTCGAGGAGGAAGAGCCCCGCCGTCCGTTCGGTCGTCTTGAGGGGGGCCTCGTGGAGGCCGTCCAGGCGGGGAACCACCTCGAGCAGACGCTTGCTCGCCTCCCGGATGCTGAACCGGCGGAGGTCCCCCGGCCGGGGCAGTCCCTTGCTGAAGATCCAGGGCTGCTCCCGTGGGACCGGGGACAGGGCGTCACCCCTGACCACCTCGGGCGTGGGGGGCGCCACCGTCCGCAGTTGGGCCCGGCTGCAGGAGGCCGCCAGCAGGAGCGCCATCCCCATGGCCCCAGCCAGACGAACGGGCGTGCTCATCGCGTTCACCGAGGCCAGTCAGCCCGCGCTGGCCCCGCCATCTCCAGCATAACGAGCCGCCGCGAATACGCCGGTCCGGGGGGCGCAGGGGACGGCCCGAGAGGCCCGTCACCCTCGACCGGCGCCCGGGGGACGGACCAGGCGGCCACCCCGGACCGTGACCAGGACCCGACCCAGGCCCGCCGGATTCTCCCGGGGGTCGGCCCCCACCGCGACCAGGTCCCCGGGCTCGCCCGGGGCAAGGGGCCGGGCCACCATGGCCGCAAGGACGCCCTCCACCGAGAGCCCGGCGGCTAGCAGGTGGCGGACCTCGCCGGGGTGGATGCCGGGGGGGATGGGGCCGTTGCCCAGGTCGGTCCCGTAGGCCACCCTGCCCCCGGCCTCCACGAACCGGCGGAGGTTGTCGGTGGCCGTCCGGAGCTCCGGCGTGTCGGCCCCGTAGGAGTGGATGTCCAGGGTGGAGACCACCCGCACCCGGCGGGCGGCCGCCCCCACCACGTCCTCCGGGAGCCCCTCGGTCCAGGGACAGTGAGCTAGCTCGTCCACGCCGGCCCCCAGGGCCCGCTCCACCTGGCCCGGGCCCTGGCAGTGGGCGGTCACTCGCAGCCCGAGCTCGTGGGCGGTGGCGCAGGCCGCCAGGAGGGCTCGGTCGGAGAGGGTGGGGCCGGCCTCGGCGTTGAGGGCCACCTTCACCACACAGGCTCCCCGGGCCGCCAGGTCCCGCACGGCGGCCTCGGCGTCCTCCGGGCCCCGCACCTCGAGGCCGGTCCCGGGGGGCGCCCAGGCCGACCGGGTGGGGTAGCCGCCGGGGCAGGTGAGCATGGGCCCGGCGCACCGGACCAAGGGGCCGTCGAAGGCGGGCGACTCCGAGGCCTCGGCCAGTGGGAAGATGGCCTCCGCCGGCCACCCCAGGTCCCGAACGGCGGTCACCCCGCACGCCAGGACCGCCCCGGGGTCGGAGAGCCCGATGTGGACGTGGCGGTCCGCCACCCCCGGGAGGAGGAACCCGTCGACGTCGAGCTCCTCGCCGGCGGGCGGCGGGAAGGGCCCCCCACCCAGCGTCTCCGCCCGGTCCCCCGGGGAGGCCACGGCCGCGAGCTCGCGCCGGGTCCCAGCGAAGGCCACCCGGCCCCCGGCCACCACGACCACCACGTCCTCCGCGAAGCGCCCCGGGCCCAACCACCCCGCGGGGGCCCGGACCCACAGAGCGCTCACAGGCCGTCGGTGGCCACGGGCTTAGCCGACCCCCGCTTTCCGGAGGGCGGCCAGCTCCCGCCGGAGGTCTTGCACCTCGTCGCGCAGGCGGGCGGCGTACTCGAACCGGAGCTCCCGGGCCGCCTCGTGCATCTCTTCCTCCAGGGTCCGGATGAGCCGCTCCAGCTCCTCCTGGGGGAGGTCCGGGCGCTCCCGCCGCCGGCGGCCCCGGTCCGGGGTGAGAGCCTTGCGCCGGGGTTCGACCTCCATGGCCAGCAGGATGTCCGAGACCCGCTTGCGGACGGTCTGGGGGTCGATCCCGTGCTGGCGGTTGTACTCCATCTGGATCTTCCGCCGGCGGTTGGTCTCGGAGATGGCCCGGCGCATGGAGTCGGTGACGGTGTCGGCGTACATGATCACCCGGCCGGCCACGTTGCGGGCCGCCCGCCCGATCATCTGGATGAGGGAGGTCTCGCTGCGGAGGAACCCCTCCTTGTCCGCGTCCAGGATGGCCACCAGGGACACCTCCGGGAGATCCAGGCCCTCCCGCAGGAGGTTGATCCCCACCAGCACGTCGAACTCCCCCAGCCGGAGGTCCCGGAGGATCTCGATCCGCTCCAGGGTGTCCACCTCTGAGTGGAGGTAGCGGACCCGCAGGCCCATCTCCACGAGGTAGTCAGTGAGGTCCTCGGCCATCTTCTTGGTGAGGGTGGTCACCAGGACCCGCTCCCCCCGCTCGGTGCGCCGGCGGATCTCCTCGATGAGGTCGTCCACCTGACCCCGGGTGGGCCGCACTTCGACCTCGGGGTCGACGAGGCCCGTGGGCCGGACGATCTGCTCCACGACCTGCTTGCTCACCCGGAGCTCGTAGGGGCCGGGGGTGGCCGACATGAAGATGACCTGGCCCACCCGTTCGATGAACTCCTCGAACCGGAGGGGCCGGTTGTCCAGGGCGCTGGGCAGGCGGAAGCCGTACTCCACCAGGGTCCGCTTCCTCGACATGTCCCCCTCGTACATCCCGTGGAGTTGGGGGACCGTGATGTGGCTCTCGTCGATGACCGTGAGGAAGTCCCGGGGGAAGTAGTCGAGGAGGGTGTAGGGGGGCTCCCCCGGGGCCCGCCCGTCGATGTGGCGAGAGTAATTCTCGATGCCCGAGCAGAACCCTACCTCCCGGAGCATCTCCAGGTCGTAGTTGGTCCGCATCCGGAGCCGCTGGGCCTCGAGGAGCTTCCCCTGCCGCTCCAGCTCGGCCAACCGCTCCTCGAGCTCCCGCTCGATGCTCTGGATGGCCCGCTGCATCCGGTCGGCGGAGGCCACGTAGTGAGTGGCCGGGTACACCCACACCTCGTCCAGCTCCCTGATGACCTCCCCGGTCACCGGGTCCAGCTGGAGGATCCGTTCGACGGTGTCCCCCCAGAGCTCGATGCGGACGATGGTCTCCTCGTAGGCCGGGAACACCTCCAGGGTGTCGCCCCGGACCCGGAACCTCCCCCGGGTCAGGTTCATGGTGGTCCGCTGGTACTGGATGTCGGTCAGGCGGCGCACGGCGAAGTCCAGGTCCAGGGGGACCTCCCGGTGGACCCGGAGGACCTGCCCCATGTACTCCTCGGGGGTCCCCAGGCCGTAGATGCAGGAGACGGAGGCCACGATGATCACGTCCCGCCGGCTGAGCAGGGCCGAGGTGGCCGAGTGCCGGAGCCGGTCGATCTCGTCGTTGATCGTGGCGTCCTTCTCGATGTAGGTGTCGGTCTGAGGGACGTAGGCCTCGGGCTGATAGTAGTCGTAGTAGCTCACGAAGTACTCCACGGCGTTCTCCGGGAAGAACTCCCGGAACTCGTTGGCCAGCTGGGCGGCCAGGGACTTGTTGGGGGCGATGACCAGGGTGGGTCGCTGGACCCGCTCGATGACTCCGGCGATGGTGAAGGTCTTCCCGGTCCCGGTCACCCCGAGGAGCGTCTGGCGGTCCAGGCCGCGCAGCACCCCTTCCGCCAGCCGCTCGATGGCCTGCGGCTGGTCGCCGGCGGGGGCGAACTCCGAGACCAGCTTGAAGGGGGGCACGAACCGATTGTAGGCGGGGAGGCAGGCCAGGTTTCGGGGCACCGTTGAGCAGCGGGGGCCGGGTCTCTATCCTCGGGTGACGGCCGGCATGGCGTGGGAGCGAGCGTGGTGACGGCCCTGGCGACGCACCAGGGCGAGGCGTTCTTGAGCCTCGTGTGGCTCCGCACCCACGGGGTGCGGATCGGGGTGGTGCTGCTGCTGGCAGTCCTCCTGTCGGGGCTCGGCGGGCTGGGGGTCCGCCGGGTCCGGAAGCGGCTGGAGGGCCCGGTCGACGCGACCCGCCAAGTCAACCTCAAGCGGGCCGCCACCCTGACCGCCATCATGGCCAACGTCGTCCGGGTGGTCGTCTGGACGGTGGCCATCCTGACCATCCTGGCCGAGGTGGGGATCAACCTGGGGCCCCTGCTGGCGGGGGCGGGGATCGCCGGGGTGGCCCTGGGCTTCGGGGCCCAGAGCCTGGTGCGGGACTTCCTGGCCGGGTTCTTCGTCCTGCTCGAGGACCAGTTCGCCGTGGGCGACTACGTGGAGATCTCGGCGGTGGGAGGGACGGTCCGGGGCCGGGTGGAGGCGCTCACCCTGCGGACCACGGCCATCCGCCAGGACGATGGGACCCTCACGGTGGTTCCCAACGGCGGGATGCAGGTCGTCTCCAACAAGTCCCGGGGACAGGGGCGGGTCACGGTGGAGGTCCGGATCCCCAGGGAGGAGGACCCCGGGGAGGTGGAGCGGCGCCTCGACGAGCTCCTCGAGGAGCTGCAGCGGAGCCCGGAGGTCCGACGCCTGGTCTCGGCCGGGCCCTGGAAGGTGGCCGTGGAGCCGGTCGACGAGGAGGTCTCCATCCGGGTGGCCGGGGAGACTCGACCCTACCGCCGGGAGCAGGTGGAGCAGGAGCTGGCCCGCCGGATCCGCCAGGCCTTCCTCGCCACGCCGTCCTTTTGAGTGGCGTCTTGAGTGGCGTCCCGAGGTCGACAGCGGCGGGTGCTATGGTGCCAGCGTGCGAACCACCGTGACCATCGACCCCGACCTGGCAGCGAGGCTTCGGCAGATCGCCCGGGAGCGCGAGATCTCCTTCAAGGAGGCTCTCAACTCCGCCCTCCGGGCGGCTGGAGCCTCACGCCGCCGGCCCCCGCGCCTCCCGCCTGCGGCCTGGTCCCCTCCGGCTGCGGCCCGGAGTGCAGCTGGACAAAGCCCTCCAGCTCGCCGCCGCCCTCGAGGGCGAGGAGACCGTCCGCAAGCTCAGCTCCGGAAGTGAAGCTCACGGAGGTGAACTCCCCCCGCGCGCCGAGGATTGGACCTCCCCGCAGCAACCGTGGGGCGCGGGGGTGGCTCGACGAGGAGCCCCGGCCGACGGTTGGTGCCGGCGGCGGGTGGCGGGGGCCATGGGCGGCCCCTGGAGATGCGGCACAATAGGGGCGAACCCGAAGCGGAGGGGGGATGGGATGCGTAGATCCATGCGGTGGACGTTCGCTCTGACCCTGGTCATTTCGCTCGTGGGGGCAGCTTGCGCGCAGCAGGCCTCGCCGCCACCGGGCACGGCGCCGAGCCCGACGCCTACGACGCCGACCGAGACCACTCCCTCCCCCACCTTCACCACGCTGGAGGAGGGGGTGTTGAGGGTCGGCTCGTGCCTGGACTTCCCGCCGTTCGAGTTCGTGGAGGGCGGCGACGAGAAGGGCTTCGACGTCGACCTCACCGAGGAGATCGCCTCCCGGCTGGGGCTCCAGGTGCAGTGGGTGCGGGCCGACTTCGACACGATCTTCACGGCCCTGGCCGCCAACGACTTCGACATGGTGGCGGCCGCCGTCACGGCCACGGGCGACGTGGGAGCCCAGCGGGACCAGGTCGTGGACTTCTCCGACTACTACTTCAACGCCGGCCAGTCCCTCGCGGTGAACGTCCAGCGGACCCCGGACATCAAGTCCGTGGACGACCTCGAGCCGGGGGACATCGTCGGCGTCCAGCGGGGGACCACCGGGAAGGACTGGGCCGAGGAGAACCTGGCCCCCAGGGGGATCCAGGTCAAGACCTACCGGACGATCACGCCGGCCTTCGCCGACCTCGAGGCCGGGGCCATCACGGGCATCGTGAACGACGCCCCGAGCTCGGAAGGCATTATCCAGCGCCAGCAGCTCACGGGCGTGGTCGAGGTGGTCCAGTTCATCGACACCGGCGAGAAGTACGCCTTCGCCTTCTCCGAGGACAACCCGGGCCTCCGGGAGGCCGTCAACCAGGTCCTCCGGGAGATCATCGCCGACGGCACCTACGCCGAGATCTGGAAGCGGTGGTTCCCGCAGACGCCCCTCCCGGAGGAGTACCAGCCGACGTCATAAAGGTGACGCAGTCAGAGGGGCCCGCGCCGACGGTCGGGGCGCGGGCCCCTCGTCGTTTCGGGCAGGTGGTCGCGGTGAGGAGGCTGGCATGGCCAGGACATCGGTGAGGGAGATGCGGGTGTTGGCGGCCGAGGAGCGGGGACTTGTGGCCCTGGGCCGGGCCACCCTGTCGGCGGGGGCCGCCTCCGTGGCCCTCGTCCTGGGGGGGACGCTGGGGGTGGTGGTGGCCCACGTGCTGGCCACCCGGCGGACCGACGTCTACGAGCGGATCGTGGCCGGCCTTCGGGCCGACACCACGGCCCTCCTCCTGGTGGCCGGGGCGGCCTTGGGCGCCACGGCGCTGGTGACCGGGTGGTGGGGCTACCGCCGGATGCCTACCAAGGGCTCTCGGGAGGCCGCCATCTCCGGGGCCCTCCTGGGTCTGCAGGCTGTGGTGTACGGGGGGCTGCTGCTCGCCTTCCGGGCGGGCAACCCGGAGCGGTTCGCCTTCCACTTCCTCAACTTCGACGTGCTGCGGGGGAGCTTCGGCCAGTTCCTCACCGGGGCCAAGAACACCATGCTGCTGGCCACCCTGGGCGAGGCCGGGGGGATCGCCATCGGCCTCATGCTGTCCCTCCTGGCGCTGTCCCGCCGGATGGTGGTCCGGGCCCCGGCCCGGGCCTACATCAACTTCTTCCGGGGGACCCCGCTCATCTGGCAGCTCTCGATCTTCTGGTTCGGGATCCGAATCGGGCTGAACCTAACCATCACGGGGTTCCAGGCGGCCGTCCTGGTCTTCGCCATGAACACCGGGGCGTACGCGGCCGAGGTGTTCCGGGCCGGCATCCAGTCCATCGAGCGGGGACAGCTGGAGGCGGCCCGGGGCCTGGGCATGTCCTACTTCCAGGCCATGTGGTACGCCATCATCCCCCAGGCCGTGCGGCGGGTCATCCCGCCCCTCATGAACGAGTTCGTCATCCTCATCAAGGACACCGCCCTCATCTTGGTCCTGGGGCTGACCCAGAGCGAGCTCGACCTGTACAACGTGGCCAGCCAGGGCTACTCGGCCTCGTTCAACGCCACCTTCTTCGTGGCGGCCGCCCTGGGCTACCTGGCGGTCACCCTCCCCCTGATCCGGGCCGTCAACGTTCTGGAGCGGCGGCTGCGCAGCGGGCTGGTGGGGGTGGCCGGGGCCTGAGCCGGGGCGTGACCGGGGGGCCTGACTCCGGGCCTCGGGGCCGCTGCCCGGGGGCCCCTGCCCGGGGGCCATAATGGCCTCGTGAACCGGGACGGCTCGCTGGTCCGGCTGGAGGACGTCCACAAGTGGTTCGGGCGCAACCACGTCCTCCGGGGGATCACCCTGTCGGTGGCCCCGGGGGAGGTCCTGGTAGTCATCGGCCCCTCCGGGTCGGGAAAGTCCACCCTCCTCCGCTGCATCAACCTCCTGGAGGAGCCCACCCGGGGACGGGTGTGGTTCGAGGGGCGGGACATCACCGACGTCCGGACCGACCTCAACGAGGTCCGGACCCACATCGGCATCGTCTTCCAGGCCTTCAACCTCTTCCCCCACAAGACGGCCCTGGAGAACATCACCCTGGCCCTGACCAAGGTCCTCAAGATGCGGCCCGAGGAGGCCCGAGAGCGGGCCATGGAGGAACTCCGGCACGTGGGCCTGGAGCACAAGGCCGACAGCTACCCCGGCCAGCTGTCCGGCGGCCAGCAGCAGCGAGTGGCCATCGCCCGGGCCCTGGCCATGCGCCCCAAGCTCATGCTTTTCGACGAGGTCACCTCCGCTCTGGACCCCGAGCTCATCGGCGAGGTCCTGGAGGTCATGCGGCGCCTGGCCGAGGAGGGGATGACCATGATCGTGGTCACCCACGAGATGGGGTTCGCCCGGGAGGTGGGAACCCGGGTCGTGTTCCTGGACGAAGGGGTCATCCTGGAGGAGGGGCGGCCGGAGGAGATCTTCAGCCGCCCCCGCCACGAGCGCACCCGCCAGTTCCTCTCCCGGGTCCTGGAGCCCCTGCACTGACCAACCTGAGAGCGCGTTGTCGAGTGGGACCCTCCTGGTCCGGCCTTGTGGGTCGACCGCATTTCTGATGGCCCGGGGTGGTCCCCATCCGCTCCTCTGCCCCAACGTGACGAGCAACCGGGTTTCACCCAACAGCCCTCAACCGGGTTCGCAAGAAGGAGCGGGTGGGCGCCCCTGTCCCGGGGGCAGATCCCGGCGTGCTTGGCCCACGTTCGGGCCGAGTCGTAGCGGGTGGGATCCCCGGTCTCCGCCAGGATGGCCGCCGCTCCCACGGCCGAGAGCCCAGGGACGCTTGCCGCGAGCTCCGCATACCCCAGGGCCTCTAGCGAGGAGGCCGACTATACGGTCCTCCACCTCCCGCGGTGGCCTCGGTGAGCTTGGCGTGGCGGCGGATTCCCAGGTGTCCGGTCTCCCCTTGACAGCCGTTCCGCGGTACCGTTCCGCATGGGTCCCCCCTTCGTCTCGAGTCCGACACCCGAAGACTGGAGGGAGGAACCCCCCCGACTCAACGATCGCGCTCTTATTACCCGGCCGTCTTACCCGGCCGTTCAGGGCGTGACCGTGACCTCCCCCGTCATACCCTGGTCGGCGTGGTAATGGCAGACGATCCGGTAGGTCCCGGGCGGGAGGACCTCCCCGATCCGGTCCCAGGACACCTCCTCCCCCGGCCTCAGGTCCACGCTCACTTCGGTCCCCACCACCGTGAAGTTGTGCAGGTTGTGCCCCTCGTTTCGGACCACCAGGGGGCGGTCGGCCGACACCTGCCGGTGTTCCTCGGGGTGGACGTCGTGGAAGTGGTTGTCGACCGCCACCACCACGAACGGCCCCGTGGTGGCCCGGGGCAGGGTGGACCGGCTGGGCTCCGGGAGGGCCCGAGGCCCCGCGGCGCAGGCCGCCAGAAGCAGGCCGGCCAAAGCGAGGAGCCAGGGCCTCACCGCCGAGGCTCCCAGGAGAAGAACCGGACGGCCAGCACGGCCCCCCCGATCCCCCAGGCCGCCAGCACGAGGAGGTCCCCCGGACGGAGCGTGGGGTGCCCGGGGAGCGGGAAAAACGAGGCCAGCATGGCCTCGAGGAAGTGCTTGACGGGGAAGGCCGCGGCCAGGGCGGCCAGCCACCGGGGGGCGTCCTCCCGCAGCGGGACGAACACGTCCGAGATGAAGAGCAGAGGCAGGATGACCGCGTTGACCACGGCCGGGGCGGCGTCGGCGTTCGGGACGGCCGCGGTGAGGGCCAACCCCAGGGCGCAGAAGGAGGCCGCCCCCACCAGGAGGGTCAGGGCGAACGCCGGGAGCGTCCGCCAGGACACGGTCGCCCCGTAGAAGGCGGCCCCGAAGGCCACCGTGATGGCCACGAGGAGGGCGGCCACCGCCACGGCGTGGAGGACGCGGCCTGCGAGGTACGTCCAGCCGGGCATGGGGGTCCCCCGCACCCGCTTGAGCACCCCCGTCTCTCGGGCGAAGGTCACGCTCATGGCCACGTTGGTGAAGCAGGCTGTGATCACGGAGAAGGCCGCGATGCTCGCCACGTAGAAGGTGGAGGTGCTGACCCTCTCCAGGCACCGACCGTCGGCGAACCGCACACAGGTCGTGGACCGTCCGAACAGGACGGTGAAGATCACGAGGAACAGCAGGGGGAAGGCGAACGTGAAGAAGGCCGCCGCCGGGTTCCGCCAGAAGGCCCGGTTCGTGTAGCGGAACTGGTGGAGGACCAGCTGCGCCCCGCTCACCGGCCCTCCCTCCCGCCTCGGTCCCCGGCCGGGTCCCGGGCGTCCCCCGACGGGGGGTCCTGGGCCTGGCGGGTGAGCTCGAGGTAGACGTCCTCCAGGGAGGGACGGCTCACCTCGAGCGCCTCTAGGGCCACCCCGTGCTCCAGGGCCCACCCCGTGAGGTCGTGGAGAAGGCGGGTGGGGTCCTCGGTCCGGAGCTCCACCAGCCCCCCGGTGGCCTGGGCCTCCGGGGCCAGGCCGGCCGGGAGGGGCGGGGCTTCAGGCGGCAGGCGGAACCGGACCACGGTGGCCGCCTCCCGACGCCCCCCGATGGCCTCGGGCGGACCCTCCGCCACCACCCGGCCCTCGGCCAGCACCGCCACCCGGTCCGCCAGGGCCTGGGCCTCGTCCAGGTAGTGGGTGGTGAGGAGGACGGTCTTGCCCAGCCCCGCCAGGCTGCGGATCACCTCCCACGCCCCCCGGCGGGCCTCGGGGTCGAACCCCGTGGTCGGTTCGTCCAGGAACAGGAGCTCGGGGTCCCCGACCAGGGCCACGGCCACGTCCAGCCGCCGCAGCTGCCCACCCGAGAGCCTCCCCACCCGCGTGTCCCGGAGGTCTCCCAGCCCTGCGAGCTCCAGGACCTCCTCCACCGGGCGGGGGACGGGGTAGGCCGCCCGGTAGTAGTCGAGGGTCTCCGCCACCGTGAGGTAGGGCTCCAGGCCGGTGGCCTGGAGCACGATCCCGATCCGCCGTCGCAGGGCCCGGCCCCCCCGGGCCGGGTCCAGGCCCAGGACCCGGACCTCGCCCCCGTCCCGCGTGCGGTAGCCCTCGAGGATCTCCACGGTGGTGGTCTTCCCGGCCCCGTTCGGGCCCAAGAGGGCGAAGACCTCCCCCTCGAACACGGTGAAGTCCACGCCCCGGAGGGCCTGCACGGGCCCGTAGGACTTCCGGAGCCCCCGGGCCTCCACGGCTGGGGCTGCGCCCACTCGAGGTCCCACCGCAGTCACAGGGGGCGGCGGCTGGCGAAGCCGGACTCGGGGTCGTGCCAGTAGCCCACCCGGTCCTCCCCCAGCCGCCAGCAGAGGAACACGGGCCTCCCGTCCCGCCGGGAGGGGAAGTCTACCAGCCCCGACTCGGCGTCCCGCAGCACCACCCCCGCCCGGGTGATGGTCTCCAGCTCCCGGCGCAGCGCGGAGAGCGCCTCCCACACCTCCCGGCCCGCGGCCCCGCCCCCGTCGGCGGCGGCCGCGGCGGACAGGCGTTGGCTACCGGCCAGCACCGTCCGGCGGGCCGACCGCAGTCGCTCCAGGGAGGCCCGTAGGAGGGGGAGGAGGGCGTTGGCCTCCTCCACCGTGAACTCCGTGACGGACCCCGGGTCAGCCATCAGGCCTCCAGCCCGAGGAGGGGCGGGAGGTCGTCCAGGGTGGTGATCCGGGGCCCGGCGTGGTCGGGGTACCGCCCCCGGCGGTCGATGAGCACGGCCAGCATGCCTAGGCGGGCGGCGGGCTCGGTGTCGAAGAACGGGTGGTCCCCCACGTACACCGACTGCTCCGGGACCACCCCCACCCGTTCCAGGGCCAGCTGGAACAGGCGGGGGTCGGGCTTCTCCACCCCCTCGATCCCCGAGATCACCCGGACCTCGAAGAGGTCCGTGATGCCCAGGGACTCGAGCAGGCGCTCCAGCCACTCCTCGAAGTTCGACACCACCCCAAGCTTCAGGCCGGCCCCGCGGAGGCGCTCCAGCGTGGGCCGGACGTCGGAGAACAGGCGGTAGTTCGAGAGGTCGGTGAACGTGCGGTAGAACCGCTCGGCCAGGCCGTCCCCCCAGGGGAGGCCCAGCTCCCCCAGGAGCCGCTCGTAGATCTGGGCCCAGAACTGCCGGGACCGCTCGGGCGAGGTGGACCAGAGCTCCCGCTGCTGGGCGGCCTGGACGAACCGCTCGGAGACCACGTGCAGCCGCTCGCGCACCACGGCCGGGTCCACCCGGTGCCCCTCCCGGCGCAGGACCTCCGTCACCAGCTCGGGGAACGAGGGGTGGGGGTGGACGAGGGTTTCCCCGGCGTCGAAGAACACGGCCCGGTAGCGCATGCGAGTCGATGATATCGGCGGGCCCCGCCCGCCCGGGGGCTTCATCCAGCCCGGAGCTTCAGCCCGGTCGGGCCCTGCCCACGAGCTCCCGCCACACCCGGTCCACCTCGGCCTCCAGGTCCTCGAGGCTCCCCTCGTTCCGGATCACCAGGTGGGCGGCGCGCACCCGGTCGGCCTCGGTGGCCTGGGCCCGGGCCCGGGCCCGGACGTCCTCCTCCCGCATCCCTCGGCCCCCGACCAGCCGGGCCACCCGGAGGTCCTCGGCGGCCTCCACGGTCACCACGACGTCGAAGGCCCCGGCCAGCCCGGCCTCGACCAGCAGGGGGATGACGTGGACGACCACCCGGTCCGTGCCCTGGTAGGGGTCCGTGGCCTCCCGGAGCATCCGGCCCACCTCCGGGTGGACGATGGCCTCGAGGTCATGACGGGCCGCCGGGTCCTGGAAGACCAGCCGGGCCAGCCGCTCCCGGTCCAACCTGCCCTCGGGGTCCAGGACCTCCTCCCCGAACCGCTCCACCACCCGGCGGTGTCCCCGGGTCCCGGGCTCCACCGCCCGCCGGGCGAACTCGTCGGCTTCCAGGACCACGGCCCCCCTGGCCTGGAGCATGCGGGCCACCGTGGACTTGCCGGCCCCGATCCCTCCCGTCAGCCCCACCAGCAGCACGGCTCGATGGTAGGGGGCCGGAGCGGCGCCGAGGTCAGGGAGCGGGTTCAGGGGAGCCGCGCGTAGGCAGGCGGGGGTCAGGCCCGCCCCTCGCGGCGCTTGAGCTCCTCCACGATGGCCTCGAGGGAGATCTCCTCCTCTTCCCCGGCCGGCTGGGCCGGGGCGGCCTGCTCCGGCTCGGGAGCCGGCCGGGCCTCGGGCGCCGGGGCCGGCTGGGGGGCCGGCTCCGGCTCCGTGACGGGGACCGCGGCGGCCTCGGGGGCCGCCTCGACCTCGGGCCGAGGGCCGCCCGGGGCGGCCTCGGCCTGGACCTCGGGCTCGGGGACCACCTCCCGCTCCTCGCCCACGCGGCGCATGGAGAGGCTCACCCGCCGGCGGCCCACGTCCACGTCCACCACCTTGACCCGGACCTCCTGGCCCACGGCCAGCACCTGCTCGGGGGAGTCCACGTGCTGGTCGGAGATCTCGGAAATGTGGACGAGCCCCTCCACCCCCTCGGCCACCCGGACGAAGGCCCCGAACGGCACCAGCTTGGTCACCGTGCCCGTGATCACCTCGCCCGTCTCGTGCTTGCGTTCGAACTCCCGCCAGGGGTCCTCCTGGGTGGCCTTGAGGCTGAGCGACACCCGCTCCCGCTCGAGGTCCACGTCCAGGACCTCCACCTCCACCTGGTCCCCCACCGACACCACCTCGCTGGGGTGGTCCACGTGGCGCCACGACAGCTCCGAGACGTGGACGAGACCGTCCACCCCGCCCCCGATGTCCACGAAGGCCCCGAAGTTCACGATGGAGGACACGGTCCCCCGCCGCCGCTCCCCCTTGCGCAGGCTCTCCAGGAACCGGCGACGGCCCTCGCTCTGGGACTCCTCGAGGAAAGCCCGCCGGGAGAGCACCACGTTGTTGCGGTTGCGGTCGAGCTCGATGATCTTGCACTCGAGCTCCTGGCCCACGTAGGGGTGGAGGTCCCGCACCCTCCGCAGCTCCACCAGGGAGGCCGGGAGGAACCCCCGCAGCCCGATGTCCAGGATCAGGCCCCCCTTGACGACCTCGATGACCGGGCCCTTGATGGTCCCCCCGGCCTTCATGACCTCCTCGATCCGGGCCCAGGCCCGCTCGTACTGGGCCCGCTTCTTGGAGAGGATGAGCCGGCCCTCCTTGTCCTCGGTCTGGAGGACCAGGGCCTCGACGCGATCCCCCACCTTCACCACGTCGTGGGGGTCGACTTCCTGGCGGATGGAGAGCTCCCGGGCGGGGATGACGCCTTCGGACTTATACCCGATGTCGAGCAGCACCTCGTCGCGGTCGACCTTGACGACCGTCCCCTCGACGAAGTCCCCTTCCTTGAAGTCCTTGACGCTCTCCTCGATGGCCCGGGCCAGCTCCTCGGGGCTGAGGTCCTCGGCCACGGACCGCTCTCCCTCGCGTTCGATCCTCGACCACGCTCCTTTCCCTCGCCCGAGGAGGCCCCGCCGCGCAGGCCGCTCCGAGGAACGCAGGGAGCGTGGAGCCGTGCGGAGGTGAGCGCCCCGGGACGCTCGCCAAGTCTAGTTTCGGCCCGGGGCGCCCGTCAACGCGAGCCGGCCGCCCGGCGACCGGCGCCGACCCAGCGGCGCCGGTCAGTGTCCCGCCGGGGCGGCCTCCGCCCAGTTCCTCCCCCAGCCCAGGTCCACCTTGAGGGGCACGGAGAGGGGGTAGGCGTGCTCCATGGCCTCCCGCACCACCTTGGCCGCCGCCTCGAGGTCCGCATCGGCCACGTCGAAGACGAGCTCGTCGTGGACGGTGAGGACCATGAGGCAGTCCAGCCCGGAGGCCTGCAGGTCCCGGTCCACCCGGATCATGGCGAGCTTCAGGATGTCCGCAGCGCCTCCCTGGATGGGGGCGTTGAGGGCCATCCGCCGGCCCATCTCCCGCACCCTGGGGTTGGAGGACTGGAGCTCGGGGAGGTACCGGCGACGGCCGAGGATGGTCTCGGTGAAGCCCTCGGCCGTGGCCCGGGCCACCTGCCGCTCCAGGAACTCCCGGACCTTGGGGAACTGGGCGAAGTAGGCCTCGATGAACTCTTGGGCCTCGTCGGGGGTGATGCCGATCCGGCTGGCCAGGCCGTAGGCGTTCATCCCGTAGGGGAGGCCGTAGTTGATCTGCTTCACCCGGCTCCGCATGGCCCCGTCCACCTGGTCCTCGGGGACCCCGAAGACCTTGGCCGCGGTGGCCGCGTGGAAGTCCTTGCCCGCGGCGAACGCTTCGGCCATGGCCTCGTCCCCCGAGAGGTGGGCCATCACCCGGAGCTCGATCTGGGAGTAGTCCGCCACGAGCAGGAGCCGGTCCGGCCCGCCCGGGACGAAGGCCCGCCGGATCTGCCGTCCCAGCTCCCCCCGGACCGGGATGTTCTGGAGGTTCGGGTTGACGCTGGACAGGCGGCCGGTGGCCGCCCCTACCTGGTTATAGGTGGTGTGCAGCCGCCCCGTGTGGGGGTTGACCAGGGGCGGAAGGGCGTCCAGGTAGGTGGACTTGAGCTTGGCCAGCTCGCGGTAGGCGAGCAGGGCCTCCACGATGGGGTGGTGGTCCCGCAGCTTCTCCAGGACGTCGGCGTCCGTGGAGGGGGCCCGCCCCTTCTGGGTCCGCTTGAGGACCGGGAGCCGGAGCTTTTCGTAGAGGACCACCGCCAGCTGCTGGGGGGAGCCGATGTTGAACCGCTCCCCGGCGTGGCGGTAGACCTCCTCTTCCAGGGTCCGCATCCGGTCGCCCACCTTCTCGGACATCTCCCGCAGGTATTCGACGTCCACGGCCACCCCGGTGGCCTGCATCTTGGCAAGGACGGCCGACAGGGGCATCTCCACCTCGACCAGGAGCTTCCGGAGCCCGGCCCGGTCTACGCGTTCCTCCAGGACCGGGGTGAGCAGGGCCACGGCGGCCGCCGCGGCCCCCACCCGGGGCCCGGGCTCGGCGAACAGGGGCCCGTCCCCCTCCCCTTCGTCCTCGCCGAACAGGTCGAGCCCCAGGTAGCGGGGGCAGAGGTCCTCCAGGGGGTAGCTCCCCTCCGCGGGGTCCAGGAGGTAGGCGGCGAGGAGCGTGTCGAAGGCCACACCCTCCAGCCGCAGGCCGCTCCTGGCCAGCAGCGTCCGGAGGTCCTTGGCGTCGTGGACCCACTTGGCCGCCCCCGGGTCCGCCAGCCACTCCCGGAGCTCGGCCGGCGGCTCCGGGAAGGAGGCGAACACCGCCTGCCCCCCGCCGGGCGAGACCGCCAGGCCCCGCACCCCCTCCCCCTCGGGCCCGGGGAGGGCCTGGACGGCCTTGGGCCCCGGGGCCCGGGCGGCCCGGACCACCTCCTGGACCGGGACCTCCCGGACCTCGAGGGCGGCCCGCTCGAGGGCGGGCTTGGCTGTCCGCCCCAGCTCCTCCAGCCGCTCGAGCAGGGTCCGGAACTCGAGCGAGCGGAACAGGCGGCGGACCTCTTCGAGGTCCCACTCCCCCATCACGCAGTCCTCGGGGTCCACCGGGAGGTCCAGGTCGGTGCGGAGCCGGGCCAGCTCCTTGTTCCGGAGGAGGTCCTCCCCGGCCTGCTCGATGGCCTGGCGCAGGCGGCCCCGTACCTCGGCCGTCCTGGCCAGGAGCTCCTCCACGCTCCCGAAGTCCTGGACCAGCCTGGCCGCGGTCTTCTCCCCCACCCCGGGGACGCCGGGGATGTTGTCGGAGGGGTCTCCCTTGAGGGCCACGTAGTCCAGGTACTTCTCGGGGGGGAGGCCGAACCGCCTGGTCACCGCCTCCACGTCGTAGCGGACGATGTCGGAGATTCCGCGGCGGTTGAAGAGGACCGTGATCCCGGGGCGGACCAGCTGGAAGAAGTCGCGGTCGGCGGTGACGACGACCGCCTCCATCCCCCGCTCCACGGCCCGCACGGCCAGGGTGGCGATGGCGTCGTCGGCCTCGTGGCCCTCCACCTCCACGATGGGCACGCGGAGAGTCCGCAGGACCTCGCGGATCAGCCCCAGCTGCTGGCGGAACTCGTCGGGGGCCTCCACCCGCCCCGCCTTGTAGTCCGCGTACCGCTCCAGGCGGGCCGTGGGCAGGCCCTTGTCGAAGGCCACGGCGATGAGGTCGGGCCGCTCCTCGGCCAGCAGCTTGATGAGCATGGCCGTGAACCCGTAGACCGCGTTGGTGACCTGGCCGCTGGAGGTGGCGAGCTCCGGCGGCAGGGCGAAGAAGGCCCGGTAGGAGAGGCTGTGCCCGTCCAGGAGGAACAGTCGACGGGGCCGCGAGGCGAGGGGCTGGGTCGCGGGGTCCCTGGACACGAGCCCGATTCTACGGGCAGGCCGCCCTCGGGTGGCAGCCGGCCCCTCCGGGCCAGAGCGATTCTGGCGACCTTTCTTTGTCACTCCCAGCGATTTTCCGCCGGGCCAGCCCGGCCGCAGCTACCTGGGCGAATCGAGCGATATGCCTGGGGCCCAAGTATTTTCGTCCAGTTGACAGGTTCTGGAGCCCTTGCTACCTTTCGCGCCGGTCCCAAGCGGCCGCGGGACCGAAGGGACGTCCGGAGTTCCGGACACCGGCACGGGAGCCCCGCTCCCGCCGCCAGAGGGACCGGGAGCCTCCGGACGGCCTCGAGGTCATCGGGTTGCTTGGGGCCACCTGTTGAGCGGGTCCGGAGGGCCTAGTAGACAACGCTCGTGTATGGGGAAGGCACGAGCGGTTCCAACGGTCCTTCGGGCCCGCTCTTCACTCCGGCCTTCGCTCTCGGTGCGGCGGGTGGGACTCGAACCCACACGCTCTTGCGAGCAACAGGGTTTGAGCCTGTCGCGTCTGCCGGTTCCGCCACCGCCGCGTGGCCCGACCCACGGGCGAGTCTAGCGGGCCCGCCCCGCCCCTGGCGCCGTCCGCCCGACCCGGGGCGGTCGTCCCTCGATGCGGTACATCTTGACCGATGCCCAGGAACCCCGCACCGGCCTCTCGCCTGGGGGGACGGGGGCGGTTGGCCCGCTTCCCGGGCGGGAATGAGACCCTCACGGTGCCCGCTCGTCCCACCCGTCCGCGCGCCGCCCCTGGCAGCTTCCTGGCCTCCCTTCCGCTGGACCGCTCCCGGCCGGCCCCCTGGCGCCTCCTCCTCCCCATCGGGGTGGTCCTGGGCCTCGTGGCCTCCCTGCTGGTGGCCGGGGTACGGCTCGTGGCGGCGCCCGTGGTGGACGCGGCGGCCAGGGTGATCGACCCGCTGGCCCGCCCGGTCCTGCCGCCCCCGCCCCCCGTGGCTCAGACCACGCTCGTCTACGACCGCCACGGGAGGCTCCTGACGCGCCTCCACGCCGGGGTGGACCGCACGTGGGTGCCCCTCTCCAGGGTGCCGGAGAGCCTGCGGCAGGCCGTGATCGCCGTCGAGGACCAGGACTTCTATGAGCACCAGGGCCTGAGCTTCCCCGCCATCGTCCGGGCCGCCCTGGCCGACCTGGGGGCAGGCCGCATCGAGCAGGGTGGGTCCACGATCACCCAGCAGTACGTCAAGAACGTCTACACCGGGTTGGAACAGAGCCTCTCCCGCAAGCTCCGGGAGGCCGTCCTGGCCGTCAAACTCGAGAACCAGTTCAGCAAGGACGAGATCCTCGAGCGTTACCTCAACACCGTGTACTTCGGCCACGGGGCTTACGGGGTGGGGGCCGCGGCCCTGACCTACTTCGGGGCCCCGGTGCGCCGTCTGACCGTCCCCCAGTCGGCCCTCCTGGCCGGGTTGATCAAGGCCCCCGCCGCCTTCGACCCCTTCCAGCACCCCAGGCGGGCCCGGGCCCGCCGGAACCTGGTCCTCCGGCTCATGGCCGAGCAGGGGGTCCTCACCCCGGCCCAGGCCGCCCGGTACCAGCGGGCCCCCCTCGCCCTACGGACCCGCAAGCTCCGCACGGGCGTCTCCTCCCACTTCCTCCAGTACGTGACCCAGGAACTGGTCCGGCGGTTCGGCTACGAGCGGACCTTCGAGGGAGGCCTGCGGGTGCGGAGCACGCTCGACTCCAGGCTCCAGCGCCTGGCCGAGCAGGCCGTGCGGGCCCACCTGCCCCTCCCCACCGACCCCGAGGCCGCCCTGGTGGCCATCGACCCGTCCACGGGCGAGATCCTGGCCCTGGTGGGAGGGCGGGACTTCCGGCGGATGAAGTTCAACCTGGCCGTGCAGGCCCGCCGTCAGACGGGCTCGGCCTTCAAGGTCTTCACGCTCACCGCAGCCATGGAGCAGAGGATCTCGCTGCGCTCCGTGTGGTACGGCCCCTCCACCATCACCATCCACGACCGGCGGTGCCTGGGGCCGGACGGGCCCTGGACCCCCAGCAACTACGGGGACGCCTCAGCGGGGACCATGGACCTCGTGTCGGCCACCGCCGGCTCGGTGAACACGATCTTCGCCCAGCTCGTCACCGTGGTGGGGCCGGACCACGTCGTAGACGTGGCCCACCGCATGGGGATCCGCAGCCCCCTTCAGGCCGTTTGCTCCATCACCCTTGGCTCGCAGGCGGTGACGCCCCTCGAGATGACCTCGGCCTACGCCACCCTGGCCGCGCGGGGGGGTGTACCGGCCCCCGCTGGCCATCACCGAGGTACGGACGGCCTCCGGGAAGCTCGTCAGGCGGTTCGCCCCCCGGGGGCGGCGGGCACTGGAGCCAAACGTGGCCGACCTCGTGACCTACACGCTGCAGCGGGTCATCGACAGCGGGACGGGGACCGCCGCCGCCATCGGGCGCCCCGCCGCGGGCAAGACGGGGACCGCCCAGGACTACGTGGACGCCTGGTTCTGCGGCTACGTCCCCCAGCTGGCGGCCTGCGTGTGGGTGGGCTACCCCCGGGCCGAAGAGCCCCTGCTGAACGTCCACGGCTTCCCCAACGTCTACGGGGGGTCCATCCCCGCCATCATCTGGCGCGACTTCATGCTGCGGGCCCTGGAGGGCGTGCCCGTGCGGACGTTCCCCGTGCCCGACTTCTCCCGCAACACGCTGTTCCCGAGGGGCACGTACTTGCTCCCTCCCTCGCCCCCCGACGACGACGAGCCGGCGGACGACCACGGCCCACCCCCCGCCGAGGACCGACCGGGGCGGGGGCGGGGGGACCCTGGGCCCCACCGGGACTGAGGCCCCGGCCCGAGACGACTAGGCTCGGAGGCCGTGGCCGACCTCCACCTGACGCCTCAGGACGAGGAGATGCTCTCCGGCGCCCGCGGCGAGGCCGCGCGCCTGGCCATGCGGGTCATCGTGGCCATGGCCCGGGCCCGGGGCGCCTCCCGCCTCCTGGACGTGACCCGGGCCCACGTGGACGGCTGCCTCTACCAGGGGAGGGCCAGCCTGGACTTCGCCGAGCGCATGGCCGACGCCGGGGCCAGGGTCCGGGTCCCCACCACCCTCAACGTGGGCTCCCTGGACCTCCTCCACCCCGACCTCTACCGTGGGGACCCCGAGACGGCGGCCCGGGCCCGCCGCCTCATGGACCTTTACGTGGCCATGGGCTGCCGGCCCACGTGGACCTGCGCCCCCTACCAGCTCCCCGACCGGCCCCGGCGGGGAGAGCACGTGGCCTGGGGGGAGTCCAACGCCATCGTGTTCGCCAACTCGGTCCTCGGGGCCCGGACCGACCGCTACGGCGACTTCGCCGACCTCTGCGCGGCGGTCACGGGGAGGGTCCCCGACGCCGGCCTCCACCGCGACGAGCACCGCCGGGGGCAGGTCCTCTTCCGGCTCTCGGGCCTCCCGCCGTCCCTGCTCGACGAGGACGCCTTCTACCCGGTCCTGGGCTACCTGGTGGGGGCGGAGGCCGGCACCCGGGTCCCGGTCCTCGAGGGGCTCCCTGCCTCGGTCAGCGAGGACCGGCTCAAGGCCCTCGGCGCCGCGGCCGCCACCTCGGGTGGAGTGGGACTGTTCCACGCCGTGGGGGTCACCCCCGAAGCCCCCACCCTGGACGACGCCCTCCAGGGTCGGCCCCCCGAGCGGGTGGTGGACGTGACCCCGGACGCGGTGGCCGCGGCCCGGGACGCCCTGACCTCGGCCGCGGACGGCCCGCTCCGGGCCGTGAGCGTGGGCACCCCCCACCTCTCGGTGGCCCAGGTAGGGCGCCTCGCCGCTCTCCTGGAGGGGCACCGGGTCCACCCGGAGGTCGAGTTCTACGCCCAGACCTCCCGGCACGTGCTGGCCGAGGCCGGGGCCCGGGGCCTCCTGGCTCCCCTGCAGCGGGCGGGGGTGCGGGTCGTGGTGGACACCTGCACCTACGTGACGCCCATCCTCCGGCGGACGGACGGGGTGGTGATGACCGACTCCGCCAAGTGGGCGAGCTACGCGCCGGCCAACCTCGGGGTGCGGGTGGTGTTCGGGAGCCTCCAGGAGTGCGTGCGGTCGGCGGTGGAGGGCCGGGTGTGGCGGGACCCGGAGCTGTGGGCGGGGCTGGGGGGCGACCGGCCGTGACGGACCAGACGGGGACCAGGGCGTCCCTCGCCGGGCGGACCCTGGTGGCGGGGCGGGCCCGGGGCCGGGCCCTGGTCCTCCCCCAGCCGCTCTCGTTCTGGGGCGGGGTGGACCCGGCCACGGGCGTGGTGGTGGACCGACGTCACCCCCGGGCCGGGGCCTGCCTCACCGGGCGGGTGGTCCTCATGCCCGCCGGCCGGGGCTCGAGCTCCTCCAGCGCGGTTTTCGCGGAGGCCGTCCGGCTGGGGACCGCCCCCGCGGCCCTGCTCCTGCTCGAGCCCGACCCCATCCTGGTGGTGGGGGCCATCGTGGCCCAGGAGCTCTACGGCCGCACCGTGCCCGTCGTGCTCCTGGAGCCGGAGGCCTTTCACGGGATCCGGGACGGGCAGTGGGTCGAACTCAACGCCTCCGACGAAGGATCGAGATCGGGCGCGTTCGTCCAAGTCCGTCAGGACCAGGAGCTCACACCACCAGGTACTCCTTGATGATCGCCTCCTCACGAAGCGTCGAGATCCCTGCGTCGGCCACCACGCGCCCCCGCTCCAGGACGTAGCCCCGGTGAGTCACGGCGAAGGCGAAGTCGAGGTTCTGCTCGACAAGCAAGATGGAGATGCCGAGCGTCGTGCGGATCCCGTCGAGCGCCGACTCCAGCAGCCGGACGACGGAGGGCTGGAGCCCCTCGGTGGGCTCGTCGAGCAGGAGCACCTTCGGTTCGAGCACGAGACAGCGGCCGATGGCCAGCATCTGTTGCTCGCCTCCGGAGAGGGTCCCGGCCAGTTGATCACACCGCTCCGCCAGGACAGGAAACAACGAGTACACGCGGTGGAGGAGCGGTTCGGGGTCCCGTCCGCGACGGAGACCCACCAGGAGGTTCTCCTTGACCGTGTGCTCGGGGAACACCCCCCGTCCCTGTGGGACGTATCCCAGCCCTGCCCGGGCCACGACGTGGGGCGGACGGCCGGTCAGGTCGACTCCCTCCAGTCGGACACTGCCGGCCCGTGCTCGCTCCAGCCCCATCAACGCTCGGAGGAGGGTCGTCTTCCCCATCCCGTTCCGGCCGAGGAGACACACCGCCTCACCCGGGCCCACGTCGAGCGAGACGTTATCGATGACGAGCGAGCCGCCTCTCGCCACGCACAGGCCTCGCACCTCGAGCGCGTTCATTCTCCTCGTCCGAGGTACACGTCCCGAACTCGCTCGTCGCGCTCCACGGCATCGATGGTGCCCGACGCCAGCACCCGCCCGCGGTGCAGGACGATGACCCGCTCCGCCACCTCGCGGATGAACCGGATGTCGTGCTCGATGACCGCCACGGTGTGGGCGCCGCCCAGGTCTCGGAGCAGCCGCTCCGTTCGACGGGTCTCCCCCAGCGTCATCCCGGCCGTCGGCTCGTCCAGGAGGAGGACCTGGCACCCGTTGACGAGCACCATGCCGATCTCGAGCCACTGGCGTTCGCCGTGGGAGAGCGCGGCCGCCTCGAGGTCGGCCTTGGACGCTAGGCCCAGCCGGTCCAAGAGGTCGTCCACGTCCGACCACCGCTCGCGCGAGTCGCCCCCCGCCCGCACCAGGCGAGCCACGGGCCACCTCCCCCGGGCCGCGACCTGCAAGTTCTGACGAACGGTGAGGCCGCTGAAGCACGAGGGGACCTGGAACTTCCTCCCCACGCCCAGGCGGCAGACCTCGTGGGGGGCCAGGCCGGTGATGTCCCGTCCCCGGAAGTAGACTCGCCCTTCGGTGGGGCGGATGAGGCCGGTCACCACGTTGAAGAGCGTGGACTTTCCCGCTCCGTTGGGCCCGATGATCCCCAGGATCTCCCCGCTCCGGACCTCGAGATCGACGCCGTCCAACGCCCTGAGGCCCCCGAACCGTCGGACGAGCCCCCGCACCTCCAGCACGGGCCGGGCTTCCACTGTGGCGGTCAGGCCCTCCCTTGCTACGTCGTTGGCCGACCTCATCGGAGCCCCACGAACCGTTGGACCCGAGACGAGCCGAGGAGTCCGGCCGGACGGAACAGCGTCACCAGCAGGACCAGGATGCCCAAGACGAGCACCCAGACGTTGACCAGGACGTCGCTCAGGTAGTCTTCCACAAAGCTCACGACGAGTGCTCCCACGATGGGCCCCACCAGCGTGCCCCGGCCTCCCAGCGCCACCCAGACGATGACCTGCGTTGAGAGAGTGAGCCCGAGGACCGTGGGGTTCACGAACCCCACCTGTGACGCGTAGAGTCCGCCCGCCAACCCTCCCAACGCTCCCGAAAGCGTGAAGGCGATGAGCCGGAGCTGGCGCGTATCGTAGCCCAAGAACTGCAGGCGGAGCTCGTCCTCGCTCAGCGCCGCCAGCGCCTGTCCGAAACCCGATCGAGCCAGCCTTCGAAGGAGCAAGAACACTACCAGCAATACCCCGAAGGCGAGGTAGTACATGTCCACGTCCGAGTCGAAGCCGAACCCACCAAGGCCGGGCACGCTGACCGTGAGGAACGGGACGGGGTAGAGGCCGTTGTGCCCACCGGTGAGCTCCACCCAGGTTTGCGCGGTTTGGGTCAGGATGAGCGAAACCGCCAGGGTGATGATGGCGAAGTATGCGCCGCTGACGCGTCCGTAGAAGGTGAAATAGCCGAGCGCGAGGGCCAGCAGCGCCGGGATCCCGACCGCGGCGACGAGACCGAGGATCCCTGCATCCGGGAGGTCACGGGTGAGAATACCCAAGGCGTAGGCCCCCAGTCCGAAGAAGGCAGCTTGCCCGAAGCTGAGGATCCCTCCAAGACCCCAGATCAGGTCCAGTCCAAGGGCGAAGAGAGCGAAGGTGAACGCCTTCGCTGCGAGCGAAATCTCGAAGGGGCTCAGCAACCACGGCGCCAGGCTGCCCGCCAGGGTAGCAGCGGTGATGGCCCCCACCCTCCACCGCCGGGTCATGCCGGACGCCTCCCGAACACGCCCTGCGGGGCGACTCGGATGACCAGGACGGCCAGGAGCAGGACGGCGACCTGCGCGACTACCGGGTTCGTGAAGAACGAGGCGACCGCCTGTCCACCGCCGATGATCGCCGCGCCAGCCGCCACGCCGAGGAGGCGACCCGTGCCCCCCAAGATCACGACGAAGAAGGACGAGGCCAGGATCGGCAGCCCCATGCTCGGGTTGACGGTCACCAGCGGGCCCATGGCTGCCCCCGCCAGGCCCGCCATCGCCGCACCGAGGCTGAACATCAGCGTGTCGACAGCGCCGACGTTCACCCCCATGGCGGCCGCCACCTCGCGATTCTGAATCGCCGCTCGGGCCTGAACGCCCAGCCGGGTCCGATAGAGGAGCAGGCCCACCAGAACCAGACAGACGGCTCCGAGGCCCAGCAAGGCGAGCCGGTAGGCTGGGTACTGGACCCCGAACACGGGCACGCTGGTCGTAATGGGATGCGGGATGGGCTGGTACCCCCCTCCCTGCCACAGGGTGATGGCCTGCCGGAGGACCACGCTGACCGCCCAGGTGGCAAGGAGCGTGTCGAAGGGACGACCGTACAGGCGCTTCACCACCACTCGCTCGATCACCGCTCCCACGGCCCCCACGACCAGTGGCGCCAGGGCGATCCCCAGCCAGACGCTCCCGGTGGCCCGGTGAACGACGAGGACCGTGTACGCACCGAGCATGAAGAGCTCGCCGTGGGCCAGGTTGATCACTCCCAGGAGCCCGAACGTCACTCCGAGACCCAGGGCGACGAGCGCCAGGATGCCGGCCAGGCTGAGCCCGTTCAGCCCCTGCAAGATGACCTGGTCCACGCCGCTGCCCCCCGCTCAGCCCGGCGGCTCCTCGAGGCACTCCTGCTTGGGCTGGATTCCCTCGAAGGTCTGAACGATCTCGAACCGCTCCTCGGGTGGGAGGGAAGTATCTGCCGAGATCTCGGCCACGTAATCGTTCAGGAAGGCGCAGTGGGTTTCGCCGTCGATCCGAATCGTGCCCTTGGGGTCCTCGAACTGCACGGCCAGCATGCCGTCGACCACGGCGTCCTTCTCCAGCGACCGGGCGTGCTCGGCCCCGCGGGCGTAGAGGTAGACGGCCGTGTACATGCTCTCGCCGATGGCGTCCATGATCTCTTTCTGGCCGAACCGCTCACGGTAGCGGCGGACGAAGTCCTTGTTCTCTGGCGTGTCGATCGACATGAAGTATTCGAAGGAGGCCAGCCAGCCCACGGTCTCCTCGGGGGGCAAGGCCGGGAGCACCAGCTCGGACAGGGCGGACGAGGCCACCAGGGACTCGCGGTGCAGCCCGAAGTTGATGAGCTGGTTGAGGAAGGTCACCCCGTCCGCCCCCGCGTAGAGCGGGTAGATCACGTCAGGCTTGGCGTCCGCGATCCGTCGGAGGGTCGGCGCGAAGTCCGAGGTCCCGAGGGGCGAGTACTCCTCGCCCACGATCTGACCCCCGGCGGCCTGGGCCGCCCGCTTGACGGCTTCGAATGACCCTCGGGGCCAGGCATAATCGGAACCACCCAGGTAGAAGGTCCGGACGCCCTTCTGCTCGATGAGCCACGGCACGAAGGGCTCGATCTGCTGGTTGGGGAGAGCTCCCACGTTGAAGAAGTACCGGTCGCAGATCCCTCCTTCGTAGTAGGTGGGATTGATGTAGATCATCTGGGCCGGGATGGTGGCCGAGAGCGCGACCGCCCACCGTTCGGCACTGGTAAGGACCCCGACGATCACGTCGACTTGGTCTTGCCGAATCAACTTCCGAGCCTTCTCCACCGCCGTGTCCGGGTCCGAGGCCGTGTCCTCGACGAGGAGGTCCACTCGCCGACCCAGGATCCCGCCAGCCTGGTTGATCTCCTCCACGGCCAGCATCGCGTTGTTGCGCATGGGGGGGCCGAGGATCTCCGTGACCCCCGACAGAGGGACGAGCGCGCCCATCCGAATGGGCTCACCCCCTGCCTCGCCGCGCTCGCGCTGACATGCCGCGAGGAAGGCCGCGGCGGCCGGCAGGGACAGCCCGAGAGCCGTGGCTCGACGCATGAATTCTCGCCGAGACATGAGCCGTTCCATGAATTCGTCACGCAGTTCGCTCAGCCCTTCCATCCTCTCCCCCTTTCTCTCCGCCGAAGAGACTCTGGAGTTCGGCCAAGACTTCCTCGGTCGACGCAACCCGCCCGTACTTCGCCCCGATGATTCGGAGCGTGGCTCGATGCAGTTCCTCGTCGTACGAGGAGACGGCATCGCTCGCCACCACTGCCCGGTATCCGTGGTGGAAGGCGCCATTGACCGTGCTGGCGACGCAGATGTGCGTCACCGTCCCGCACACGACCACGTCCGTGACGTCGTTGGCCCGAAGGTGGTCGGCGAGGTTCGTGCGGAAGAACGCGTCGTATCCATACTTTTCCACCACGTGCTCGCCGGGCTGAGGTGCCAGTTCGTCGACGATGGCCGGCCCTTCCCGGTCTCCCTCGCAGTCCCGGTACGTCCTTCGGACTCCCGGCCAACAGGACCGGAGCTCCGGGCCGCACTCCGGCGACCAGCGCCATAACAGCGTCTCGCGCGGCCCCGCGAGGAACTTCGTGAACACCACGGGGCGCCTCGCCTGGCGGAACCAGTTCAGCAGCTGCTGAATCCGTGGGATCGTGGCCCGGGCCTGGGGCACCTCCTGAGGGGCGCCCGCCCGGACGAAGTCGTTCTGCATGTCCACGACCACCAGGCCCGTGTGCGGAGGATCCAGGACGAACGGACGTGGGTCCATGCTGCCTACCTCACGTTCTTTTCTTGGAGGGTCTGCCGCCACCCTTCCTCCAGCCGGCCCATTTGCTCCATCGTCTCCTCGAGGCTCCAGTCCAACCCAATGAACCGTGCGTAGTTGCCTCCCAGCATCCTGGCCATGTCGGCGCGGGAGATCAGCGGCTCACCCTCCTCGACCACGTCGTTGACGAGGGCGAACTTGGGCAGCAGGGTTTCCGGGAACTCGAAGCCGGGATAGTCGGTGGCCCAACAGATCCTCGACAGGGGAGCCCCGAGCTGCAGCGCCCGCTGCAGGAAATCGTAGGTCTGGCGGCGATTCAGCGTGCTGTTCAGGTAGCTCACGTCCACGTAGACGTTGGGGTGGCGGGCCACGAGCAGCAGGGCCTCGTCGACCCATGGCGTGCCCGCGTGACAGACGAGGAGGCGCAGGTCGGGAAAGGCCCGGGCCACGTCGTCCAGCAATACGGGCCACCCGTACAGGAGCACCGTGTCCGACACGGGCGTGGTCGACAGGTGGACCATCACCGGGATGCCGAGTTCCGTAGCCTTGTCGAAGATCGGAAAAGCCAGGTCGCGGTCGTTGACGGCCCAGTGGTCGTACATCGGGTACAGCTTCAGACCGGTGAGTCCCAGTTCCGTGATGGCCCGCTCGAGCTCCCGGACGGCGGCCCGCACTCCCCGGTACCGGGGGTTCACCGCCGCCATGCCGATAAACCGCTCCGGGTACTTGCGGACGAGCGCGGCGATGTAGTCGTTGCCACGGTCGATGGAGCGGGGACCTTCCAACCCCGTGACCCCCGCGACATCTACCGTGCCCCGCTGCTCATAGCGGGTGTAGTCGGAGGGAGCCACCGCCAAGATCGTGCACCGGTCCACTCCAGGGTGGTCTCGGATGAGCTTGTCTGGGTCGATCGGTTCCCAGAGGTACTCCAGGCCACGCCAGTCCTCATCTCGAGGTTCGCGGTCCATGGGGAGGTCGCCACGGGCCTGAAAGAAGCCACGGGTCATCTCCTTGATGAACCGCTCGTACCCCGGGTAGAGACCGGCCGCCAGGACGTGGTTGTGCGCGTCGATGATCACTGGATCCCTCCCAGGTGTGGCAGCAGGTGCTCGGCCCAAAGCTCCAGCTGGTCTACGGAGGGGACCAGGGTATGGAGCATGAGGTACTGGACGCCCGCAGCCAGCCGCTCATGGAGCTGTTGGACGATCTCCTCCACCGAGCCGGTGAGGTAGACCTGCTCCAGGTACTCGAGGGGTCGCCCCTCCCCCATGACCGCCTTGAACACCCGCCGCTGCTCGTCACGAGCCCGGGCCGGGTCGGCTGTCGGTACAAGGTGCAGAAAGTTCTCGTGGGCAACCGTGAGGGTGCTCGGGTCACGTCCGTGAGCTTCCAGGTAGGCCAGGATCTCCTCCCGGTCCTGCCTGATCTGAGCAGGCGCGGCGGTGGGTCGGGCGATCCACCCGTCGGCCTCGGCGATCCGCGCCAGGACGGCGGGTGAGAGCACCGGCGGCTCCGGCGAGCTGGGGTGGGGAAGCTGGCGACCGCCAGCCACCCAGACTCGGACGGGCCTGCGGGGGACAGGCTCGATGGACACGTTCCGAAGCCGGTAGAAGCGACCTTCGAAGGTCACGGTCTCGCCGGCAAGGAGACGGCGGACCAGGCTGAGCGCCTCGTCGGTCCGTCGGCCCCGTTCGGCCTTCCGCGCCCCCACCGCTTCGAACTCTCGGGCATCCCAACCGGTCCCGGCCCCCAGGATGTAGCGGTCACCGGAGAGCGCCTGGAGCGTGGCGATCTCCTTGGCCAGGACCACGGGGTGGCGGACCGGCATGACCAGGACCGAGGTCCCAAGCAGCACCCGATCGGTCACGGCGGCGGCCGTGGCCAGGGAGAGCAATGGGTCCAACCACGGGACGCTATAGAAGCGGCTCCCATGCAGGAGATGGTCCGTGGCCCACAGGGAGTGGAACCCTAGGGACTCGGCGGCCCGAGCGAACGCTGCGACGTCCTGGCCGGAGCGGCCCCCCGGTCCACAGAACGTGGGCAGGAAGACGCCAACCGGTACCCGGTGCACTGTCCCCCCTAGAGCAGACCGGCGGCCTTCAACGCGTGCTCCACCTCGGAGGCCACCGCAGGGTCCAGCGGCCGCAGGGGCGGGCGGACGTGCGCAGCTTCGATGACGCCCAGAAGGACCAGCGCGTGCTTGAGACGCGCTCGGTAGTCGCGCACCGGGGGCGCGAAAATGACGTCACACAGGGCCTGGAGGCGACCGGCCAGCGCGAACGCCCGCTCGAAATCCCTGGCTCTGACCGCCTCGAACATGTCCACCTGCTCGCGGACCGCCAGCGTCCCGAAGCCAAGGAGCGCCCCGTCCGCTCCCAGCAGGTACGCCTCGAGCAGGAAGTTGTCGTTGCCGTTCAGGACCAGCTTGGGCTCGGGGAGACCGTGCACCAGTCGGGTGACCTCGAGGAAGCGTCGCGCGTCGAAGGAGGCTTCCTTGATGGCCACCACGCCAGGGACCCCCATGATCCGCTCGATGGCCTCACGGGAGAACGTGACCCCTCCCAGGGCGGGCTGGAGCTGGAACGCGATCAGGGGCACCCCGACGTCAGCGACGGCCCGGTGGTAGGAGGCAGGCACCTCCGGGTCGAGCGGCTCTCCCTGGTACGCGGGGATCGGGAACACGAGGAGGGCGTGAGGCCCAAGCTTGGCCGTCTGCCGGGCGACCTCCACGGCCTGCTCGGTGAAGGTTGCCGCCAGGCCAGCCACGACCGTCACTCGGTCCCCCACCTCCTCCAGAGCGATCTCCAGGACTCGGAGACGCTCCTCCGGGTAGAGGTGGGGGCCCTCGCCAGTGTCGACGTTCACGGCCACGCCCACGACCCCCTGGTCGGCCACCCACCGGAGATAGCGGCGGAGCGAAGGCTCGTCGATGGAGAGGTCTTCCCGCATGGGCGTCACCGTGGCCGCAATCAGGCCGGAGAGGTTTGGTGTGTTCATGACCCTCCTCCTTGCTCGAGGACGTCGGTTGCGTATCGCCTCGCGAACAGCGCTGGCTGACCGCCGGTGTGCAGGAACACCAGGGGGCCCCTGCCGTCCAGCCGCTCGCTCAGAGCGGGAAGGGCAGCCACCGCCTTGCCCGAGTACACGGGATCCACCAGCAACCCCTCGGAGCGCAGGGCTCGGACCAGCACCCGGGCCACCTCCGGGGTGACGGCTCCGTAGGCAGGCCCGGCACCCTCCACGACGAGGACCTCGTCAGGCTCCCCGTCCACCCCCAGGAGCCTCGCGGTCTCCCTCGCTAACCGGTGGACGGTCTCCCTCAGCGGTTCGCCTCCCTTGGCGACGTCGACCCCCACCACGCGGGGGCCGCGCCTCGCAGCCATCCTCCCCGCGAGGAGGCCAGCCTGGGTTCCTCCCGTGGAGCTGGCGAGGACGACCCAGTCCGCCTCCACCCCTGCCGCCTCGAGCTGGGCCAGCAATTCGAGATAGGCAGTGGCGTACCCGAGCGAGCCGACGGGCGTCGAGCCACCCATCGGGATCGGATACGGGCTCCGGCCCCGCCGCCGGAGGTCCTCGGTGACCTCCATGAGCTTCCGGGCGAGAACGCCCCAGTCGTCGGTGTCCACCGGGTGCACCGCGCCTCCGGCCAGTCGCCCGATGAGGGCGTTGCCCTCCCAGGCCTGTGGGGTTCCGCCCCCCAGGACCAGGTGCACCTCCAGCCCTCGGGTGGCCCCCAGGACCGCGGTGAGTCGGGCGTGGTTCGACTGCCCGGCACCCACCGTGACCACCGCGTCGGCACCGGAGCGCTCCGCGTCCGCCAGCAGGTACTCGAGCTTCCGGACCTTGCTTCCTCCAAGAGCTGGTCCGCTCAGGTCGTCCCGCTTGACCCATAGTTCCCTCCGGATGCCGAGGCTCTGGGCCAGGCGGGGAGCAGGGTGGAGGGGCGTAGGGAACGAGCCAAGCTCCAGCCGAGCGGGGGCCGCGGGGGGCGCGTTCCGGATCACCGCGATCTCCCTGGGGGGGCGGTCGAACCCCGAATCACGAGCTGCACCGGGAGGCGGCGGGAGCGCACCGGACGGCCGGCCAAGATGTCCAGCACGGCCCGAGCCCCCTCCCGGCCGACCTGGTACATGGGCATGTGGACCGTGGTGAGGGGGACCTGGAGGAAGGCGGCCATCTGGACGTCGTCGAACCCCGCCACGGACACCTCCTGGGGCACCCGGAGCCCCCGCCCCGCCAGTTCGTGCAGCACGCCGAAGGCCATCACGTCGTTGGCGGCGACCACGGCCGTCAGGTCCGGGCAGCGTTCGAGCAGGGAGGCGACGGCCTTGGCCCCTCCTTCCGTCGTGAACCAGCCCGTCTCGACCAGGTCGGGGTCGAACCGGACTCCGGCCTCTCGCAAGGCGGCCCGGTATCCGGCCAGCCGGACCCGGCTGGTCCGGAGGTGGGGAGGACCGCTGACGAACCCGATCCGGCGGTGTCCCAGCCCCAGGAGGTAGCGGGCTATGTCCCGAGTTCCCGCGTAGTTGTCCACCGTGATGGACGGGACCCGGAGGGCATTTGGAGCCAGGGCTACCACTGCACCCCCCGTGCCCCGAAACCCCTCGACCACCGCGGCCAACTCTCGCTGGTACGCGCGGTCCTCGATGCCTCCCCCGGCAAAGACGAGGCCGTCCACCCGATAGGAGATGAGTGCCTGGACATACGAGAGCTCACGCCCGGGGTCGCGGTCCGAGCTACAGACGAACACCTGATAGCCGGCGAGCCTGGCTTCGTCCTCCAGCCCGCGCACCACCTCGGCGAAGTAGGGATCCGAGATGTCGTGAACGATGGCACCGATGGTGTAGGTCCGTGCGGTGGCCAAGGCTTGGGCCACCCGGTTCGGTCGGAACCCGAGTCGCTCGACACAGCGCAGGACGCGAGCTCGCGTCTCCGGGCTCACCGGGTGAGCGGATCCCGAGAGGACCCGCGAAACGGTGGCTGGTGAGACGCCGGCCAGCCGGGCCACGTCGCGCAACGATGGCATGGAAATCGCTTTCCGGAAACCGCTTGCCATTCTCGCGCTGCCCGGGGGGCGCTGTCAAGTGGAGCTCCGGGCTCGAACCGCTCGAACCGCCGGTGCCGCATCCTGAGCCCGAACCGACCCCGCCAGGGGGCGGCCCGGACCCGCCCTCAGACCACGTGGGTCTCGGCCACCACCTCCCCCTCGAAGCGGCCCAGACCCAGGCCCGAGATGTCCACCGTCCGCGCCGCCCCCTCCACGATGAGCTCGGCCAGGAGCTTGCCCACCACCGGGGCGTGTTGGAAACCGTGGCCGCTGAACCCCGCGGCCAGGTAGAAGCCTCGGACCCCGGGGGCCTCGCCGATCACCGGGTGCCGGTCGGGGGTCATCTCGTACAGCCCGCACCAAGCCCTGACCACCCCCGCCCCCTCGAGGGGCGGGAACACCCGGACCGCCGTGGGGAGGAGCTCCTCCTCGAGGAACCGTTCGTCCACCCGGGCCTCGAACGAGGCGCGCTCGTCCCTCCCCCCCATCCCCATGAGGACGCCCGGACCCTCCCGGTGGAAGTAGAACGAGGTCTCGGCGTCGATCACGAGCGTGCGCCGGTCCGGGACGCCCTCGAAGGGGGCGGTCAGCACCACCTGGCGGGGGATGGGCTCGATGGGGACGTGGACGCCGGCCGTGGCGGCCACCACCCCGGCCCAGGGCCCGGCGGCGTCCACCACCAGGGGGCTCGAGACCGTGCCGGCCGAGGTCTCCACGCCCCGCACGAGACCTCGCTCCACCAGGACCCGCCGCACCTCCACGCCCAGCCGGAGCTCGGCCCCGGCCCGCCGGGCCAGGGTGGCGTAGCCCTCGGTGAGCCCGGCCGGGTCGGCCACCCCGTCCTCCGGGCCGAACGTCGCCCCCAGCATCCCCTCGGTCGAGATGCCCGGCACCAGCGCGGCGGCCTCCTCGGGCCCGAGGACCTCCACCCGGACCCCCAGGGCCCGCTGGAGCTCCACCGCCCGCAGGAACGTCGACCACAGTGCCTCCGTGCGGACCAGGAACAGGTAGCCGTCCTGGTGGACGTCGAGGGGGAGGCCGTGCTCCTCGCTGAAGCGGGTGATCATGGGGACGCTGGCCCTGGAGAGCTCCACGTTGACCCGGCTCCCGAACTGGTGGCGGAAGCCCCCGGCGCAGGCCGCGGTGGCCCCCGTCCCCAGGGCCGGGGCCCGCTCGAGCAGGACCACCTTCCCGGCCCCGGCGGCCGCCAGGTGGTAAGCGGCGCTCACCCCCACCACCCCGCCCCCCACCACGACCACGTCGGCCGTCTCGGCCATCAGCCCCCGCGGAGCCGCTCGTAGGCGGCCCCGGCCACCACCAGGTCCTCGAAGGCCACGCCCACCGACTTGAAAAGGGTGACGTCGTCCGGGGCGGTCCGGACCGCCTTGCCCCGGACCACCTCCGCCAGGTCGGCCACCACGTGGTCCTCGCCGATGACCCCCGCCCGCAGGGGGACCAGCAGGTCCCCCGCCTCGGCCAGGGCGGCCTCCCGGGTCTCCACCACCACCCGGGCCCGCCGGACGAGCGCCTCGTCCACCTCCCGCATGTCCGGCCGGTAGGCGCCCACGGCGTTGACGTGGGCCCCCGGAGGGACCAGGCGTCCGTCGAAGACCGGCTCGGAGCTCGTGGTGCAGGTGCAGACGAGGTCCGCGTCGCCCACCGCCTCGGGCCCGCCCACCTCGGCCTTCAGGCCCCGGGCCCGGGCCCGCTCGGCCAGGGCCTCCGCCCGGGCCCTGGTCCTCGAGACGACCGTGACCCGCTCCACCGGCCGTTCGACCACCATGGCCTCGAGGTGGACGGCGGCCTGGGTCCCCGCCCCGAAGAGGACCAGACGCGAGGCGTCGGGGTTGGCCAGGTGGCGGGTGGCCAGGGCGGAGACGGCCGAGGTCCGGAGGGCCGTGAGGGCCGCCCCGTCGAGGGCGGCCAGGGGCTCCAGGGTCCCCGGGTCGAAGAGGACGTAGACGGCGTGGAGGAAGGGGAGCCCCCGGTCGGGGTTGCCCGGGGCCAGGGTCACGAGCTTCACCCCCACCCCGGCCTCCCCCCAGGACGGCATGAGCAGGAGCTCCCCCTGGGGGAGGCGGTGGTGGGCCCGCAGGGGGGCCTCGGGGAGGCGGCCCGCGGCGAACGCTTGCTCCAGGGCGTCCACGGCGGCCCGGACGGGGAGGAGATCCCGGAGCTCGGAGGCGCCGATCCAGGTCAGCGCCACTACAGCTCCCCCAGGTACGCCTCCCGCATCAGAGGGTTGTTGAGGAGGTTCTCCGCGGTGTCGGCCAGCACGATCTGGCCGGTCTGGAGGACGTAGCCCCGGTCGGCGATGGATAGGGCCATGTTGGCGTTCTGCTCCACCAGGAACACGGTGGTGCCCTGCTCGTTGACCTGCTTGATCATGTCGAAGTTCTGCTGGACCAGGACCGGGGCCAGCCCCATGGATGGCTCGTCCATGAGGAGGATCTTCGGGCGGGCCATGAGGGCCCGGCCCACGGCCACCATCTGCTGCTCGCCCCCGGAGAGGGTCCCGGCCCGCTGGTTCAGGCGCTCCTTCAGCCGGGGAAAGAGGGCGAACACCCGCTCCAGGTCCTCCTCGACCTCATTCCGGTTGTGCCTGAGGTAGGAACCGAGCTCCAGGTTCTCTCGGACGGTCATCCGCTTGAAGAGGCGACGGTTCTCGGGGACCATCGAGATCCCCATCTCCACCAGCCGCTGGGTGGGCATGCCGTTGATCTTCTCCCCGTCCAGCAGGACCTCCCCCGCGGTGGGCACCACGTACCCCAGGATGGTCTTGAGCGTGGTCGTCTTCCCGCTGGCGTTGCCCCCGAGGAGGCACACGATCTCCCCCGGGTAGATCTCGATGCTCACGTTGCGGAGGACCTGCACGGGTCCGTAGTGCGTGCTCACGTTCCGCAGCTCGAGCAGCGGCTTGCGGTCTCGCTCCGCGACCGCCGTGGCCTCCGCCCGGGGCTCGGTAAGCTGCGCTCGGTCCGTGGTGGTCCCCTCGGCCATTGCCCCCTCCTCAGGCCGTGGCTCTCCGACCCAGGTAGGCCTCGATGACCTGCTCGTTGTGGGCCACCTCGTCGTAGGTGCCCTCGGCGATCTTGCGCCCGTAGTCCAGCACGATCACCCGTTCGGCCACGCCCTTCACCACCCGCATGTCGTGCTCGATGAACAGGATGGTGAGGCCCTTCTCGTCCCGCATCTTGCCGATGAGCTCGGTGAGCTCCTGGGTCTCCCGGGGGTTCATGCCGGCCGTGGGCTCGTCCAGGAGCAGGAGCTTGGGGTCTGAGGCCATGGCCCGGGCGATCTCCAGCCGCCGCCGGTTCGCGTAGGACAGCGACACGGCGGTCTGGTCGAACCGGTAGCCGACCAGGCGAGGCCCGAAGAAGGCCAGGGCCTCCTCCGCCCGCCGGCGGGTCTCCGCCTCCTCCCTCCGGAACCGGGGGGTCCGCAGCAGCGCGCTCACTACCCCCGCCCGGGTCCGGGCGTGGCGGGCCACCATCACGTTCTCCCGCACGGTCATCTCCGGGAACAGGCGGACGTTCTGGAACGTCCGGGCGATCCCCAGGGAGAGAATCTGGCTGGGGCGGAGCCCCACGATGGAGCGGCCCTCGAACCGGATGTCGCCCTCGTCGGGGGGGATCATCCCGGTGATCAGGTTGAACAGGGTGGTCTTCCCGGCCCCGTTGGGACCGATCACGCTCACGATCTCCCCCACGTCGACGTGCATGTCGAGGTGGTCGATGGCCCGGACCCCTCCGAAGTCCTTGGTCAGTCCGACGACCTCGAGCAGGGCCATGGCTCAGCTCCCGGGGACCGGCTCGGCCAGCTCTTCCCGCTCCCGTTGGGCCCGAGCCGCCCGCAGCCAGGCGTCCTGCGCCAGCTCCTCCTCCCGCAGTTCGCGCAGCCGGCGCCGGCTGGGGATGAACCCCTCGGGCCGCTTCAGCATCATGAAGATCAGGAGCACCCCGTAGATCAGGAACCGGTACTCGGCGAGCTCCTGGAGGAGCTCCGGGGTGGCGGTGAGGACGATGGCCGACAGAATCACGCCCGGAACGCTGGCCAGCCCGCCCACGATCACGATCACGAGGACGATGATCGACACCTCGATGCTGAAGCTGCGCGGGAAGACCGATCCCACCTTCACGGCGAAGATGGCGCCCCCGAAGCTCGCGATGATGGCGCCGATGATGAAGGCCCAGAGCTTGGCGGCGACCACGTTCACCCCCATGGCCTCCGCCACGCTCTCGTCCTCCCGGATGGCGGTCCAGGCCCGGCCGATGCGGGAGTTCTGGAGGGCATAGGACGCGTACACGGCGAGGACCCCAAACCCGAAGATGAAGTAGAAGAAGTTCTGGGGGCTCAGGATCTCCACCCCGAAGACCTCGATGTTGGCGATCCGCTGCACGCCCAGGGCCCCGCCGAAGTACGGCTTGAACCAGGTGGACAGGAACAGGAGCCGGGTGATCTCCCCGAACCCCAGGGTGACGATGGCCAGGTAGTCCCCCCGCATGCGCAGGACGGGGGTCCCCACGATGATCCCGGCCAGGGCCGCGGCCAGGATCACGAAGGGAAGCGCCTCCCAGAAGGTGAGTTCCGGACCCCACCGGATGGAGCCGGGGAGCGTCCCGGCCAGTCCCTCCGGTCGGTCCCAGGTGAGCACGGCCGTGGTGTAGGCCCCCACGGCGAAGAAGGCCACGTAGCCCAGGTCCAGGAGCCCGGCCAGCCCCACCACGATGTTCAGCCCCAGGGCCATGAGCAGGAAGATCCCGGCGAAGTTGAGGATCTCCGAGAGGAAGTTCCCCAGGATGTGGGGGAGGACCGCCAGCAGGCCAAGGACAGCCAGAATGGCCAGGCCGCCCACCACCCGCCGCTGGGACTCGGGGAGGGCCCGGAACCGCTCCCCCGCCTGCAGGCGGGACCCCTTGGCGACCAGGGAGAGGACGAAGAACAGGACGAAGACGGCCACCGCCCCCGTCCGGGTCAGGGCCCCGCTGACGCTCCGGTACATGTAGCGGAGGAAGGGAAAGCCCAGGTTGTCGAGGACCTGGCGGACGAGGGGCGAGAACAGGCCGAAGGCCACCACCCACACGGCGGCCAGGAAGGCGGCCCGCCGGGGCCGCTCCGGGACGAGGTTCAGGGCCCCTCCCAGCGCCCCGAACGCCGCCTGGACCGCCAGCATGGCGAGGGAGCCCTCGAACAGCCCCTCCCCGAACGTGATCCGGGCCAGGGCCTCCGGGGAGACGTTGGTGAAGACGTCGCGGACGTCGAAGTTGCCGAAGATACCCACGAAGGCCATCAGCACGAGCCCCGCCAGCGCCCCCGCCAGCAGCCCGGCCAGGACGTTCTTCGCCCCCAGGCGAGGGGCCTCGAAGCCCTCCAGCACGGGGGGTGGCCTACCCGCCAGGTACCCGAGGGCCAGGGGGAAGGCGACGACCAGGATGTAGTCCAGGCTGAGCTGGCTCACGATGAACCGCCGCTCGAAGGCCTGGACCATCCCCACGGCGGTGACGAAGGACACCCCGAGCCCCGCCAGCACGCCGTTGCGCACCACCTGACGAAGGGTGATGTCGCGGGCGGCGAAGGCGGGCGGCGCCGCCCCCAGGGGGACCTCCCGCGGGACCGCCCTCACGGTCTCGGCCATCTCACGCCCTCTCCTCGGCCAGCCGCTCGCCCAGGATACCCATCGGTCGGAAGATCAGCACCAGGACCAGGGCAAGGAAGGCCACCACATCCTTGAGCTGGTGGGCCGCGGGGATGCCCAGGCCGATCAGGATGAGGCTCGGGCTGACCGACTCCACCAGGCCCAGGACGACCCCCCCGATCATGGCCCCGGGGATGTTGCCGATGCCCCCCAGGACGGCCGCGGTGAACGCCTTGATCCCGGGGAGGAACCCGGTTCGGAAGCTCACCTGCCCAAAGTGCTGGGACCAGAGAAAGCCGGCCGCGCCGGCCATGGCCCCTCCGATGGCGAACACCAGGGCGATGGTCCGGTCCACGTCGATCCCCATGAGTCGGGCGATCTCCTGGTCCTCCGCCACCGCCCGGATGGCCTTGCCGGTCTTGGTCTTCTCCACGAAGGCGTAGAGGAACCCCATCATGAGCAGGGCAGACCCGATGACCAGGAGCTGGGTCTTGAGGAACCGGAACCCAAAGAAGTCGAGCTTCCCCTCGAAGAGGGCGACGGGGGGGAAGTTCTTGACGTCGACCCCGAAGAGGCCAGCGAACGCGTACTGCAGGAAGAAGGACGCCCCGATGGCCGTGATGAACGGGATCAGCCTCGGCTTACCGCGGAGGGGCCGGTACGCCACCCGCTCCAGCAGCACCGCGACCAAGGTGGAGGTGAGGACGGCCACCCCGAGCATGGCCAGGAGCGGGATCCACACCTGGTCCGTCCACAGCCCGGTCCTGGACAGGGCGTCCGCCACGAAGAAGGCGGCCATGGTGCCGGTCATGAACACCTCGCCATGGGCGAAGTTGATGAACCGGAGGACGCCGTAGACCATGGTGTAGCCCAGGGCGATCAGGGCGTAGACGGCTCCCTGGGAGAGCCCGATCACGACCAGGTCTCGCCACTGCCCGGGGGTCAGGCGCCCGCTGGTGAGGCTCCGGTAGGAGCCCCACACCACTGCCAGCAGGGCCGCCACCCGCACCAGCCACACGAACCCGTCCAGGAGCGGCAACTGGACGGCCCGCCGCGCTCCCACCCTCGCGAGCTGTGCCATTCGATCCCCTCGGCCCGAATCCTAGGCCACGACCTAGAGGAAAGGGTACCCGGGCGGGGCTCCGCCCGGGTACCCCCTCCCACGGTCTTCCCCTGTCCTACGCCTGCGGCTCGTACTCGAACAGCACGTTCTCCTTGACCTCGGGCAGGGTCTTGCGGTCCGGCGTGGCCTGGAAGATCTGGATCTTCGGGTCCGCGCAGTCCCCGAACTGGTCACAGGTCAGCGTCCCGGTCAACCCCTGGTGGCCCGAGGTCTGGCCAATGGCGTCCCGAAGGGCCTGCCGGTCGATGTACAGGGTCCCCTGCACGTCCACGGCCACCTTCTTGATGGCCTCCACGATGAGCATGAAGGCGTCGTAGGCGTGGGCGTGGAAGGCCTGGATGGGGTCCTCCCCGTACTTCTGCCGGTACTTCTCGACGAACTCCCGGTAGCCGGGCGTGTCCGGGCTGGCCGGGCCGGAGAAGTACATCCCCCGCTCCGTGCCGTTCGGCCCCGGCGGGGTGTCGTGGACCTCGGGGATGGGCTCGATGAACGTGTCCGACAGGAGGCCGTCGGCCCCCATCAGGGCCGTGTTCTCCAGGCCCTCGATCTCCTTGGCCTGCTTGACGATGAAGTCGGCCTCGGGCTGGAAGATCGGGAAGAAGATGAGCTCGGCCCCGGCCGCCGCGATCTCCGTGAGGACCGGCCGCATGTCCGTGTCGCCCTTGCTGATGGCCGTGGAGACCACGATCTCGCCGCCCATCTCCTTGAAGGGGGCCTCGAACCCGGCGGTCAGCCCCTGGGTGTAGGGGTCACCGTCGTTGATGGTGGCCGCCTTCCTCACCCCGAGCTCCTGGAAGGCGAAGGTGGCAGCGGCCCGGCCCTGGATCTCGTCGTTGTGGGCCGTGCGGAAGTAACCGGGCTTGTGGGCGACACCCTCCTCTCCACCCGCGCTGGTCAAGATGGGCGAGGTGTTGGAGCCGGACACCATGCTGTAGCCGGCCTCAGAGAGGATCTCCATGGCGGGGACCGCCGCCCCGGAACAGCTCGTGCCGACCACCGCCACGATGGTCTCGTCCGCCACGATGCGCTGGGCCCCGGTCGTGCCACCCTCGGCATTGCAGAGGTCGTCGAAGGGCCCCGCGATCTCCAGCGGGTGGCCGAGCAGCTGGCCGCCCAGGTCGTCGATGGCGATCTCGACCCCCCGGACCTGGTCGGTTCCGAGGCTGGCCACGTCGCCGCTGATCGCCTCGAACACGGCGATCTTGATGGGCTCTCCGGGGCCGATGACGACTCCACCCAGCGGTCCGAACGTGGGCGTGGCCCCGGGCTGGGCCCCTGGGCTGGTGGGCGGGGCCTCCTCCTCCGCGCAGGCTGCCGCGACCAGGGCCAGGGCGCCCAGGAGCGCCACGGTGAACGACCACGGCTTCCTCATACCCCCCTCCTTCCTGAGGTCGACCCCTTGCGTCCCGCCAGCAGCGGGCCCGTCAGTGCAGGCCTCGGCCCGCTGCGACGTGCCCGATGCATCATCTACCACACTCGAGAACCCGGCTCCAGCGCAAGGGCGAAACCCGCCTACCTCCGGGATAGGCCTTCCCTTCTGTGTTATACGGAGGGACTGTGAGTCGGGCTTGGGCCGTGGGGCGCTCGAACGGGACCTCCCTTCCCGGGGGGCGGCCCGCCTGCTCCGAGACCAGGGTGGGCTCGCGGGGGGCCGGGCAGCGCCCCACGGGGGCGCCGGAACGGCCCGGTTTGCGCGGCGCCGGCGGGGGGCCGTACGCTCCCCCCTCGGGGACGAGCCCCGGGGGAGGGGCGAGCCCGTGAAGGGGGCGGCCCCCACGCTGCGAGCCCAGATGCAGGTCGTCCGATCGTTCCGGTCCCACCCGTCGGCCCTGTTCGAGATCCGCCGGTTCATCCGCCAGCTCGCCGACGAGGCCCGCCTCCCGCCCCAGGCCGCCACCGACCTCTTGATCGCCGTGTCCGAGGCCTGTGCCAACTCCATGCTCCACACCTCGTCCCGCACCATCCGGGTGGCTTGGACCCTCCACGACGACCGGGCGGAAGTGGTGGTGAGGGACGAGGGCGTGTTCCGGCGCCGGGTCCGCATGCCGGAGGTGGAGGGCGCCGGAGGGCACGGGATCCCCCTCATGACGGCCCTGGTGGACGAGATCGCCATCCTCGAGGGCACCGAGCAGGAGCCCGGGACCCAGGTCCGGCTGGTCAAGCGGCGCAGGGCTCGACCGGTCGACGCCAGGCCCCCCTCCGCCGCCGGGGCCTGACCCGCCCCGGCCGCCGTGCGACGCTGGGTCCTCCGGGCCGGGGCCGCCCTCCTGGGGCTCCTGGCCCTGGCCGCCGGGGCCTTCGTCCTGGTCCCCCCGGTGCGGGCCGGGGGGAAGGCCGTGGCCGTGGTGGCCCGGTCCCTCGGGATCCCGTTCCCCCGGCCCTTCGCCCACCGGGTGGTGGAGCGGGAGGTGGAGCTCCGGCCCGGGTTGGTGGGGGACCTCTACGACCCGGGGCGGGGGTCCCCGGCCGTGGTACTGGCCCACGGGGCGGCCCCCGAGGGTAAGGACGACCCCCGCATCGAGCGGGTGGCCCGGTCCCTGGCCGGGGCCGGCCGCCGGGTGTTCGTCCCGGACCTCGAGCTGCGCCACGAGCGGTTCGTGTGGAAGGACGTGGAGCGGATCCTGGGGGCGGCGGCGGCCCTGGCCCGGGACGGCGGGGGCCGGCGGGTCGGGCTGGTCGGCGTCTCCTACGGGGGGTCCTTCTGCCTGCTGGCCGCGGAGCAGCCCGTCGCCCGGGGCCTCCTCGCGTTCGTGGCGGTGTTCGGCTCCTACCACGACCTGCTGGGGATCGTCCAGGGCGTCACCACGGGGGCCACCACGTTCGAGGGCCGGGTGGTCCCCTGGGAGACCGTGCCGGAGGCCCGGGACATCCTGACCCAGGCCGCCCTGGGCCTCCTCGAGCCCGAAGCACGGGCGGTGGTGGAGGAGGCCCTGGCCCGCGGGGACCGGGGGCTCCTCCCGCCCGGCCTGCGGCCGGTCTTCGACCTCCTCACGAACACCGACCCCCGCCGGACGTACCGGCTGGCCCGCCGCCTGCCGGCCCCGGTCCGCCGGGAGCTCAGGCGGTTCTCCCCCGGCCCCGACCTGGACCGGCTGGCGGCGCCGCTGTTCGTCATGCAGTCCGAGCACGACCCCGCCACCCCGCCCACCGAGGCCCTCAAGCTCCACCGGGCCGTGCCCGGGTCACGGCTCGTCCTGCTCGGTTCCTTCCGCCACGTGGAGCCCCCTGGGTCTGCCGGAACCCTGGTCCGGAGCGCCCCCGACCTGTGGGGGGCCTGGAAGTTCGCCTTCTGGGTCCTCGCCGCGCAGGAGTGAGGCAGGACCGGGGGCGGAGCCGGGCCGGCTCCGAGGACCGTCCGGGGGACCCTCACCGCCCGGGCGTCGCACCGGCTCCGCCGTCCGGCAGGGGCAGGCGCACCGTGAAGGTGGACCCCCGGCAGGGCGCGCTCTCCACCCCCACGGCGCCCCCCATGGCCTCGGTGAGCTCCTTCACCACGGCCAGGCCCAGCCCGCTCCCCACCGGACGGTCCCGACCGTAGCGGGCGTACAGGAAGAACCGCTCGAAGGCCCGGGGCAGCTCCTCGGGCTCGAGCCCGGGCCCGGTGTCGGCCACGGCCACCTCCCCCGGCCGGGCCCGGACGGTGACCGTCCCGCCCCGGGGCGTGCAGCGAACGGCGTTCTCCACGAGGTTCGAGACCACCTGCAGCACCCGGTCGGGGTCGGCCAGGGCGGGGGCCGGCTCGGCCGTCTCCGCCCGCAGGTCGACCCCGAAGGCCC
>DATLZQ010000003.1:0-23738 GCA_035573915.1 Actinomycetota bacterium | reverse complement strand
CAGCAGGCCAGGGGCCCCCAGGGTGGCTCCTCCCAGGTAGGTGCCGTCGTGACCTCCCCCCGAGGCGTCCGAGGCGGTGGTCCCCGAGGCCTCCCCCAGCCGCCAGTACCCGAGGGGGGCATCCGAGAGGACCTCGTCGCGGTACGGACCCGTGGGCGGAGGTGGCGGCGTGCCGAATCGAATCCTAAGCACCTCCCCCGTTGCGATAGACAGGTAGTACAGGTCTCCGTTTGGACCGACCGCCATGTCCACGGGAGCCTGGGCATCCGTCGCGAAGTCCGTGGGGCCTGACACCAGGCGGTTGTCGGCGTCCACCTTGAGGTACCGTAGGAAGGACATGGCGTAGTCACCGTAGAAGTAGGCGCCTCGGAACTCCTCTGGATATTCAGTGCCGGTGTAGAAGGTTCCTCCGGTGACCGCGGCACTTCGTCCGTCGTGGTTGTAGGTGACGAGCGGAAGCGTGTGCGCCGAAGGGCCTTGAGCATAGAGGGCCTGGCAGACCGGCTTGGGCTCGTACCCGCTTTGGATCGCTTCACCCTCGTAACACGGCCATCCGAAGTTCGCTCCTGGGGTGGCGACGTCGATCTCCTCCCAGGTGTTCCACCCCACGTCGCCCAGGTACGGGATGCTCGTCCCGGGCCGCAGGTTGAAGCGGTACGCGTTGCGCACCCCCAGGGCCCACACCTTCGAGCGGTTGGCGTTGGGGTCTCCGTTCCAGAACGGGTTGGAAGGTATGCCCTTGCCGTCCCGGGTTACATGGAGGACCTTTCCGGCCAGGCTGTCGAGGTCCTGGGCCCGAAGGGCGTTGTCGTTCACCGTGTTGAAGTGGGCGCCGTCCCCTGTGGTCACGAATATGGTCCCGTCGCCTGCGAACTTGATGGTCCCGATCGTGTGGGAGGGCGCGTCGGACGGGATGCAGTCGGCGCCGCGAGGAAGGTCGTTGCACGAGCTTGCCATGGCCGTCCCGAGGATCACGGTCTCCGTGGACGGGGATGCGGTGTCTCCTGTGGCGGTGAAGCGGCTCACGCGAGCGGTTTTTGGACCGTCTGGTTGGGCCGGGTTGTTCTCGTAGGTGTAGGCCAGGTACACGTAGCCATTGGTGGCGAAGTCCGGGTCCACGGCAATTCCCAGGAGGCCGCGGTCCCAGTAATAGTTCACGCGGTCCCGGATATCGAGGAACGGGGTGGCCAGGACTTGACCATCTTTGACGATACGGACGATGCCGGACTGCTCGGCTACCAGCATCCTGCCGTCAGGCAGGAAGGCGAACGACGTCGGGACGCTGAACCCCCCGGCCACCAACTCCACCGAGAACCCGGGCGGCAGCGAGGGATTGGCCAGAGGGGCCGAAGCTGTCGTGGCGAGGCGGGACCCGCTCCCCAAGAGGCCATCCGCCCCGGCCCGTCCTCGCCACAGGCACCCCCGGCGAGCAGAGCGGGCGTCGGCCTGAGCTCGGTGAAGCTGGGCCGCCTCTCTTCCCTGTCCGCTCGCCCGGGCCATGCCTCGACGGACCATCTCCAGGGCGATCGAGCGGCCATCGGGGGTGAACCCGTAGTACATCCTTCGGAGCCGCTCGTCGAACGTGACGTCGAGGTCCTCTTGCAGCTCCACCCCCTGTTGCAACAGGTCCGCAAGGGTAGCTGCCGCTTCCTGTCCGCAGCGGGCGTTGATCCTGGGCGCATCGATGCCGATGAACCCCACTCCCACCTGCGTGCCGCGCAGATAGAGTTCGACCGTGTCACCGTCGATGACCCGGACGAACCCTGGGTAGCTCAGGTCTCCGCTGCCTCTGGGGGGAGCCCCGCCGGGCGGGACGCGCTGGATCGTTGTCGAGGAGGCACGGGCGGGGACGACCAGGGTCACGCTGAGGACGACAGCGATCCATAGGGCATATCCGGGGCCGACACGGGCCCGTGTCCTACTGTGCTGAGCTCGTAACCTTTCCATGGGACGTCCTCCCTGCTGACTCGAGCCGTTGGGGGAAAAGGGACGCCAGTTCAGCGACGAGGGGTCTCCGGCGAGCTCTTCTTGGGCCACACCAAAGGAATCGCCCACTCGGGGACCCGTTCCTCGATGGCGCCGGCAAGGTCCCAGGCTCCCCGAACGCGGTTGGCCATACCCACCAGGTCCCCCTCACCCAGAGAGAAGCGCGGCAGCGCCAGGGGATCGTCGTCAACCTTCACCCGGCGCGGTAGCGTCGTGAAGGCTTGTCGATACCCGGCCGATGACACGGCCTGCTTCGTTTCCGCCCTCCAGTGGCGACCGGGCCGGCCGAAAGGGTAGGCCCATGCCGTGACCGGTCGCTGCAGCCGGTCCTCCAGCGCCTCTCGGGACCGCCTGGCTTCCTCCTCGACCTCCGGGGGCGGAAGGAGCGCCAGGTTTCGGTGGCTCCAGCTATGGCTTCCGATGGTGAAGCCTGCATCGGCGACCTCCGCCAACTGGCTCCAGGTCAACGCGTCCTTTGGCGAGGCGATCGAGCCCGATCGGACGAACCGCTCCAGGACGTCGGGCTCGCGCTCCAGCAGACCCACCGTGACCAGCAACGTGGCCGGCAGTCTGTGCTCGACGAGCAGCGGGAGGGCATGCTCGAAGACGTCTGCATAACCGTCGTCGAAGGTCAAGGCGACGGACGGGCGGACGGGGCGGTGGTGCGATTCGAGGGCCCGCTCTGCGGGGATGATGTTCGCGTGTTGCGACAGCCACTCAACGTGAGCACGAAAGCTCTCCACCCCGAGTCCCCACGGCGAGGCGGAATTGCCGATCGAGTGGTAACAGAGGACGGCCGTTCCCCCTCTTGAGAGATGCGGTCCGATGGCAAGGGCGAGCGCCTTGACCGCTCGCCTGACGGTGGCCGTAGCGTTCAGCTGCGAGTCCCCCTCTGCTGTTGCTCTCGCGTCGACTCGCCCCCTGGGGACGGGGCCACCGACCCACGCCTGAACGGCTGGGGCGGCTCAGGCGGTCTCCTGACCCTCCTTGTCGCGGCCCGAGGGCTCCTCGTGCATGCCCTTGCGGAACTCGCGGAGGGAGGACCCCATGGAGCGGGCCAGCTCGGGCAGCTTCCTGGCCCCGAAGAGGAGGAGGACGATCCCCAGGAGGATCAGGAGCTCGGTCGGTCCAAAGCTCATGGTTCGCTCCTTCCATCGAGGGCCTCGCTCTGCATCGGCCGAGCCCAGGGCGCCCTTGAGGACCCGTTTCCGTCGGCGGCAGCGGGGCCTGGGTCTGGCCCGGCCTGCGCCTGGGCTGGCCTCCAGGCCCGGCTCAGGGTCCGCTCGGTCCGCTCGATGCGGGCCAGGAGCCGCTGAAGGAGGCGGACGAGCTCCTGCCGCTCCGAGCGCTCGCGGGGCCAGGGGACCTGGGCGTCGTCCAGCCACTGGAGGATCTCGACCGCCAGGCGCATCTCGGTCCGGGCCTTGAGCAGGTGGGACCGGCTCTGGACGATGGCCGTCCTGGCTCGGTTGTAGGTGAGGGGGACCGAGGAGTTCATCCGGGCACCTCCCGTGCGGTGGGGACCGCGCGCCCCAGGCGCCCGGCGGCCGCCTGGATCCGGGCCACGGCCCCAGCCACCCGCCGTACCTGCTCCTCGGTCATCTCCGACCACATGGGGAGGGTCAGCACGCGGGCCGCGACTGCCTCGGTGACCTTGAGGCCCCCGTTCACGCTGCCCTGGCCCCGGTAGGCCCGCTGCAGGTGGACGGGGGGGGTGTAGTAGCGCCTGGTCTCCACCCCCTCGGCCCGGAGGGCCTCCGCCAGCGCCGGGGCGTCCATGCCGAAGGTCTCCGCCTCCACAAGGACCGTGAAGTCCTTGTAGGTGCTCACGCACCCCTCGGGGACCAGGGGGAAGCTCAGCCCGGGGACGCCGGCCAGGGCCTCGCGGTAGGCGGCGGCCAGCTCGCTGCGGCGGGCCACCCTGGCCTCCAGGCCCTCCAGCGAGCGGAGGGCCACCGCCGCGTGGAACTCGGACATCCGGGCGTTGAGACCCACGAACCGGGCGTCGTAGTCGCCGGGGTTGGCGTAGTCCCGGCCGATCCGACACCGTTCGGCGAGCAGGTCGTCGTCGATGGCGATGAGCCCCCCCTCCCCCGCCACCAGCACCTTGGTGGGGGAAAGGCTGAAGACCTCGGCGTCCCCGAACCGCCCCACCGGGCCGGAGGGATGCCGGGAGCCGAAGGCGTGGGCGGCGTCGAAGAACAGCCGGAGGCCGGACCGGCGGGCCAGCTTCGAGAGCCCCACCACGTCGCACGGGGTGCCGAAGGTGTGGGTGGCGAGGATGGCTGAGGTGCGGACGCCCAGGGCCCGCTCCGCCGCCGCAGACGAGAGCGTGAGCGTCTTCGGGTCCACGTCGGCGAAGACCGGTCGGAGGCGGTTCCAGGCCACCGCGTGGGCGGTGGCCACGAAGGTGAACGACGGCAGGACCACGTCCCCCGAGAGCTCCGCGGCCCGGAGCAGGAGCATGAGCCCGGCCGTGCAGGAGGAGACCGCTACGCAGTGACGCACCCCCAGGTAGCCTGCGGCCTCCCGCTCCAGGGTCCGCACCAGGGGACCGTTCGTGAGGACGCCGGTTCGGAGGATGCCCCGCACGTCCTCCGCCACGAGCTCGGGGTCGGGGGAGGAAGGGCGGGCGAAGGCCAGCCCCTCCGGAAAGGCAGGGGTCCCCCCCAAGATGGCAGGCAACGAGGAGCCGAGACGTGGCTGGACGCTGGCCATGCTCAGCCCCCGGCCCGAGTGGTCAGCGTGACGTCCACGGTCCCCCACGGCTCACCCTAGCTGTCACCGGCGGGCGGGGCATCCATCCCCGACCGCAGGTTTCCTACGGCGATTGCGGCACGCGGTGCCGCCACAGCCGGACCCCCCACAGGCCCGCCAGGACCGCCCCCGCTCCCCCCACCGCCACCGTGACCCGAAGGCCGGAGGCGGCGGCCAACCCCCCCAGGCCGGCCGCCACCCCTCCGGCCACGAGGAAGGCCGCGGTGGCCCGGCCGCGGCTGCCCAGCGCCGCAGCGACCATGTCGTAGGAGTGATCCCGGTCGCCCGAGGCGAGGCTGGTCCGGGTGGCAACCCGCCGGGCCACCGTCGAGGCCAGCTCGAAGGCGAACACGCCCAGCACGACCCCGCACGCCAGCAGGGCGTGCCAGCCGCCCCCCTCGCTGGCCCCCGCCACGACGAGCGCCAGCCAGGTCCCCACGGCGTAGGCGCCCCCGTTGCCCAGGAACACTCGGGCGGGCGGACGGTTCCAGACGAGGAACCCGAGGAGCGCGCCGGCCAGGGCCAGGCCCGGGTGGACGTCCGCGCCCCAGGAGGCCAGGGAGCCCACCAGCGCCAGCCCCAGGGCGGCGAGCGCAGCGAGGCCTCCGGCCAGCCCGTCCTGCCCGTCCAGGAGGTTCGCCCCGTTCGCGCAGGCCACGACGAGCAGGACCGTGCCCAGGGGCGCCAGGCTCCCGAGTGCCTCCAGCGGGGCGTCGACGGCCGCGAGGGCCCCGGCCAGGGCCAGCCCGAGCAGCCTGGGCCAGGGAGGCACCGGTCGGCGGTCGTCGGCCGTCCCCACGCCGAGGGCCACCGCCACGGCGGCCAGGGACCAGGGCGAGGGGAGTCCGCCCAGGAGGGCCAGGGCCATGGCCGCCGAGGCGAGGACGGCGAGACCTCCGGTGAGGGGGACAGGCCGGGGGTGGACCTTGAGCCTCCCCCCGTCCGGGCGGTCCACCAGGCCCAGTCGGGCCCCGAGCAGGGCCGCCAGCGGGGTGAGGACGGCCCCCAGGCCCAGCGCTAGGAGGAACGGCACGGCGCCACCCACACGTTGCTCACCCGCCCGTCGTGGACCTGGAGCTGGCCACCCAGCTGGAACCCCACCCGGGCGTAGAAGCGGTTGGCCGGTCGGTTGTCCGCCCCCACCACCACCTTGAGCTCGGAGGCCCCCCGCCGCCCGAGCCCCTCCACGACGCCCCTGGCCAGCCGCTCCCCCAACCCCCGCCGCCGCCAGCCGCCGTCCACCGCGATGGCCAGCAGCTCCGCGTCCGGGAGGCCGTCCGCCCGGCTCGGGTACCGGGCGGTCTCCAGGGCCCGCCGGGCCACGTCCGGCCGCAGGAGCCGGGGCGCGGCGGCCAGAGCCGCCCGGAGGGCCCGCCGGCGGAAGAACCGACGGTAGAACCCCCGGACCGAGGCCACGCCGCAGGCGAACCCCACGACCGCCCCGTCCGCCTCGGCCACCACCACCACGGACCCCGGGTCCTCGGCCATGGCCCGGTAGAGCAGGCGGAGGAAGCCTTCGCCCAGACGCGGGAGGAAGGCCTCGGGGAGTCCCTCCCGGTGGAGACGGGCCAGGGCCCCCTCGTCCCCCGGGCGGGCAGGTCGGAGGACGGGCGTCTCGTGCTGTGCGCGGACGGGAGCGGAGGCCCTGCCCCGGCTCTGCCGTCGGGCCCCCGTGCGTCGGCTGACCAGACCCTTCCGCCCCAGGACCTCCTCGTAGCAGGCCAGGAGGACCTCCTCGACCCGGCGCTCGTCGAAGCGGGCGAGGGCCCGCCGCCGGGCCCCTTGCCCGAGGCGGCGCCGACGCTCCGGGTCCCGGAGGAGCTCCGTGACGGCCCCGGCCAGGCTCGGCGCGTCCCTCGGCGGGACCAGGAGGGCCTCCCGGTCGTGGCGGGCCACCTCCCGGCACCCCCGGATGTCGGTGAGGACCATGGCCCTTCCCATGGCCGCCGCCTCGATGGCCGAGCGCGGCACGCCCTCCCGCCAGGAAGCCAGGACGAACACGTCCATGAGGGCCAGGAGGTCGCGGACGTCGGGCCGCCACCCCGTGACCCGGACGGCGGGGCCCAGATCGGCGAGTTCCTCTCGGCCGATGGCGTCGGGCTTGTCCGGGTCGGTCTCGCCCACCAGGAGGAACACGATCCCGGGGACGGCCCGTCGCACCGCTCGGACGGCCCGGAACAACTCGCGGTACCCCTTCTCGGCCACCAGCCGCCCCACGGTCCCCACCACCGGGGCCGCCTCCTCGATCCCCAGTTCCCTGCGGAGGGCCGCCAGCCGCTCGGCCGAGACGGCCGCCGGGTCGAAGTGCCGCACGTCCGTGCCGTTTCCGAGGTAGACGGCCTTGTCCCTGGCCACTACGCCACGGGCCACCGCCCACCGGAGGTCCTCCTCGCTCTGGAAGAGCTCGAGGTCGCTGAACCCGGAGGCCAGGGCCTCCAGGCCCAGGACGGCCGCCCGCTTGGGGAGGGGGTCGTCCGGGGTCGCGTAGAGCCCGTGGACGGTGTTCACCACGCAGGGAACCCCGGCCGCCCTGGCCACCACCCGTCCCAGGATCCCCGGCTTGGGGTTGTGGGTGTGGACGAGGTCGAACCGCTCGCGGCGCAGGATCCGAAGGAGTTCGGCTCCGGCCCGGACGTCGGCCCTGGGGTCCCAGGCCCGGGTGGCCCCCGGCCACGGGATGTGGCGGATCCCCTCGGCCCGGAGGTCCGCCGCCCACGGCCCGGGCGCGCTGATGGCCACGACCTCGTATCCCTCGTCCCGGAGCCGGCGGAGCTGGGCGAGCAGGAGGAACCGGAGGGTAAGGTCGACCGTGGTGACGTGGGCGACCCGGATGGGCCGGGAGGAGCTTGAGCCTGACGACACAGGTGGGCCCGGCTCGTTCACCTCGAGGCCACGACCTCCTCGAAGAGCTCGACGTACTGCCGGGCGATGGGGCGGATGTCGAAGGCACGTCGGACCCAGGCCCGAGCCTCTTCCCCCATCCGCCCCCGAGCCTCCGGATCCTCCAGCAGCTGGACGAGGAGCTCGGCGAGGACACTCACCTCTCCGGGGGGCGCAAGCCGTCCGGTCGTCCCATCCAGGACCACCTCAGGGACTGCCCCGACCGCGAAGGCCGCCACCGGGAGGCCCATCGCTCCGGCCTCGATGGCGCACCCGGGCATACCTTCCATGCCTTCGTATCGACTGGCGACCAGGAGGAGGTCGCTTGCCGCCAGGAGGTCGGGGACGTCCGTCCTCGTACCGAGCACGCGGACCCAGGGCGAAAGGCCGCGCGACCGAACCGCCTCCTCGAGTCGAGATCGGAGAGGACCGTCCCCCGCGAACACGTGGACCAGGTCCGGGTGGTGGCGTCTCGCGAGGGTCGTGACCTCGAGGTGGGTGAGCGGATCCTTCTCCCAACTGAGGGCCCCCAGGGAGAGGACGACCGGAGCGTCCGCCGAGACCCCCAGCTCCCTGCGCGTGTCGTCGCGGCCCTTGGCCGGGCGCAGCCGGTCCAGGTCCACGGCGTTGGGAATGAGCCGGACGCGGTCCGGCGGGACCCCGAAGACCTCGACCGTCTCCCTGCGCAGGGCCTCGGCGATGGCCACGACGCGGGACGCCCTGGTCATCAGGGCCCTGTACGCGCGGCGGCGCAGCCCGGTGGCGGCCCTCGGATGAGCGGCTCCAATCCGACGGTAGATGGTCCTGACCGGGGGCTGCCCCAGTGCCGAGGCAACCGAATACCTGAACGGCTCGCTTCCGTGAGCCAGGACGAGGTCGGGCGACCAGGACCGCAGGAGACGCCCGAGGGTGATCAGGGGCCGTGGGTTCAGGGGCCAGCGGATGGCGGACCCTCGCCCATTCCCGAGCACGGTCACCGGTGCGTGGTACTCGACCTCGACCGCCCTGCCTGACCGCAGGACCGCGACGCGCTGTGCGATACCGAGTTCCGCCAGGGCGCGGGTCAGGTCGGCCGCGAACACCTCCGCGCCCCGACGGGTCCCGGTGGCCACGACGTGCAGGGCCCTCACCGAACTTTCACCGTCCGACCTCCGCTCGGTTCGCCACGGAGGCTCGGGCACCGGGCGGACCCCAGGGCCCGCGTCGCAGCAGGCGGTACGCCTGGGCCTCGCCGTTCAACATGCCCTTCGCCTTGGCCTTGAAGAACAGGAGGCCATCGCCTCGGAGCACCGGAATGCGACCGAGCTGGTGAAGGTCCAGCCTTTCCGGGGTGTTGGTCCGCCAGGCGTGGAGGGCCGCCGTACGGAAGAGGCGGCGGGCCACGCGCTGAGCCGCCGGGGAGGCCACGGACCACGGGTAGGCGAAGTGGTGGCACGGCACTCCCAGCCGGTCCTCCACGAGTTCCTTGGACCGCCGCATCTCCTGCTCCGCCTCCCGCTCGGTTGCCCTCGAGAGGTCCGCGTGGCTGTGGGTGTGTGACCCCACCGTGACGAGGCCGGTCTGCACCGCCTCCCGCAGCTGGTCCCAGGTCAAGGCGTCGCGCCCCAGGGAGCCGTTGCCGACCAAGCCGGTAGCCAGGTACAGCGTGGCAGGAATACGGTGCTCGACTAGGGCGGGGAGGACGCGCTCGTAGAAGTCCCGGTACCCGTCGTCGAAGGTCAGCACCACTCCCCCTCCCTCTCCGACTCCGGCGTGGAGCGAAAGGACGGGCTCGGACTCGGCCAGCCACCGAAGCTGGCGGTGGAAGATGGCGAGCGGGAGGTCGATCTCCCGCCCGCCCGCTCCGACCCGGTGGTAGCAGAGGATCACGAGGTCCTGCGGCCGTCGTCCGGGGAGGCCGAACGGAAGGGCCAGGGCCTTCAGTGCTCGACGCGCCAGAGTCGCTACGCCGTGCGGAACGAATGCCCGCACCACGGGTCTGGCGGGCTCAAGGTTTCGCATGGCGCGCCCGATCCCCTCTTATGCGGAAGAACGTGGGGGTCGGAGACGTGTGGGACGAGCGGGACATGAACATGTCAGCAGGGACTCCTCCTGGCTCGGACCGCGGCATCGGACTGGGTCGGCGGGACTTCCTCCGGCGTTTCGGGATGTTGGCGGCGGGCACCGGTCTCGGTGCATGGCGGCTCCTAGACTGGGCCTGGCCCTCCGAGGGATGCGCCCCCAAAGACCCCTGCAATCTCCAGCTCGCCGCGCTCCACCTGTCCGGAAGCGAGGCGTCCGCGGTCCTGGCCTGGACACCGCCGGCTGACCTGGGTGGCTTCTGGAAGTACTGGGTCATGCGGAGGCCCTCCGGCCAGACGCAGTTCGAGCGCATCGCCACCATCCGGCGGGCCACCCGGACCTCGTACGTGGACCGCATGATCTCCTTGGGGTCGAGCTACGAGTACCAGGTTTGGAACGTGAGCAGGAGCGGCAGCATCCTCGGGGCGTCCAACCTTCTTGGTGTGAGCGTGGGCCCGGTCCCGGTTCCCGATGGGGAGACCACCACCACGACCTCGTCCTCCACCACAAGCTCCAGCACCACCACGACCACCACGCCCTCCAACTCCTCGCAGCCCAGCGCCGCCGGCGTGGACCGGCAGGTGACGGGGTTCCAGCCCGACGGGTTCGAGGTTCCTTCCGGGCAGACCTGGGAGGTCGTGGGGACGGTGGAGACTCCCAGGAATGTCGTCGTCCGCGGGACCCTTCGCATGCGTCCGGGGAGCCGGCTCCGGTTCGTGGACGTGGACGAGTCTTCATTCGTCGGCGGCGGCATGGATCCGCTGGCAACCGATGTGGGCCTCTGGGTGGTGGACGGAGGTCGACTCGACATCCAGGGCACGCCGCGGGCAGGCTGGAACCGGACCGGGACGGACTCCTCCTGGCAGCCCGGGGACGAGATCCTGGTGGCTCCGATCTCGGGCTTTGGCTCGGACTTGGCCTTCCCGGCGTTCGCGCCGGGCTCCCCGGTGCCCCAGGTGCCGGGGTGCCCGCCGGCGGAGGTCATGAACCTCACGCGGGACGTGGTGATCGAGGGGACCCCGACCGGCCGCTCCCATGTCTTCATCCGGTCGTCGTCTCCCCAGGTCATTCGGCACTGCCTCATCCGGAACATGGGGCCCACCGGGAAGCTGGGCCGCTATCCCCTCCACTTCCACCACTGCGAGGAAGGAAGCCGGGGGTCGGTCGTGGAGGGCGTCGTGGTGCGCGACTGCGGGAACCACGCCTTCGTCCCTCACATGTCCCACGGGGTCGTGTTCAGGGACTGCATCGCCTACAACGTGCTTCGGCATGCGTACTGGTGGGACCCGCCCGACGCGTCAAACGACATCCGTTTCGAGCACTGCCTGGCCGCCAAGGTCGTGTCCTGGTGGTCGAGCGGGGAGGGCGAGGAAAAGTTCCGGCTGACGGCCTTCTGGCTTGGGATCGGTACCGGCAACGCCTGCGTGGACTGCGCTGCGGTCGGCGTGGGTGGCCAGGCCGACACCTCGGGGTTCCACTGGCCGGAGATTGGATCGGGCCGCTGGCTGTTCGAGGACTGCGTCGCGCACAACAACGCCTACGATGGCATCTTCGTCTGGGACAACAACGGCACGGGGCACGTGATCTCCCGTTTCGTCGGCTACCGCAACGGAGACTGGGGCATCGACCACGGCGCCTACGTCAACGACTACGTGTACCGAGACTGCATTCTCGTGCAGAACGGTTCCGGGGGAATCCAGTGTCACGCGGATTCGTTCACTGCGCCCGAGATGCTGCGCTTCGAGCGCCCCGTGATCAAGGGGTCGGCCGTGGGCTTTCACAAGGCCGCATCCACGCTTCCTCGATATCCCGTTTTGCTGTGCGGTGCTGAGATCACGGACTGCGGTACCTCCGTCAAGGTCGACGACCCGGCGGCATTGGTTCAGCGAAGCGGCTGCTGACGATCGCCACGTCGTCCCTCACTGCGGGGAGGGAGGGACAGGAGCGCCAGGAAGAACGGCAGAACCTGCACTCGCTCCCTGGCCAGGATGCCGAAGTTGGCGATCGCTGAGAACGCGACCGATGTGAGCACCACCCCGGCGATGGCAAGGGCGAGGTACGGATGGCGCAAACTCCGCTGGATGGCCCTTAGGATCCACCGCCACCGACCCAGGGTGATGGCCAGCAGGAAGGAGGTCTCCGCGGCGCTGACTGCGACCTGGGGGCTGCTGGCTTCCACTGCCAGAGGGCGGAACAGTGCGGTGAACACAGCCAACGGGATGTCGGGGGGTGATTCGACGACCGTCGGGGAGAACTCCGATCCTCCCTGCGCGGTTCGGCGGTTGACTTCCGCGAGGACGCCGGCGACCCCGCTGCTGGTGTCGACCCGCGACTGGACGAGGTACCTCTCCGCCCTGATGGCCACGACCAAGGCGATGAGCCCGACGCCGGTCACGGACACCAGCTTTGCCAGAGGGGCGAACGGATGTGAGGAGCGACGGGAACGGCGGATGAGGAGGGCCCCGGCCGCGGACAGAGCCAGGAGCCCGGCGATGTGAGGCCGGACCTGCGCGGCCAGCCACAGCCCGCCGCCGAAGGGAAGGAGGCCGCGGAGAGTCCGACCCTCGAGGATGGTGGCCGCGCCGAAGGAGGCGATGCCCAGGGTCAGCATCATCCAGGCCTCCTTGCCCACGCTCGAAGGCCAGAAGACCAGGGAGGGGAGGAAGAACAAGAGACGCGCATACGTTCGCCTATTTCCCTCCGGGACGGCGATGGTAAACGCCCGGTAGAACAGGAAGAGCCCCCAGAACCCCAGCCAGGAAAAGACCAGGAAGCCACCCAGCAGGGTCGGCCCTGTGACCGTGTAGACAACCCCCGTGACCAACTCGACGAAGTTCGTTCCCGTGAGCGGCTGTGCGCCGCTGTCCAACTCCCCTGCTCTGATCTGCTCCATCCACCGGATCCCGGCCTGATGGTAGCCGACCGCATCCGAACCGCCCTCGTACACCTGGAACGCCACGAAGTGGCGGATGACGGCCCCGACGAACTTCAGGATCAGGGCCGCCAGGAGCAGCCAGAACAACCCCGGGTCTCCCTCGCGGCGGGCTTGCCGACGGAGGATGGGGATGGAGACGGCCAGGGCCGCCGGGCCAATGATGGCCGCGCCGCCGGCATCCCAGGGCGTGAAGACCACCGCCGCCAGGATCGCGGCGGCGGCACAACCGACCAGTACCACGCCCACCGCCGCTCTGGATCCGCTGGTGGTAGAGATCGGCCTGCTCACCATCGGGCTCAGAAGACCTCCAGGTCGCCGATGGACAGACCCCACGATCGGAGATCCGTGGGCTCCGGGAGAAGCCCTGCGTTCAGCGGGTTCGTCACCAAGGTCACCCCGCCCGGGGCCCGGACGAACCCGAAGCTCACCATGCCTGGCTCGAGGCTTGGTTCGAAGCGGGCGGTGAGGTGGTCCACGTTCGCGGCAGCCCGGACCGACCCGAGGAGACGGGAGGCTGTGCGACGGTCGCCCGGCCGGATCACGAGTTCGCTGATGGTGGCCTCCACCAGGTCCCCTCTCGGCCGCACTCTGAAGATGACCAGGCCGATGACGTCGCCACCCGCCTCGCAGGTCAGTGCTCGGTAGTCCAGGCCCGGGACCTGCCCGTAACGCCATTGGAGGTACCGAAGATCCCGGGCGGTCGTCAGTCGGTCCTGGCGAGCCGCGGTCACTTCTTGGAGCAGCGAGTCGATCCCCGAGGCCCGAGCTAGCACCTCGCTCGCGCGGGGGGCCGCGGTGGACGCTGGTGTCGGGGCCGTCGGGTGGGCGCTCTGCAGGGAGCGTAGCCGGGAGACGAAGCGGAGCGGGTGGACCACCCGGACGTGGACGGGGATTCGGCCGACGACCCTCCACCCCATCTTGAGGTAGCCAGCCAGGCTCCGGTCGTTGGGCGTATTGAACACGAGGTCGGCCTGGCCCCGGGCGCTCACCAGCGCCTCCTTGGTAAGGCTGGAGAACACTCCCTGACCCCGATGCTCGGGGTGGGTGGCGGTGTCAACGGCGCGGAGACCTCTCACCCACCGTCCCGCCGCCATGAACCCCCAGCGGAGGAAGGCGCGCAGGCCGACGATGGTGCCCTCCAGTTCGGCCACCAGCATAAGGGAGGTGCCGAACGGGTTGTGGAAGTGCTTCCAGCGGAAGAACTCTCGAGTCCGCGCACCGGTGGGCCCGGGTCCGAGGCTCAGGGACAGGAGGTCGATGACCTGGCCCTCGTCCTCCGGTGCGTATGGGCGAACGACGAAACCGGTCCTCAGTTCCATGATGCCTTCGTTCCTCGTTGAGGAACGGATGCCGGTGCTTCGAGGGCTGGCTCTACCGTCCGTCCCATCCTCCCGAGCCAGGCGTCCCTTGCTGCCCGGAGCCCAAGGGCGGCGTGTCGCGACCCCCGTCGGGGGGACAAGAGCAGGTTGATGGCCGGTTTCAGGAAGCACAGGAGGAGGGTGACGCGAAGGGCAGCTCGCACCCGCCCGAATCGCATGAGAATGTAGATGAGGTTTCGGACCGAGTAGTAACGGCGCCACGACGGGTTGGTACGTTCTCGGATCGTCGGTCCACCCGAGGCCCCGATGCGACCGGTCTTCCGGCGTTGCTCCATCCACCTCGTTCCGTGGGCGTACAGACTGTAGCCCGCTGTCCTGAGTCTCAAGCCGAACTCGAGGTCATCCAGGCTGAAGAAGAGACGTTCGTCGAACCCCCCCACGTCCCGAATGGCGCTCACCCGGTAGACGGGGAGGTGACCGCTGGGGAGGTAGTCGACCGGGACCGGCCCCTGAAGTTCGTCATCCCGCACCCGCACCAGTCGACCACTTCGCCAGTCGAACCGAGCGCCCACCAGCCCCACACCTGCGACGCGCGAGTCCACAGCACCGAGAGCGGCAGCAAGCTTCAGAAGTTCCTCCAAGGCGTCGGGTTCCTCGGGGGGGTCGTCGTCGTCGAGGAGCACCACCCAGTCGGGCTCGGCGGCGGCACACAGCACCTGGCGCATCCCGAGGGCGAGCCCTCCCGCCGGTCCGAGGTTGTCCGGGGTGGGGATGTAGTGCAGTGCTCGGACTCTCGCTGGGTTGCGTGAGACGATCTCCCGAGTGACGGGAGTTGGGTCGTTGTCCACGACCACCAGCGTGTCCAGTCGGCGTGTCTGCGCTGCGAGTTGGACTAGCGTCCGCTCAAGGAGCTCGGGGCGGGCATAGGTGACGAGGACACCGTGGAGGGCTGGCGCACAGCGGATCTCGCTACCCGAGGGTTTCACTGTCGTGTGTTGCTACCCCTGCGCGGCTCGAACGTGGAGGCCATGCTCTTGTGGTGGAGCACGGCCCTTACGAAGAGAGCCTCCAGCCGCTCGACCATTCGGTCCAGGGTGAAGTGGGTGAGGACGTGGTCCCGGCACGCATGGCCCAATCGGGGAGACCGGGTCCGCCAGTCGATGAGCTCCCGGACCTTGGCGGCCAGCTCCGCCGGACGACCCGGCTCCACGAGATGCGAACGGAACCTCGCCCCCAGGGCCTCAGGAATGCCACCCACGCGCGAAGCGACGACCGGAACTCCCACCGCCATCGCCTCTAGGACTGCCAGGGGGAAGGGGTCCGTCCACACGCTGGGAACGACAACGAGGTCGGCTGCCTCGTAGACCGCAATGGGATCAGGAGTGTGCCCCAGCAGCACGGTGGTGGCCGGGTCGCACCGATGGCGCCAGCCCTCGAGCAGGGCGTCACCGCGCTCACCCAGGTACTCGGATGGTGCCCCGGCGACCACGAGGCGCGCCCCGTCGAGCTCCGTTGAAAGGAGCTTCCAGGCCTCCAAGAGAACGTCGATGCCCTTTCGAGGGTCCAGGCGGCCGGCGTAGAGGACCACGCGTGTCGCAGGGTCGATGCCCAACTGTCGCCGTGTTGCACCAAGCTCCCCCTCCGTCAGGGGCTGGAACCGACGGATGTCAACGCCGTTGTGGACGACGCTCACCCGATCCTCAGGGATACCCGCGCTCACCCATTGGGCGGCGGTGAAGTTCGAGACGGCGACGAAGCGACGCACGCGTCCCAGGACGACTCGCTGGGCCCGAGTCAGCTGGGCCCTGGGAGGGGGCGAGTGCAGGTGGCAGACCACGGGGGCACGGCTCACCGCTCCGACGGTGAGTGCGTGCACCAGGTGGGTGTGCCGGGGACTGTAGATGACGTCGGGGCGGCTTCGGGCACCGAAGGCCGCGGCCCGGATCAGCGTTCCGACCAGGGAGGGAGCCCCTCGCAGCTGGCGTCGGGCCACGCACCGTACCGGTGCCGAACGTCGCACGAATGAGAACCAGGAGTCGGTGGCTTCGCCAGGGGCGGAGTACAGGAGGTCGATGACGTGGCCACGTTGAGCGAGGCTCCGGTTCACTTCCAGGTGGACCCGCTCCAGGCCACCCCGGAGGGAGAGGCGGTCGGCGGTCGTCAGGATTCGCATGGCTGCAACGGCATCTCCGACCTACGTCTGGGGCGCTGGCACCTTCTCGTTACCGCCCCTCATCGGTGAGTGCGGTCAATGGACGTGGTCTCACCCTGCGGCTCATTCAAGCTGGTTGCGTAGAACTCGAACATCCGGGCAGCGACGCGCTCCACGGTGAAGTGGTCGAGGAAGCGTCTCCTGCCCTCCCTCGCACGGTCTGCGGCGGTCTCTGGCTGGCGTAACGTTTGCGCCACCGCGGACGCCAGGGCGGCAGGGTCATCCGGGGGCACCAGCACGGCCACGCCCGAGCCCCCGACCGCTTCCCGCACGGCGGGGAGGTCGGTGGCCACGATGGGCGTCTCGAGGGCCATGGCCTCGATGAGCAGCCCTGGGAAGCCCTCCCATCGAGAGGGCAACACGAACACGTCCGCCGCGCACAGGAGATCGGGGACGTCGCCACGGGGACCCAGGAACCGAACGCGGTTCGGGGGCCCCAACCGAGCGCGGAGCTCGGCGAGTTCTCGCGTCGCCCGACCCTCCCGACCCGCGATGAGGAGGTGGGCGTCCGGGACGTGAGCGAGGATGCGCGGCATGGCCTCGAGGAGGACGTCCAGTCCCTTCTGCCATTCGTGGCGGGCAGCCGCCACGATCAGCGGCGTGGACTCGGGGACTCCGAGGCGTCCCCGCGCGGCTCTCCGCCGCGTCGGGGTGCGGACGCCGAGGGACACCGGGTCCCTCCCCCTGGGAATGACCACGATGCGGTCACGGGGGATCAGCAGCCGACGTGACATGGCATCGGCTACGGCCCCGCTGACCGCGTGGAACCGCCGGACGACCCGGGCCGTGAGGAGGTCGGCCAGCTGAGCCCCTCGCACCTTCCAGGGCTTGAGGCCCGGGTCGTGGACGTGGCGGGGGCCGTAGGCGTCGTTGACCAGGCTCGAGACCACTGGGGTCCGGGTGAGGGAGGCGGCCGTCCTCCCGGCCAGGTCGGCCTCGAAGAGCGTGGTGTGGACCAGGGCTGGCCGCCGCTCCAGGATCAGCCGGCGGGCCCGACGGACCCAGCCGGCCCGGCCTCCCTCCCCCGCCAGGGAGAACAGCCGGACCCCCCCGGCCTGCAGCTGGTCGTGGAGGCCGGGTCGCTCCTTCAGGTACGCCACCTCGAGGTCGATCCCCCCCGCCACCAGGTGGGGGGCCATGGCGGCCAGGGAGTGCTCGGCTCCCCCGCCACCCAGACTGTCGATGATGTAGAGCACGCGCATGGAGGCCGTCCCTGTTGGGATGGACCCAGGTCTCGCCGGGGCCCCGGACCAGCTCACGCCCGGAACAGCTGCCCGGACGAGGGCTGTGGGGCCTGCGCCGCCCTGGCCCCGGCGTGGGCGAACCAGCCGGCGGTGCGACGGAGGCCCTCGTCGAACCCCACCGTCGGACGGTGTCCCAGGTCCCGGAGGGCGGCACCGATGTCCGCCCGGGTGTGTCGCACGTCCCCCGGTCGGGGGTCCGTGTGGACCGGCCGCGGCCGGACGCCCAGGATCCGGCCCAACATTTCGAGAAGGTCCAGCAGCGAGTAGGAAGCTCCCCCCGCCACGTTGTAGGCCCGGCCGCTGCAGTTGGAGGCCGGGGCTCGGGCGGCCGCCAGGCACGCCGCCACCGCGTCGTCGACGTAGGTGAAGTCCCGGCTCTGAAGCCCGTCGCCGTGGACCATGGGGCTGCGGCCAGAAAGCAAGGCATCGATGAAGAGGGGGATGACCGCCGCGTAGGCCGAGTCCGGTCGCTGCCTGGGGCCGTAGACGTTGAAGGGCCGGAGCACCACGGTCTCCAGGCCGTAGAGCTCCGTGAAGACCCGGCAGTAGTGCTCGCCGGCGAGCTTGGAGACGGCGTACGGGGACCTCGGTCGGAGGGGCGCGGACTCGGGCGTGGGGAGGACGTCGGTTCCCCCGTACACGCTGCTGGAGGACGTGAACACGACCCTCCGGACCCCCTCGTCCAGGGCGGCCTTGAGCACGGTCACGGTGCCGTGGGTGTTGGCCCGGTCGGTCTCCACGGGGTGCTCCACGGAGCGCAGGACGGCCCGGTGGGCGGCGAGGTGAAACACTACCTCTGCCCCGCGGGTCGCCTGTCGGACGGCTCCCTCGTCGGCCACGTCCCCTAGGACCAGGTCCGCCCCCGGGTCGACGTCCTGCTCCCGCCCGGTGGACAGGTCGTCCAGGACCCGGACCCGGTGTCCCTCCCCCAGCAGGGCGTCCACCAGGTGAGAGCCGATGAACCCGGCTCCCCCGGTGACCAGGACGTTGGTCGAAGGCCCGCTCATCGCTGGGCCACCTCCCAGGACGCTTCCACGTGCACCGGGGCCAGGCGGACGATGGCCTTGGGCGCCTCGTCCAGGTCCGCTCCAGCCACGTCGAAGTGAGCCACGGGGTGCCAGGCCAGGAGGTCCCGGCCGGTCACGTCGAACATCCCGGCCCACAGGGCATACCGGCCACGGGGCAGGGGAAGCCGTGGGATGAGGCACCGGGCCTCGGTCTCCCCCCCGTTGAGGTGGAGGTCCCGGCGGAGGACGAAGATCGGGGTGGCGGGCCCCTCGCTGACCCCCACGTAGAGGACCCCGGAACGCGGCACCGCCGAGCGGAGCACGGCGCGAACCTCGAACGGCCCCTGGGTGAACGGAGTCTGTCCACCCGCTCCACCGGCCTCCACCTTCAAGAGGCGGACCGCACCGGACACCGGGCCGGACTCCACCGTGGTGTCCCGGACCGACCGTCGGTACGCCCCCACCACGTCCCGGACCGGCCCGTCGGCCTCCACCCGGCCATGCCTGAGCCACACCCCTCGGGAGCACATGGCCTCGACGGCGGCCAGGTCGTGGGAGACGAAGACGAGGGTCGTTCCCTGCACCAGCAGGGCCCGCATCCGGTCCAGGCACCGCTGCTGGAACGAGGCGTCCCCCACGGCCAGGACCTCGTCCACGAGGAGGACGTCCGGTTCGAGGAAGGCGGCGATGGCGAACCCCAGCCGCATCTGCATGCCGCTGGAGAAGTACTTGACCTGCCGATCGATGGCGTCCTCGAATTCCGCGAAGGCCACGATGTCGTCGAAGCGGCGGGCCACCTCCCTTCGGGGGAGCCCCAGGATGGAGCCCATGATGAACACGTTCTCCCGCCCGGTCAGGTCCGGGTGAATCCCGGCCCGGATCTCGATGAGCGCCCCCACCCTCCCCGAGACCTCCACCCGGCCCGCGTACGGGTACATGACCCGGGCCAGGATCCGGAGGAGGGTGGTCTTCCCCGACCCGTTGGCACCCACCAGGCCCACCGATTCACCCGGCTCGACCCGCAGGCTCACGTCCCTCAGGGCCCACCGCCACCCGACGTCGCCTCGGCCCCGGAGGCGCGCCGTGAGGCGGGCGACCTCGTCCCGCAGGAGCATGCGGCGTCGGTCGGCCCGGAACCGCTTCCAAACCCGAGCCACGTCGACCGTGCCTCTAGGCAACATCGGCCAACCCCACCTCCAGGCGCTTGAAGAGCACGTACCCGACGACCAGGACGGCGGCCGCGCTCAGGGCCCCGGGCCACAGCAGGCCCCAGTCGGGAGACAGGCCCAGGAGGACCGCCCGACGGTACCCCTCGATCACGGGGGCCAGCGGGTTGACGGCAGCGTACGCCGCCCGGACCGATGCCGGGACGACCTCGGTGCCGTAGGCGACGGGAGTGGCGAAGAGCCCGAGCTGGAGGACGATGGGCAGGGCGTGCCGGAGGTCCCGCAGGTAGACCACGACGGCGGACACGAGCAGGGTCACCCCCACGGTGAAGGCCACCTGGACCGCGAGGAGGAGGGGCACCCAGAAGGACGTGAGCCTTGGCGCGTAACCGGTGACCGCGAAGAGGATCCCCAGGACGCCGGCGCTTACTGCGCTGTCGAATCCGGCCACGAGCACGCTGGCCGCCGGGAACGCCTCCCGGGGGCAGTAGACCTTGTTGAGCAGTCCCATGTTGGTGACCAGGGACTGCCCACCCACGCTGACCGACGTGGAAAAGAACATCCAGGGGATGAGGCCCAGGTACGAGAACAAGGGATACGGGACGCCCCCGGTGTCGACCTGGGCTACCCGGTTGAAGAAGAGCGTGAAGGCCACCATGAGGGCCAGGGGGGTGACCACCGCCCAGGCGAATCCGAGCACCGCCTGCTTGTAGCGGACCCGGAGGTCCCGCTCGGCCAAGGCGAGGACGAGTTCCCTGGCCCGCCAGAACTCGCGCACGGCCGGGCCCACGCGAAGCGGACGGCGGAACCTGAGCTCCCGGGGAGGACCCTCGAGCTGCTGCACCTCGGAGCGCCCCACCTGGCCTCTCACGCTGTCAGGGGTGGGGCGGCATTCAGGGCGGCGCCCCGGATCTGGCGGTTAAACTCGGCGATGGCCTCGAGCAGCGGGGCGGCGTACCCGGAGGCCCTGGAGGCTGCGATGAGCCCGTCCAGGTCCTTGGGCAGGCACTCCCCGCCGAACCCCCGCTCCGGCGTCACGGTGAGGTGGTCGGGGCCGATCCGCCGGTCGAGTCCCACCGGGCCCTGGACCCGGCTCCAGCACACCCCGAACGACCGGCAGACTTCGGCCAGCTCGTTGGCCACGGAAACCTTGGCCGCGAGGAGCGCGTTCGAGCACAGCTTGACGAGCTCCGCCTCGGTCGGCGTGAGGAAGATGACCGGTGCGGTGGGGATGACCAGGCGCAGGCGCTCGGCCACCGCGGTGGCCACCTCCGGCTCGTGGGCCCCCACGATGATCCGATCCGGGTGAAGGAACGAGTCCAGGGCCCGCGTGGCCACCAGGAACTCGGGGACGCTGGCGAACCGAATCCGGGGGAACGCCAGCGCCAGCCGGTCGCATGTCCCGGGTGGGACGGTCGACTTGACCGCCACGATGGCCTCCGTCGGGAGGTGGGGTTCTACGGTTTCCACCGCCGCCCACACCTCGGTGAGGTCGTGCGCACCGTCCACTCCGGACGGGGTGGGAACGCAGAGGAAGACGACGTCGCACCCCGAGAGGGACTCGGGGCTTCCGATCCCCCGGTACCGGTCGTACCCGCGGCAGGCCACCCCCGCCGCCTCGAAGGCCGACCCGATCGTGCCGCCCACGACCCCCAGGCCCACCACGCCCGTCTCCCTCATCGCGCTCCTCCGTGAGTCATGGCCTTCTCCTCGTGGTTCGATTCGCTCTTCTTCCCAGCCCGCCTCTCGAGGAGGCCCTCGTACACGTCCTCGATGCGACCGACGGCCACGCGGAGGTCGAACTGCGCGGCCCGCCCCCGGGCCGCTTCCCCCATGGACCTCCGGAGCTCCGGGTCCAGGAGGAGGCACGTGACCGCCTCCGCCGATGCGGCCGAATCGGAGGGGGGCACGATGAGGCCGTCCCGCCCGTGACGGACGACCTCGGGGACCCCGCCGACCCTCGTCGCCACCACGGGGCATCCCATCGCCATGGCCTCGAGGAGGGCGATGGGCAGACCCTCGTGCTCGGAGGCGAGGAGAAACACGTCGGACGCGGCGGCGATCCGCGGCGCGTCCTCCCGTGAGCCGGTGAACACCACTGCCCCCTCGAGTCCCAGGGCCACCACCTGCCTGCGGACCTCCCGTTCGAGGGGGCCCGCCCCCACCAGCACGAACCGCGCCTCCGGCACCGCCCTGCGCACCATCTGGGCCGCTCGGACCAGGTGGGCGTGGCCCTTGTGCGGCTTGAAGTTGGCGATCGAGGTCACCACGGGCACGCCGTCCGGGATCCCCAGTTCTCTCCTGGCCCCGTCTGGCTGCCCCCAGCCAGCCACCCGGGCCGGGTCGATCCCGTGGACCAGGGGCTCCACCGGCGGAAGGGGAAGCCACCGCAAGAAAGGCGGGTAGCGGATCGAGTTCGCCACCTCCTGGGAGACCGCGAACACGTGCGCGTTTCGGGAGAAGGTGACCGCGTTTCCCCACCGGGTGGCCGGGCGGTACCGGGGCCAGACGTTGTGCTCCGTGTAGAGGATGGGGACGGAGGACGGGAGCGTCACGCGGGCCGCCACCGCCACCGCCGGCGAGTGGGCGTGGACCAGGTCGACCCGGCGTTCCCTCACCAGGGACCGAAGCCGTCGCGCCCAGCGCCGGGCGTCCGCACCGAGGCAGTGGACGGGAATCCCGGCCGCCGTCAGGTCCGGGACCAGCGCGTCCTTCCACGGGAGGCAGTAGGCCACCTCGTACTCGAACCGCCGCCCCAGCCGCGCGCAGCCGACGACCAGCCGTTCCGCCCCGCCGCGACCCAGGCCCTTGATCAGGAGCAGCACTCTAGGCACGGTCCACCGCCCGTCGGAGCCACCGAAGCGGGGTCCGCCACCTCGTGAGGTACCCGGGCCGCCGCCCCCAGGGGACCCTGGCCGCGAGGAACTCCCGGGAGGGCAGCAGGAGGGCCCGCAGGTACGCCGCCTTGAGCCGCAAGGAGGGGATGGCCCGCAGGGTCTCCACGGCGGGCCCGCCCCGGAACCGCCGGGGCCCGACGCAGGCCGAGAGGGCCCGCCGCTGTCGCCTCTCCACCGGGAGGTCCATCAGGGCCTGGGCCCCCGCGGGAGGGGGGACCCCCAGGGTCTCGCGGACCGCTCGCAGGGCGAACCCCACCACCGCGGCGATGCGCCACTTCCGGGCCAGGCTGGCCGCGAGCTCCCAATCGACCGACCCCGCGTGGGCGGTCTGGGCCACGTCCCGGAGGGGCAGCAGGAGGGGCGGCGCGAACCCCAGGGCCGCATGCACACAGGCGTGGAGGAACCGCGCCGTGTCGCCCAGTCGCCGAAGGGTGTGGCCTCCGAGCGTGAACGGGACGGTGCCGCGGAAGAGGTCGCCGGGGTCGATCCACTGTCCGAAGGGCCCGGCGATGAGCGTCCGGTGCAGGTCCAGCTCGACTCCCTCGGGGTTTCGGTGCAGCGCGGTGTGACCGAAGCGGACCACGAACCCGGGCCTCGGCTCCGGGTACACCCGGAGGAACCCGAGGCCGCGGAGCGTGGCGCAGGCGGTCTCCCACTGGCTCACGGGGACCAGGAGGTCCAGGTCCCCGAACGGTCGCCACGAGGGGTCCGGGTAGGCGGTATGGGCCAGGGCCGGGCCCTTCAGGACGACCCCCGCGACTCCCTCCCCCTCGAGGGCCGCCGTGACCTCGAGCAGGGTGCGCTCCAGGGTCAGGCAGTGGGCCATGGCCTCCCGATGGGCCCTCAGGAGCTCGACCCACCGCTCCGGCGCGAGTTGGAGGGCGCCTGCCTGGGCGGCAGCCACGGCGAGCCCGGTGAGTCGCTGGAAGGTGAGCCTCCCGAGGGTCCGGCGCCACTCCCCTTCCGGGGGGGTCGGGAGGCCCTCGAGGTCGGAGCCCAAGCCGAAGGTGGCCACGGCCGCCAGGAGGTCCGGGCCGGCCTCAGCCACCCGAGCGCTCCTCCCGGCTCTCGGCCTGGACCAGGCCTCGGGCGCGCAGGTCCGCGAGGAACGGGTCGAGGGTGGTCCGGATCTCCGCTGCCCGAGCGCCGAAGGCGCGGGCCAGCTCCTCGGCCAGGCCGGCAGGGGTCCTCGGCTCCTCGAGGAGCCGCCAGGCGGCCGCCGCCGTGCCCTCGAGCAGCAGCAGCTCGGGGCGGGAGGCGTGGGCGAGCAGCAC
>DATLZQ010000002.1:0-82263 GCA_035573915.1 Actinomycetota bacterium | reverse complement strand
CCTCTAACCTCCTCCTGGTCTGCTCCTTCCACCACAAGCTCGTCCACGAGTTGGCCCGGCGGGTGAGCAGGGAGCCCTCGGGGGAGGTCCTGTGGTTCTCCCCGGGCGGGGCCCGCTGCCGGCCCGGGCCCGCCCCCCGGGGCGAGCCGGGTGGCCCGAGGCCGCCCGCGGAGGCCGCGGGCGGCGTCGGTTGGGAGGAGACGGCCGGTGGGGAGGAACGCGAGACGGTTCCGTCGGGAGCCTACCCGGAGTCGCCGATGCCGTAGATGGCCCCGCCCCGGGCCCCCACGAAGATCATCCCCTTCCACACCGCGGGGGTGGCCTCGATGCACCCCTCCAGCTGGACCCTCCACACCTCCCGGGGAGGGCGAGAGGGGTCGGAGATGTCGAAGGCGTGGAGGACGCCGTCGCAGTCACCCACGAGGAGCCGGTCGTCCACGGTCACCGGAGACGACCACAGCGGCCCGGGGAGCCGCAGGGAGTGGACCACCCGACCGGTGTCCCGGTCCACCACGAGCACGTCGCCGTTGTTCGTGGTCACGTACACCATCCCCTCGTAGAGGGCGGGGGTGGACCAGATCCCTCCGCCCGCGTTGGAGCCGGCCGTCACGTGCAGGGACCAAACCAGGGGCCGCTTGGGCCTCCGGGGGTCCAGCTTCATGAGGTCCCCCACCTCCTCGGACCGCCGGTTGGGCCGCTGACCGTGGCGGGCCACGTAGAGGAACCCCTCCTCGTCGATGACCACCGTGGCGTCCGAGTCGTTGCCGTTCCAGAACCGGAACACCCGCCGGTACCGGTCCCCGCCCCGCAGGACGTCGCTCACGTCCCACCCCTGGACCAGGCCTCCCGAGTTCACGAAGTAGGCCACCCCGTCGTAGAAGGCCACCGAACTCTCGATGGACACGTCACGGTCACCCACGTCTCGGAGGAGCCGGTCGTCGTACCCGGGGACCAGCATCACGACCTTGGGGTCGACCTGCACCTTCCCCCGGTCGTCGTAGTGGCGGTTCAGCTTCACCACGTAGAACCAGGAGTTCTCTCCCCCTTCGAGCAGGTAGTCCCCCAGCACCAGCGGGGCCCCGTCCCAGTCGTCGTTCCACACGGGGTGGGGGGCGCTGTCCGCCCCGAGCTTCCACAGGACCGTGGGCTTCTTTCGGTCCAGGGCCACCACACGCAGGTAGTTGTCCCTGGACCCCGCGTAGTAGAGGGGATACCCGTCCGGGTCGGAGGTGGCCGAGCCCTTGGCCAGGTCCTCGGTCACGAGGTCCGGCCGCATGGGCTTGCCGGTGCGGCCGTCCAGGAAGTGGTACCGCCCGTCGTAGGCTCCGAAGCGGACCTCGATGCGTCCGTCCGGGTGCTCGATGACGTTCGGCTGCCCCGTCCACCCCATCCCGCACCAGACGCTTCGCACGCCCAGGTTCACCGAGCTCATGCACATCCCACCAGTGCGCGGGTACCGCCACAGGATCCGGGGGTGTTCGGGCACCGGGCCCTCCCCGTAGTAGGTCCGGGTGGCGTTGCCCCGAAACGTGGTGAGGCCCGGGAAGGCCGTATTGATGGGGCCGGTGGCGGGCACGGAAGGGGCCTGCGGTGAGGACGACGTCCCCTCCTGCGGCCCCGGCCGCTCCCGGGGGCGCTGGCTCTCCCGGGCGGGCGCCGGACTCCGCCCGTCGCCTGTCAGGAGGTCGCCCACGAGCCCCGAGCGCCAGACCACGGAGGCCGCCACGAGCCCCAGGAGGAGCGTGAGGAGACGGCGGAACCCCCTGCGCCGCCGAGGCGGGCGGCGCCGGACAGCGAGTCGGGTGGGAGGTTCGAGCAGGTCCCTCACGTCATCCCGTCGGGCCGGTCCGCCCATCGTACCCGGAGCGGGGTCGGAGCGGTCGGAGGCTCCCGCCGGGCGCGCCCGGGGGCCACCCCAGCTGCTCACCCCGACCGCTCCCACTGCCTGAGCCAGAGGAACTCCCGGAGGGTGCGGCCCGAGGCCACCACCTCCGCCGCCATTCTCGGCCCCACGTACCGGAAGTGCCAGGGCTCGAACGCGTAGCAGGTCGTCTCGCGCTCCCCTTCCGGGTAGCTCAAGACGAACCCGAACCGGTGGGCGTTCTCGGCCATCCACCGCCCTGCGGGGGTCTCGCCCCAGCCCACCCCCACCGTGCGGTTCCCGGCGGTCTTGAAGTCCAGGGCCGTGCCCAGCTGGTGCTCGGAGTGCCCGGGCCGGGCTGTCCGCCGAAGGGCCTTGACCCGCCCCAGCTGCTGGACCCGCCGCTCGAAGAGGTCCCGCTGCTGCTCGAAGCTGCGGTACGCCGAGACCAGCTCGAGGCGGACCCCGTTCGCCTGGGCCGCCTCCCGCAGCGCGGCCAGGTCCCGGACCACGACCCGCCGGACGAGGAAGGGGGCGTCGAACCCCGCCTCCGACACCGGCACCAGGTCCGGGGGCTCGTAGTCCGGCGGCAGCCGGAAGATCGTGTCCACGAGGATCGTCCGCCACTGCCCGTAGCCGGTGCGGCCGGCCCGGCGGTCCCCGTAGCGGCAGTCCGGGAGGGGCGGGGTGGGCGGCTCGTCCGGCTCGGCGGTGGGCGAGGCCGCGGGAGGGACGTCCGTCGAAGACCGTGTCGTCGGGCCCGCGGCGGGCGGTTGGAGCGTCCGCGGGCTCCCCGGGCCCAGCCCGGCTGGGAGGCGGACGGCCACGACGAACCCGACCAGCGCCAGCGAGGCGGCGAGGGCGGCCGCGGCCGGAGTTGCCCACGGCCGCCGGCGGGGGTATCGGTTGGGGTCGGGGCCGGAACGCATCCCCGGCCCATGGTAGAGGCGGCCCCTGGGGCTCTCCGGGCGCCGGGTGCGGATCGCGCAGCCCCGGCGCCACGACCGGTGCGCGACGGCGCGAGGGAGGGACCATGAGAATCGAGCTCGTGCAGGGGGACATCACCGAGCAGGCGGTGGACGCCATCGTGAACGCCGCCAACCCCTCGCTCATGGGTGGGGGCGGGGTGGACGGGGCCATCCACCGTAAGGGAGGACCGGAGATCAAGGAGGAGTGCAGGCGGATCCGGGCCGAGCGGTACCCGGACGGGCTCCCCACCGGGAAGGCGGTGGCCACCACCGCCGGCCGCCTGCCGGCCCGGTGGGTGATCCACACGGTAGGCCCCGTTTACTCCCGGTCCGAGGACCGCTCCCACCTCCTGGCCAGCTGCTACCGGGAGGCGCTCCGGGTGGCCGACGAGCTCGGCGCCAGGTCCGTGGCCTTCCCCGCCATCTCCACGGGGGCCTACGGGTACCCGGTGGAGGAGGCCGCCCCCGTGGCCGTCCGGGCCGTGCGTTCCGCCGAGACCGAGGTCGAGCTGGTCCGGTTCGTGCTCTTCGACCGGCCCACGTACGAGGCCTTCGAGCGGGCCCTGAAGGCGGCGGAGGCAGAGGACGTGGGGTAGGCTGGCGTGGTGCGGCAGCACGACCTGGTGCTGATCCTGGCCCGGGACCTGGCCGACAAGCTGGCCTCGGCTGTGTTCGTGGTGGACCGGGAGGGGACCCTCGTGTACTTCAACGAGGCCGCCGCGGAGATCCTCGGCCGGAGCTTCGGCGAGGTGGGCCACATGCCCGAGGAGGAGTGGTCGCGGGCTTTCATCCCGGTCGACCCGGAGGGCCACGAGATCCACCCCCGAGACCTCCCGTTGGCCGTGGTCCTGCGCGAGCGGCGGCCGGTGCACCGTTCGTTCCGCATCCACGGCCTGGACGGCGGGGCCAGGGACGTGGCCTGCACCGCCCTCCCCCTGTTCGCCCGGCGGGGGGAGTTCGTGGGGGCGGCAGCCATCTTCTGGGAAGAGCCGGAGCCGGGGGCCCGGCAGCCGGAACCGGCGCCCGCCCAGGGCCCGCCCGTGGATCCAGCGGGGGGTGGCCCGTAGTGCGGGCCAGGATCTGGGGGTGCCGGGGGTCGCTGGCGGCCCCGGGCCCGGAGACCGTCCGCTACGGCGGCAACACCTCCTGCGTGGAGGTCCGCACGGGCGACGGGCGCCTCATCGTGGTGGACGCCGGCACCGGGGCCCGTCCCCTGGGGGTGGCCCTGGGACGGGACCGGCCGGACCGCATCGACATCCTCCTGAGCCACCTCCACCTGGACCACATCGAGGGCCTGGGGTTCTTCACCCCCCTCTGGGACCCGGACTGCGAGATCCACCTGTGGGGGCCCCCCTCTCCCCTCCACTCCCTCAAGGAGCGCCTGGCCAACTACTTCTCCCCGCCTCTTTTCCCCGTCCACATCGACGACATCCCCTCCAGGCTCGTCTTCCACGACGTCCCGACCACCGAGTGGGAGCTCGGGACGGCCACGGTGCGGGCCCTGCCCGTGAACCACCCGGGCCCCACCGTGGGCTACCGGATCGAGGAGGGGGGGAAGGCCTTCACCTACCTCTCCGACCACGAGCCGGCCCTGGGCGTGGACGACCTCGCCACCGCCGACCCGGAGTGGATCTCCGGCCACAGCCTGGCCTACGGCGCCGACGTCCTCTTCCACGACGCCCAGTACACGGAGGAGGAGTACGCCCAGCGGGTGGGCTGGGGACACTCGAGCATCGCCCACACCGTCCAGTTCGGGCTCATCACGAAAGTCCGGCGCCTCTACTTCTTCCACCACGACCCCCTGCACACCGACGCCATGCTCGAGTCGATGTACGTGCGGGCCAGGGAGCTCTGGGGACCCGAGCGGGACGGCCTGGCCCTCGCCTACGAGGGCATGGAAATCGAGGTGGCCTGAGGCCGCGCCCTGCCGCCCGAGGCCCTAGACTCCACCCCGTCATGCTCCTCGAGGGGAAGAAGCTCCTCATCACGGGGGTCCTCACGCCCCAGAGCATCGCCTTCCACGTGGCCCGGGTGGCCCAGCAGCAGGGGGCGGAGCTCGTCCTCACCGGCTTCGGCAAGGGCCTGTCGGTGACCGAACGGACCGCCCGCCGCCTCCCCCACCCGCCGGACGTCCTGGAGCTCGACGCCACCGACGAGGCCCACATCGAGCGGGTGGCCCGCGAGCTGGCCTCCCGGTGGGGCCGGCTGGACGGCTTCCTCCACGCCATCGCCTTCGCCCCCCAGGACGCCCTGGGCGGGGCCTTCCTGCGCACGCCCTGGGAGAGCGTGCGGGTGGCCTTCCAGACCAGCGCCTACTCCCTCAAGGCCCTGGCGGCGGGGCTCCTCCCCCTCATGCGGGGAGGGGGCGGCTCCATCGTCAGCCTGGACTTCGACGCCTCCGTGGCCTGGCCGGTCTACGACTGGATGGGGGTGTCCAAGGCCGCCCTGGAGGCCATCACCCGCTACCTGGCCCGGGACCTGGGCCCCTTCGGGATCCGGGTCAACTGCGTGTCGGCCGGCCCCCTGCGTACCATGGCCGCCAAGAGCATCCCGGGGTTCGAGGCCCTGGCCTCGGGGTGGGGCCGGCGGGCTCCCCTGGGGTGGGACACCCAGGACCCCGAACCCGTGGCCCGCACCGCCGTGTTCCTCCTCTCGGACTGGTCCCGGGGCATCACCGGCGAGATCGTCCACGTGGACGGGGGCTACCACGCGGTGGGCGCCGAGCCGGCCCCGGACGAGCCGGCCGAGCCCCCTGACCCCGCACCTCGGCCCGGGGGGCCGACTCCCTCGGAGCCGGCGTAGAGGCCAGCGGGCGCGGAAGCCGGCGGAGAGGCCAGCGGGCGGGACCCAGCGGAGCGACCGGCGACCTCAGGCCCCCTGGTTGGACCCAGGCCGCTCTCGCCGCCCGAGGACCGGAAGAACCTCGGGCGGGACCAGGGCCCGGACGTCCTCCCCCCGCCCCAGCCGCTCCCGGACCGTCCGCGAGGAGACCGAGGCCACCCCGGGGTCCGCCGCCAGGGGCCGGACCCGGTCCCGCCAGGGGGCGTTCTCGGCCCGGGCCAGGACCTCCTCCACCCGACCGTCGTCGCCGGCCCGCACCGCGTAGCGGACGGTGGCGCGCCCGAAGAGCCGTCCCAGGGCCTGGTCCCGGTCCTCGTACCACCGGGGGTGGAAGAGCTGGAGGACCTTGTCGGAGCCGACCACCACCCACAGCTCCGACGACGGGAACCGGCGGGCCGCGGCCTCCGCCTGGTCGGCCAGGAGGCCGTGGGAGCAGACCCCCACGGCCAGGCCGGGCCTGCCCCGGACGAACCGCTCCAGGGCCGCCAGCCGCTCGGGCTCGGACAGCAATGGCGGCGCCACGTCCCCCTCCTTGGGGAGGGTCCGGACGGAGTAAAGCAGCACCACGAGCTCCGCGCCCTCCCGGCGGGCGGCCTCCGCCAGGGCGGCGTGGGCCACGGTGAGGGGGTCGAACGAGCCCGGGAGGAGGCCTACCGTCGCCACCGGCCCCGGTTCGGGGTGGACCACCAGGGTAGGATCCCGGGCCCGCCTGAGCTCCTCGAGGAGAGCCTCCGGCCAGGGCGGGCGGGCCGCCAACCCCCGGGCCGAGGGGCGGTCCGCACCCCACGCGGCCACGTCGGTCGGGTCCGTCACCCGGACCCTCCTACGATGGGGACGTGGGCGACGCGTGGGCCCGGGTCCGCGCCGCGGCCACCGACCGGACCAGCGGGGCCGCGGAGATCGCGCGGGCGGCAGCGGAGGGCCTGGCGGCCATCCCCCCCTCCCGGACCCTCGAGGCGCTCCGGCTCCTGCTGGCCAGCCACCCCTCCATGGCCCCCCTGTGGCGGCTGGGGAGCGACGTGCTGGCCGCCCCCGACCCGGGGGCAGGAGCGGCTCGGTTCCTGGAGCGGCTCGACCTGGACCTCGCCGCCGCCGACGTCCTGGCCCCTGAGCTCCCTCCCTGGGTGGTCACCATCTCCCGCTCGTCCTCGGTGCTCCGGGCCCTCTCCGCCTCCCGCCGGGTCCGGGTCGTGGCCTGCATGGAGTCCCTCCCCGGGGGCGAGGGGCGGGACATGGCCCGGGCCCTCCGGGAGGCCGGGAAGGAGGCCCGGGTGGTGGCGGACGAGGAGGCCCTGCGCCGGCTCCCGGGCGGGGCCGTCGTGGTGGGGGCCGACGCGGTCACCCCGGGGGCCGTGGTGAACAAGGTCAAGACCAGGGCCCTGGCCGAGGCCGCCCGGGCCCGAGGCCTCCCCTGCTTCGCGGTGGCCGGGGAGACCAAGTTCGTCCCCGAGCCGCTCCCGCTGGAGGAGTCCCTGGAGGCCACGCCCATCGACCTCTTCACGGGCGTGGCCACCCCCTGGGGCCTCCTCCCGCCGGAGGAGGCCGTGGCCCGCGCCCGCCGGGCCGACCTCCACCCCGACCTCCTCGCCTACCTGGCCGAGCTGAGACGGGACCTCCGCCGCTGAGCCACCCGGGCCGAGCCCGCCCCCTTCAGGCCAGGTCCTGGACGGCCTCCACCAGGTCCTTTCGGATGCCGGTGAGGAAGGGCACCTCCTCCTTCGTGAACCGCCGGGCCTCGGCGGCCCGAAGGCGCCGGATGCAGTCCACGAGCCGGGAGAGGTCGTCGGCCTCGAAGGCCAGCACCCACTCCCAGTCCCCCAGCCCGAAGGCACTGGTGGTGTTGGTGAGGACGTCCGGGAACTGGCGGCCGATCTCCCCGTGCTCGCGGAGCAGGGCCGCCCGGCGCTCCTCCGGGAGCAGGTACCAGTCGGCGGTGCGGACGAACGGGTACACCGTCACGTACCGCCGGGGCGGCTCCCCCCGCACGAAGGCCGGGACGTGGTCGGGGGTGAACTCTGCCGGCCGCACTACCCCCAGGAACGTCCAGGTGGGGACCAGCCCGCGCCCCAGGCCGGTCCGCCGGAAGGCCACCAGGAGCTCCTGCAGGTCCTCCGGCCGGTGCCCCACCCACCACATGAGGAGGTCGACGTCGGGGCGAAACCCCACCGTGGAGTAGACGGCCCGGACCTGCACCCGGTCCGCCCACTCCTTGAACAGCACCTCGGCCTCGTGCGCGAGCTGCTCGAGGTCCCCCTGGGGCCGCTCCCGCAGGTCGTCGGCCGCCTGGAACGCCGGGTAGTACGCGTAGGTCTCTTCCATCAGCTGACCTCCCGTTCGCTCGGGACCGGCTGGCCCCGGGCCCCCAGCCGGGCCAGGACCCGGCCCGCCGCCTCGGTCCCCTCCCGCACGCAGTCCGCGATCCCCACCCCACGGTAGCCGGCCCCCGCCAGGGCCACCCCCGGCGCGTCCTCCTCCAGGGCCCGCTCGGCCGCCGCCACCCGCTCCAGGTGCCCCACCTCGTACTGGGGCAAGGCCCGCCGCCACCGCACCACCCGGACGTGCTCCGGCTCCACCGAGAGGCCCGAGGCCGGCTCCACCTCCGCCCGGACCCGCTCCACGAGCTCCCGGTCGGGGAGGTCCACCGCGCCCTCGTCCCCAGCCCGGCCCACGAAGCAGCGGAGGACCGCCCGCCCTCCGAGGTCCGAGGACGGCCACTTCCGGGACACCCAGGTGCAGGCCGTGACCGTCCGGCTCCGGTCGGCCACCACGAACCCGGAGGCGTCGGGCAGGGCCGCCCCGCTCCCTCCCGGGTACACGAGCACCACCACCGCCGTCGAGACGTAGGGGACCTCCCCCAGGTGGCGGGCGGCCCGCGGCGAGACCCGCCGGAGCAGCTGGGCCGCCTCGAAGGCCGGCGTGGCCAGGACCACGGCGTCGGCGAGGACGGCCTCCGAACCGGACTCCACCACGTACCCCCCGCCCCGGCGGGCCAGCCCGGACACCGGCGTGCCCCGGCGGACCCGGGCCGGGCCTAGGGCGGCCTCCAGGGCCTCCACCAGCCCGCCCAGGCCGCCCCACACGGTGGCGAACAGGGCGCCGGGAGCCCGCTCCCGGGCGGCCCGCAGGGCGGCCCGGGCCCCCCGGAGGAGGCTCCCGTGGGCCCGCTCCCACTCCCGGAGCTCGGGGAAGGTGGCCAGGGCGGAGAGCCGGAGGGGGTCGCCGGCGTGGAGCCCGGCCAGGAGCGGCTCCACCAGGGCCGCCGCGGCCCCCGGCCCCAGCCGCCGCCGGAGCAGGGCCCCCAGGGCCTCGTCCCCGGGCCGGGCCCGGCTGGGGAGAAGGAGGTCGAGGGCGGCCCGGAGCCGGTCCCGGAGCCGGAGCCCGGACCAGGCCAGGAGGTCCAGGGCGGAGGCGGGGACCCCGAAGGCCGTCCGGGCCGGGAACGGGAGGAGCCCCCGGTCGGTCCACACCAGGGCCGAGCCCACGGCGGGGACCACCAGCCGGTCCCCCAGCCCCAGCTCGGTGGCGAGCTCCACCGCCCAGGGCTTGCGCACCACGAACGAGTCGGCCCCGGCCTCCACGGCCACAGGGCCCACGCGGACCGTCCACACTTTCCCCCCGAGGCGGTCCGAGGCCTCCAGGAGCGTGACCTCGTGCCCTCCCTCCGCCCGGGCCAGCCGATAGGCGGCGGTGAGGCCGGTGACCCCCCCGCCCACCACGACCACCCGGCTCACGGTCGGGCCTCCGCGGGGATGCGTCCCAGGTGGGCCAGGACCACGCCGGCCAGGGCCCGTACGAAGGCCGGGTGGGCGTTGGGCGACTCGGTCCGGACGAAGGCCAGGCCCGCCGCCCGGGCCACCCCGGCCGCCTCGATGTCGAGGTCGTAGAGGACCTCCAGGTGGTCCGCGACGAACCCGCATGGGCAGACCACCACGCCCCGGTATCCCTGGGCCGCGGCCTCCTCGATGACCTCCCCCAGGTCCGGCCCCAGCCAGGGCTCGGGGGTCCGGCCCGCGCTCTGCCAGGCCGTCCGGACGTGGGCCAGGCCCAGCCGGGCCGAGACGAGGGCCGCCGTCTCCTCCAGCTGGCGGGGGTAGGGGTCCCCCTCGTCGAGGATCCGGGCGGGGAGGCTGTGGGCGGTGAACACCACCACCGACCGGCCCCTGGCCTCCTCGGGCAGGCGGGCCAGGGCCTCCGCCACCCGGGAGGCGAGGAACTCGACGAACGGCGGGTGGCCGTACCAGGACTCGACGAACGTGAACTGCGGGCCCCCGGGGGACTCGGCCAGGGCCGCCCGGACCCGCTCCACGTAGGTGCCCACCGAGAGCCGGGAGTAGTGGGGGGCCAGGACGAGCCCCACAGCCCGCAGGATGCCGTCCGCGCGCATCCTGGCCACGGCGTCCCGGATGAACGGGGGGGAGTGCTTCATCCCCACGTACACCCGGAACCCCCCGGGCTCAGCCCGGGCGAGCTCCTCCTCCAGCCCCCGGGCCTGGGCCAGCGTGATCTCGGTGAGGGGGAACCGGTTCCCGATGGCCTCGTACCTCGCCAGGAGCTCCGCCAGGGCCTCCGGCGAGGGCGGCCGACCTCCCCGGATGTCGGTGTAGTAGCGCTCCACGTCCTCGGGCCCCGCCGCCGTGCCGTAGGACATGGCCAGCACGCCCACCGGTCCGCTCACCGCTGGCCGCCCTCCCGGGCCGTCCGCTCGTGGACCAGCTCCACCAGCCGCTGCAGGTTCTCCACGGGGGTGTCGGGCAGGACGCCGTGGCCCAGGTTGAAGACGTGGCCGGGCCGGCCCGCGGCCCGACGGAGCACCCCCAGGGCCTTGCTCTGCACCGCCTCCCAGGGGGCCAGGCACACCGCCGGGTCCAGGTTCCCCTGCACGCCCACGTCGAACCCCACCCGCTCCCAGGCGAGGTGGAGCGGTACCCGCCAGTCCACCCCCACCACGTCGGCCCCCACGTCGCGCATCTGGGCCAGGAGCTCGCTGGTCCCCACCCCGAAGTGGATCCTGGGCACGCCCAGGTCGGCCAGGCCGTCGAAGATCGTCCGCATGTGAGGGGCCACGAAGTGAGCGTAGTCGTCCGGGTCCAGGGTCCCCACCCAGCTGTCGAACACCTGGACGGCCTGGGCCCCCGACTCCACCTGGGCCCGAAGGTAGCTGGCCGTGGCCGTGGCCAGGAGTCTCATCAGGGTCCGCCAGCCCTCGGGGTCGGTGTGCATGAAGGCCTTGGTCCGCTCGTGGTGGCGGGAGGGCCCGCCCTCCACGAGGTAGCTGGCCAGGGTGAAGGGGGCGCCGGCGAAGCCGATCAGGGGCACCTCGAGCTGCCGGCGCAACTCCCGCACGGCCTCCAGGACGTAGGGGACGTCCCGGTCGGGGACCAGGTCCCGCAGGCGGCGGAGGTCGGCGGGGGCCCGGAAGGGATCGGGGACCACCGGACCCACTCCCGGTTGGATTCGGACCTCCACCCCCACGGCCGCCACCGGGACCATGATGTCCGAGAAGAGGATGGCGGCGTCCACCCCCAGGCGGCGCACGGGGAGGAGCGTGGCCTCCACCACGAGCTCAGGCGTCCGGCACATCTCGAGGACGTCCCGGCCCCGGCGGAGCTCCCGGTACTCGGGGAGGTAGCGGCCGGCCTGGCGCATGAACCACACCGGCGTCCGGTCCACCGGCTCGAGGCGGCAGGCCCTGAGGAACCGGTCCCGACGCGGGTCGGGGCCCTCACCCACCGTCGGTCGGGGCCCGCTCCGCGTCTTTGGGGGGTGGCCGGCGCTCCATGCGTCTCCTCGCTGTCGGGCCGCTGCGCCAAGGAAGATAGCCGAACCGGCCGACTCCCCGGACCGGCCGCAGCGTCCGCGGCACCCCGGCCGGCCGAGGCCCCCGAGCCGGCGGGCTCAGGGGTTCGAGGTCGGGCTGGCCGGCACCCCCACCCGCACCCGTCCGCGCCCCGGCCCGGTGCCCTCCTGCACCTCGACCAGCCCGTCGCGGGCCAGGGCCAGGGCGGCCTCCGCCACCCGTTCGGCGGGGAGGCCGGTCAGCGCCGCGAGTCGCTGGGCGGTGAGCGGCTTCGGCGAGCCCAGGGCGGCTCGCAGGACGAGGCCTCGGGCCTGGCGGAGGGAGCCCTCGAACCGCTCCCCCCTCCCCCGCCTGCCATGGGGGTGACCGCGCCCCTCCACGGCCCCGAACGCCCGCTGCTCCCGGGGCGTCCCGCCGCCCCCGTCCAGGCCCCGCGGGGTGGGCCGCCCCCGGCGGTGGAACCGGCACGTCCCGGCCAGTGGGCACCCACCGCAGCGAGGCACGGGCCGGCACACCTCCCGGCCCAGGTCCATGAGGGCCTGGTTCCAGGCGCCGGGGTCGGCCCGGTGCAGCCACCGTTCGGCCGCCTCCCGGACCGCGCGGGAGCCCGCCTCCTCCGGCTCCACGCCCAGCCTGGCCCGGGTCACCACCCGCGCGGCGTTGGTGTCCAGGGCCGGGACGGGGACCCCGTAGGCGATGGAGGCCACGGCGGCCGCGGTGTAGGGTCCGATCCCCGGGAGGGTGGCCAGGACCCCGGGGTCGGCGGGGACCGCCCCGCCGTGGTCCGCCACGAGGCGCCGTGCGGCCCGGGCCAGGGCCAGGGCCCGCCGGTTGTGCCCCAGGCCCGACCAGGCCGCCAGCACCTCCCGCAGGGGGGCCCGGGCCAGGGCCCGGACGGTGGGGAAGCGCCGCACGAAGGCCCGGTACGCCGGGGCCACCCGGGAGACCTGGGTCTGCTGAAGCATGACCTCGCTGACCAGCACCCGGTAGGGGTCGGGCCGGCCCCGCCGCCACGGGTAGCGGCGGGCCCGGGGCCGGTACCAGGCGAGGAGGGCGAGGCGAGCGTCCACCGCCGTGGGAGAGCGTACCCTCCCCTCATGGAGGAGGGCGCGCCCGGTACGCTTTCTTGCATGCCCCTCCTCGGCCTGGCCCCCCGGACGTTCGACGAGTACGCGGCCGCCGGCGGCGGCACCGGCCTGGAGGTGGCCCTGGGGGCCTGGCCGGAGGCCGTCATCGAGGAGGTGTCCAGGAGCGGCCTCCGGGGCCGGGGCGGCGCCGGGTTCCCGACGGGCCAGAAGTGGCGGGCGGTGCGCACCGTGGGGAGGGGCCCGAGGTTCGCCGTCTGCAACGCCGCCGAGGGCGAACCCGCCGTCTTCAAGGACCGCCTGCTGCTGCGGACCAACCCCTACCAGGTGCTCGAGGGGCTGGCCATCGCCGCCTACGCCGTGGGGGCCGAGCGCGCCTACATCGCTCTCAAGTCGGCCTTCCGCCCGGAGCTCGACCAGGTGACCCGGGCCCTGGAGGAGATGCGGGCGGCGGGGGCCCTGGGCCCCGTCCCCGTGGAGGTCGTGACCGGGCCCGACCACTACCTCTTCGGCGAGGAGACCGGCCTGGAGGAGGTGATCGAGGGACGGGAGCCGCTCCCTCGGGTGGCCCGGCCCTTCGTTCTGGGCCTCTTCGCCGCCCCGCCCAACGAGAACCCCACCCTGGTCAACAACGTGGAGACCCTGGCCAACGTCCCCCACATCCTGGCCCACGGACCGGACTGGCTGCGGGCCACGGGCACCGAGACCAGCCCGGGCACCATGCTCTTCACGGTCTGCGGCGACGTCCGGCGCGAGGGGGTGTTCGAGCTCCCCCTGGGGACGCCCCTGCGGGTCCTGGTGGAGGAGCTGGCCGGCGCCCCCCCCGAAGGCCGGTCGGTCAAGGCCATCTTCCCGGGGGCTTCCAGCACCGTGCTGGTGCCCGAGCAGCTCGACACCCCGATGGACTTCGACTCGATGCGGCAGGTGGGCTCGGGGCTGGGGGCCGCGGGGTTCGCCGTGTTCGACGAGACCGCCTGCATGGTGCGGGCCACCTGGCTCTACGCGAGGTTCCTCCACGTGGAGTCCTGCGGGCAGTGCCCCCCGTGCAAGCTCAACTCGGGCGAGGTGGTGGAGCTCCTGGAGCAGCTGGAGGGCGGTCGGGGCTCGGAGCGAGAGCTCGAGCTCATCATGGTCCGGGCCCGGGGAGCCACCGACGGCCAGAAGTGCGCCCTTCCCACCGGGACCAGCCTCCTCGTCCAGAGCTCCCTCCAGCTCTTCTCCGAGGAGTTCCGGGCCCACTCGGGCTCCCGGTGCCCTCGGCCCCGGGAGCTGGTCTTCCACAAGATCGTGGACTGGGACCCCGACGCCCACCGGTTCAGCTACGACCCCGACTACGCCCGCAAACAGCCGGACTGGACCTACGCTCCCCAGGAGGCGGCCCCAGCCGGCTCGGAGTAGGCTCGGGCCATGGTCAAGGTGCGGGACGTCATGACCGCCGACCTGGTCACGGTGGGGCCGTCCGCCACGGTCGCCCAGGCCGCCACCCTCATGGGGGAGCACCACGTCGGGTCGGCCCTCGTGGTGGAGGGGGAGACGCTCCTCGGGATCTTCACCGAGCGGGACATCGTCCGGGCGCTGTCCCAGGACTTCGACGCCCCCCGCGAGCCGATCTCGGACTGGATGACCCGCGATCCGGTCACGGTCGGGCCGGACGCCACGGTCCAGGAGGCCCTGGACCTGATGCTGGCCCGAGGCTTCCGGCACCTCCCCGTGGTGGAGGGGGGCCGGCTCGTCGGGATCGTCTCCATGCGTGACCTCTCCCGGGTCATGGCGGACCGGAGCGAATAGCGCGGGCTGGCGCGACGCCCAGGTGGCCGGAGGCTCAGGCCGCGGGCCCGGGGTCGGGGTCGCTCAGGGCACCCGGAGGGCGGCGACGGCCCGGGGCCGGGCCGGTCAGGGCCGCCGGTAGGCCCCCACCAAGGTGCCCTGGGCCTGGATGCAGCAGCTCACCGCGTCGAGGACCTCTTCCAGCGTGGCCCCGGAGGGGACGCGGTCCGCCCGCGGGGACCGCAGCGAGTAGACCGTGAACACGTAGCGGTGGGTCTCCCCCTTGGGCGGGCAGGGGCCGCCGTAGCCCACCCGGTCGAAGTCGTTCACTCCCTCCCGGGCCCCGGGCGGGAGTCCCCCCTCCGGGACGGAAGTCACGGTGGGCGGGATGCCCACCACCACCCAGTGGACGAAGTCTGCGGCGTCCGCGTCCACCGCGACCAGCACGTACTCCTCGGCGGGGGGCCCGCCCCCCCAGGCCAGGGGAGGCGAGACGTCCGCTCCGTCGCAGGTGTACTCGGCCGGGATGGGGCCGCCGTCGGGGAAGGCCGGGCTCTCGAGCTCGATGGACTCCGCCCGGGCCACCTGGGGCAGGCGCGACCCCTGCGTGCGGCACCCCACGCCCGCCAGGACCACGCAGGCCAACAGGGCCCCGAACGCGGCCCGGGCCACCCCGGGGCTCAGCACGTGAGGTGCAGGGCCGCCGCGGTCCGGCGGGGGTCCAGCTCGCGGTAGCGGGCCACGGCGCGGTCCGTGGGCAGGACCTCCACCTGGACCCCCCGTTCCCGGAGCCGCTCCAGGAGGCCGGGGTCGGGCTGCATCTGCCCGGCCGCCCCCGTCCCCACCACGAGGCGCTCGGGCAGCTCGTCCAGCACGGACTCTAGGTCCTCCAGCACCAGGCGGTGGCCCTCCCGGCGCCACCAGTTCCTCACCACCCGGCGCGGGAGGACGATGAGGTCCCGCGTGTGTTCCTCCCCGTCCACCCTGACCCGGCCGAACCGGTAGTCCTCGAGCCTCGCCACTCGGCGTTACCTCCCCGCGTCTTTCCTCAGGGCCCCCAGGTGCCCGGGCTCACGGGCTTCCTCCCGCCACCTGACCACGAGCCGGCCCCGCTCCTCGGCCACCTGCGTCCCGAACTCCGCGCACGCCTGCCGGAAGCGCCGGCGGATCCAAGCCTCGTCCGGGCCCCGGGCCAGCGTGGTGAAGCAGAAGTCCAGGAAGAGCGGCACGGCCTCAAGCCGGACCGGGCCGTGCTCGTCCAGGTCGACCAGCCACAGGAGCCCCAGGTCGTTTCGGAGCACGGGGTCCACCGCGTAGTCGTCGAGGAAGTCCCCCAGGTCGTAGAGGACCGGACCGTCCACCCCGTGGAAGACGTGGGCGGAGTGCCCCGCCACCAGGGTGGCCCCCGCCCCCACCAGGGCCCGCGCCGCCTCCCGGACGTGGGGGACGGGCGAGGGGACCATGTTGGGTCCCCAGTGCGGCGTGACCAGCACGGCGTCCGCCTCGGCCCGGGCCTTGGCCACCGCGTCGGTGAGCCAGGCCGGGACCTCGTTCCAGAGGTCGGCGTAGGCCACCCCGGGCCTCCCCTCCCCCGCTGCGAAGTCGTCCGGGTGGTCGGTGACCCCCAGCACGGCCAGCCGGAACCCCCGGGCCTCGAGCACGGCCGGCCGGCGGGCGGCCTCCACGTCGGCGCCGGCCCCCACGGCGGCGATGCCCGCCTCCTCGAGGAGCCGCAGGGTGTCGAGGAGGGCCTCCTCCCCGAAGTCCAGGGCGTGGTTGTTGGCCAGGGTGACGCAGTCCACGCCGATGTGGGCGAGGGCCCGCACGGCCACCGGAGGGGCCCGGAAGAAGAAGGGCTTCCCCGGCCGCGGCCAGGGGGAACCCCGCTCGGAGATGCAGCACTCCAGGTTCAGGACGAAGAGGTCCGCCTCCCGGCACGCCTCCACGAGGGCGGGGTCGAAGAGCCAGTGGGGCTCGACCACGGCCAGCCGCTCGGCCACGCCCCGCCCGAGCATGGTGTCTCCGGCCAGGGCCAGGCGGAGCACGCCGGCCTCACTCCAGGTGGGCCCCGGCCCGCTCCATCTCCTCCAGGGCCCGCCTGCCGTCGTCCGGCTGGAGGTTCACGGCCCGGATGCCCTCCGTGAGGACCGTGACGTCGAACCCCTTGCGGAGCCCGTCCAAGACGGTCTCCTTCACGCAGTAGTCCGTGGCGATCCCCGCCACCACCAGCCGCGCCACCCCATGCCTTCGGAGGAGCGGCTCGAGCTCGGTCCCCCCGGTCTCCCCGCTGCGGGGGTCGCGCATGGTGAAGCCGGAGTACCCGTCCTCGCCGCCGGTGCCCTTGCGGACGACCTCTCCCACCACCTTGAGGTCCGGGTGGAACTCGGCCCCCCACGTGTTCTGCACGCAGTGGACCGGCCAGATCCCCCCGTCCTTCTCGAAGTGGGGGGTGGTCTCGGGGTGCCAGTCCTGCGTGTAGACGACCAGGGCCCCGGCCTCGAGGGCCCGTTCCACCTCCCGATTGACGACCGGGACCACCTCCTCGCCCCCCCGCACGTAGAGGCTGCCCTTGGGGTGGGCGAAGTCGTTCTGGACGTCGACCACGACCAGCGCGGTCTTGCGGTCGTAGGTGGCCATCGGAACACCTCCGTGCGCTCTCCTCCAAATGTACTTCCGAAGGCCGGGCCGGGTCAGGGAGCCTCGGCCGGCCGGGCCCGGCCCCGGGGGATCTCCTGGGCGAACTCGACGACCTGGCCGTCGGGGTCGAGGACGTGGAGGGTCCGGTGGCCCCAGGGGCGGTCCACGGGCCCCGCCAGCACCTCGGCCCCCGCCCCCCGCAGCCGGTCGGCCTCGGCGTCCACGTCCTCCACCAGGAAGACCACCTCGACAGCGGGGCCTCCGGGCACCGCCTCTCTGCCGATGAGCTGGGGCAGGCGGGCCCGCTCGTAGAGGGCGAACTTCACGGGCCCCGACGCGAACTCCGCGTACCCCGACTCCTGGAACTTGAGGGTGAGGCCCACCACGTCACGGTAGAAGGCGACGGACCGGGCGAGGTCGCTCACGTAGAGGATCACGTAGTCGACGGAACGGCGCACCGCCCTCCCCCAGGGATGCCCACCACGGGCCCCACGGCCGGGCCCACGGAGGACGGGACCCGCCTACGCTGACTTCTGCTCGCCCTCGGCCGGGACGATCCGGGCGCTGCCCACGGCGGGCCGGAACACGCTCTCGTGTCCGTCCGACCAGCGGACCCGGTAGCTCACCCCGGAGGCCCCCGAGATCACCTCAAGGATCTCCCCCTCGCGGCTCGGGGTGTTGACCTTCTCGGACTCAACGATGATCCGGTCTCCTACCTTGCCAACCATCGCGTCCCCCGTCGGTCCTGGCTTCGGGTCGAGTATTACCGCGACCCGGGCCCCGCCGCCAACTCGGCCGTCCAGGCTCAGGCCCCCCGGCGCAGCCTCGGGCTCTCGCCCACCGCCACCACGAGCAGGCAGGCCTTCCCGGCGGCGTGGGGCGAGAAGAACCCGGTCACGTCGTCGTCGTAGAAGGTGAGCCCGGTGGCCCCGAACCGGTGGGCGTAGGCCCCGAGGTACATGAACCCTCCGGCCACGCCGCCCTCCAGCTGGGCCAGCCGGTACCCCCGGTCCCCCGCCACGTCCAGGACGCGGTCCAGGGGGGCCATGAGGAAGGCCGTGACCGAGGCGTCCATGGCCAGGCGCTGTTCCAGGCAGAGGTAGCCCGCCTGCGCGGCGAACCGCCCCTCCTGGAGCAGGTGGAGCTGGCCCCGCTCCCACACGTAGGCCCCAGGGACCATCCCACGGACGGCGTTGACCACCAGGTAGGGCTGGACGAGGGACGACCCTTCCAGGGCGTAGTCGGTGGGGGCTCCCCGGGTCGCCGCGGAGAGGACCGTCCGGAGGACCTCCAGCGGGAGCGCCCCGGGGGCGAAGAAACGGGCCGACCCCCGCCGGCGGACCACGTCGTCCACCGAGTCCCGCGGCAGGTCCTCGCGGAAGGGCTCGGCCGGCGGGCGGGAGGGGCCGGGGGCGAGGGCGCCGGCCCGAGCCCGCCAGGCCTGCACGGCCTCCACGTCCAGCCGGCCGGCGTCGTTGACCTCCCGGATGGCCTGGAAGGTGAATTCCCGTCGCGAGAACGGACGCTCGGGGAAGCGGGCGGGGTGGGGTGGGGCGGACGCCGGGGCCACCGCCTCCCCCCGGCCCACCGCCACCAGGCACAGGGGGAACTCCCGGACCCCGTCCAGCCCCAGGAGGTCCTCCACCTCACGGTCGGCGAACCCGAGCACCACCCGCACGGGGAGGTGGGCGGCCCTGGCCCCCGCCAGGAGGTTGGCGAGCATCATCCCCGCGTCCCAGAAGAGGTGCCGGTAGCCCCGTTCGGTGTACTTCCAGGCCGTCTTCCAGGGGACGCCGGTGAAGACGAGGACCGCGGGGGCCTGGGCCACCGAGGTCTCGGCCGCTGCGGCCCGCACGAGGGACGGGCGGTGGTCCCCGGGCCGGAGCCTGACCAACTCGAAACCCAAGGGGTCGAAGTGGTAGACGCCGGCCGGGACCGCCCCGAGGTCGCCGCAGGCCACGTAGACCTCGACCGGGTACAGGGCGCCCGCCGAGGCGTAGGTGCGGAAGTGGAACTCCTCCCCGTCCAGCCGGCGGCGCCTCGCCACGCCGGCAGAGACGAAGAGCAGCCCCGCCAGGAGGGAAGCGTCCAGGACGCCCCGCCCGTCGCCTCCCTCGGCCAGGAGGGCTTCCAGAGCCGGCCGCCCGAACCTCACGGGGTGGGGCAGGGGGACCCGCTCGAGGTCCTCATAGCGCTTGAACGGGTGAGGGCGGTTGGCCCAGTCGAGGAAGTGCCCCCGGCGTCGGACGCTCTCCCACGAGTGCTTGGTCCCCTCGTGGAACGCCCGGGCTGTCCCCCCGGGCCGAGCCCCCTCTCCGCCTTCCATCGTCGGTCCCGGGACATGGTGCACCACGGCGGGGAGGCCCGGCCTCCTCACCCGCTGTCGGCGCCCGATGGCGAGGGCCTGGGGCTGGCGGCCTCCGGCGAGGGGCTGGGAGGCGAGGGGCTGGGCGAGGAGCTGGGCGAGGGGACCAGGGTCCCGAACTCCTCCTCCACGAGATGCCTGGTGAGCGTGAGGCTCCCCGTCTCGGGAAGCTGCTGAACGACGTCGAAGGCGACCAGTGTGGGAGGGTCCCCCCGCTGGAAGTAGAGGATCTCCGCCTCCAGGGGGACCCCGCCCTCCCGGCTGAACACCTCCGCCCCGGCTCCCCCGGTGGACCCGACCCGCAGGAACAGGGTCCCGTTCACCACCCGGGCGCCCGACTCGTGGAAGTGCCCCGAGACCACCAGGGGCACCAGTCCCGCCGAGGCCTCGGCCATCCGGTCGTCGTGGACCGCCAGGACGTCCGGGGGGCGGGGCTGGGTCCGGATCTGCGCGGCGATGCGCTCCCCCGCGTCCAGGACCAGCCTCCTGATGGCCTCGTCGCTGCGCACCACCCGTCGGTCGGGGGTGAAGACGGGGTGAGGGTAGCCCAGGATGCGCAGGCCAGCCACCTCCACCACCCCGCCGTTGGCCACGATGACCCCCCGTCTGCGGAGCCTGCGTTCCAGGCCCGAGGAGTCGTGGTTACCCCGCACGAAGACGTACGGGACGCCCATGGAGGCCACCTCCCGGACCACGAAGGCCTCGGCGGGGGTCCCGAACGAGGTGAGGTCGCCGGTGTCGATTACGAGCTCCACGTCGAACGACCTCGCCAGCTCCCGGGCGAAGCTGAACCCTAGGGGCGAGAGGTGGAGGTCCGAGATGTGCAGGACCCGGACCTCGTCGGCGGGCCCCAGGGGCCTGGCCTGGATCTCGCCGTACACGCGGGCCGCCCCGGCCACGATCCGCGAGAGCTGGGCCCGGAACTGGTCGATGCGGTCCAGGGCCGTGCGGGCCGGTCCGATGAGCCGGGCCGCCAGCGTGAGGGAGCCGGAGTAGGTGGGGGTCAGGAGGGCGGCGGGGTCGTAGGTGCGCCACGCGGCCGCCCCGCTTCCCCCCAGCGCGACGAGGGCAGCCACGACGGCGGCGACCACGGGCCGCCACCGGCGTCGGAAGACCAGCCCGGCCAGGACCGCGGCCCCGGCCACCCCGATCCCGAGGACCCGGATGGCGAACGCCGGGACGTCCTCCAGCACCTCCCGCTCCACCACCGAGACGAGCCCGGTCAGCCCACGGGTGCTCACCATCTCGGTGAGCTCGGGGACCCGGACGTCCTGGAGGGTGGCCGAGAACCGCAGGGGCGCCAGGTGCGTCCGGGCGGTCAGCCGCCCCAGGGGAGGCAGGGCCACGTCCGTGGCCCCCCTGCCGAACCGGCAGGCCAGCTGGACCTGGAAGGGACCCACCCACACCGACCAGCGCCCGAAGGCGAGCAAAGCGACGGCCGACCCCCCCACTCCGACTAGGACGGCGGCGAGGAGGGTGAGCAGCCGGCGATGGGCACCCGGGCGGGCCACGGACGGCGAGAACACTTCCTGCACCCGAGCCTAGCCCAAACCCCAGACGGACCGGCCGGCGGGTCGCCGGCTCGGCCCCGGCCGGGGTGCTGGGGCTCACCGTCCTGTTGCAAGAGTTCCACAGTTTGTTGTTCAATGGTCGAGGAGGGACGCGTGGAACCGTCGAGCCGGCCCGAGGACGACCTTTCCCCGGCCCTGGACTTCTGCCGAGCCCTGGCCCGCACGCTGGGGCCTCCGTTCCGGGTCAGCCTCTACGAGCTCCGCCCTCCGCGGCGAGTGGACTCGTGGGGCCGGCCGGCCAGGGCCAGGGGTCGCGGTGGAGCCGACCCGGTCCTCCCTCTGCTCGCCTTTGGGGAGCCGGTGGTCAACCGGTCCGTAGGCGGGGGGACCAGGATCAGCGTGCTCCCCCTCCCCGGCCCGGAGCCCGGGGACGGGCTGGCCGTGGCCATCGAGGTGGACACCGCGGCCCTCTCCCGGGCCGCCCGCCTCCTGGCCTCTCTGGCCGAGCCGGACGGCGCCGAGCCCCAGCCCCCCACCGACCACCTGGGGGACGCCCTGGACCGCATGCTGGACGCGGCGGCCGACGCCGTGGGGGTGCCCGTCGAGGAGATGTCGCGGCGTCAGAAGCAGCAGGTGGTCCGATACCTGGACGAACGGGGAGCCTTCCTCATCAAGAAGGCGGTGGAGCGGGTGGCGGCCCGGCTCGGGGTGAGCCGCTTCACGATCTACAACTACCTGGACGAGTCGAATCGGGCCGAGCCCCGGCCCGGGGAGGGAGGACCGTGAAGACCGACGAGCGGTTCCTGGAGGAGGCCCGCCGGCTCGAGGAGCGGATGGGCCGCTTCTTCGAGGACCTCATCGCCACCCCCAGCCTGTCCAGGCGGGAGCGCGAGGTGGTGCAGCGGATCGGGGACGAGATGACCGCCCTGGGCTACGACGAGGTCACCGTGGACCCCTTCGGGAGCGTGGTGGGACGGATCGGGGACGGCCCCGTCCGCATCGTCTTCGACAGCCACATCGACACGGTGGACGTGGGGGACCCCGCCTCCTGGAGGACCCACCCCTTCACCCCGGAGGTCAAGGGCGGGATCCTCTACGGGCGGGGGGCCTCGGACAACAAGGCCGCCACCGCCTCCATGGTCTACGGGGGAGCCCTGCTCAAGCGCCTGGGTGTGGACGCCTCCGCGTTCACCCTCTACGTGGTGGGAACGGTCCAGGAGGAGGACTGCGACGGGCTGGCCCTCGAGTACCTCCTCACCAACGGGATCCCACGCCCGGACGTGGTGGTGTTGGGGGAGGCCACGGACCTGGACGTGTACCGCGGGCACCGAGGGCGGGCGGAGTTCGCCATCCACACAAGGGGCCGGGCGGCCCACGCCTCCGCCCCGGAGCGGGGGGTGAACGCCGTCTACCGGATGGCCCCCATCATCCAGCAGGTGGAGGCCCTGAACGAGCGCCTCGCGGCCGACCCCTTCCTTGGCAAGGGGACGGTCGTGGTCTCCAAAGTGGAGGTCCAGACCCCCTCCCTCAACGCCGTGCCCGACGGCTGCACGATCTACCTTGACCGGCGGCTCACCATCGGGGAGACCGTGGAGTCCGCCCGGGCCGAGCTGGAGGCCCTCCCCGCCGTCCAGTCGGGCGAGGCCACCGTGGAGCTCCTCCGCTACGAGGGCACGGCCTACACAGGCCTCACCCTCTCCATCGACAAGTACTTCCCCACCTGGGTCCTCCCCGAGGACCACCCGGCCGTGCAGGCGGGGGTGGAGACGGCCCGCCGGGCCCTGGGCCGCACGCCCCAGGTGGGCCGGTGGGTGTTCTCCACGAACGGGGTGTCCAGCGCGGGGCGCCTGGGGATCCCGACCATCGGGTTCGGCCCGGCCAACGAGGTCTACGCCCACAGCCCGGACGACCAGTGCCCAATCGAGCACCTGCCGGTGGCGGCCGCCTGGTACGCCGCCTTCCCCGAAGCCTACCTGGCCGCCGCCGGCCACCGAGGGCCATGAGGAGGTGGGCCCCATGGAGTTCACACTGAACGGACGACCCGTCTCGGTGGAGGTCCGGGAGGGGCAGACCCTCCTGGAGCTCCTCCGGGAGACCTGCGGGCTGGTCTCGGTCAAGGACGGCTGCGCGCCGGAGGGGTCGTGCGGGGCCTGCACCGTCCTCGTGGACGGGAAGGCCGTGGTCTCCTGCGCCCAGCCCGCGGCCCGCGCCGCCGGGCGGAGCGTCCTCACCCAGGAGGGCCTCTCCCCGGAGGACCGGGCCCTGTGGGCCACCTGTTTCGTGGTGGCCGGGGCCTCGCAGTGCGGGTTCTGCTCCCCGGGCATCGTCATGAAGGCCCACTCGCTCCTGGCCCGCAACTCCGAGCCCTCCCGGGAGGAGATCGCCCGGGCGCTGGCCGGGAACCTCTGCCGGTGCACGGGCTACGTGAAGATCATCGACGCCATCGAGCTCGCCGCCCGGGCCCGGCGGGGCGAGCCCCTACCGGCCCCCGACCGGAGCGGCCGGGTGGGGACCCGTACCGCCCGGTACCAGGGGGAGGAGCTGGCCCTGGGCGACAAGCCCTACATCAACGACATGGAGGTCCCGGGGATGCTCCACGGGGCCCTCCGGTTCTCCGACCACCCCCGGGCCCGAGTCCTCCGGATCGACACCTCCAAGGCCGAGGCCTACCCCGGGGTGGTGGCCGTGGTCACCTGGAAGGACGTCCCGGGCGAGCGGAGCCAGGGGCTCATCACCCGCGACTGGCGGCAGTTTGTGGCGGAGGGGGAGGTCACGGCCTACGTGGGGGATGTCCTGGCGGCGGTGGCCGCCGAGACCCGTCAGGCGGCCCGGGAGGCCGCCCGCCTGGTCGAGGTGGAGTACGAGGTCCTGGAGCCCGTGACCGACCCCTTCGAGGCCATGAGGCCCGACGCCCCCAGGCTCCACCCCAACGGCAACGTCCTCTCGGTGTCCAAGGTGAAGCGGGGCGACGTGGACGCCGCCCTGGCCTCCGCCGCCCACGTGGCCACCCAGACCTTCCGGACCCAGTTCATCGAGCACGCCTTCCTCGAGCCCGAGTCCTCCCTGGCCGTCCCCCACCCCGAGGAGGGGGTTCTGGTCCACGTGTACTCCCAGGGCCAGGGGGTGTGGGAGGACCGTCGGCAGGTCGCCTCCTTCCTCGGCGTCCCCCCGCAGCAGGTCCGGGTCACCCAGGTGTCGAACGGGGGGGCCTTCGGGGCCAAGGAGGACCTCAACGTCCAGTGCCACGCCTCCCTCCTGGCCCTCCGCACCGGCCGTCCGGTCCGGATCACGCTGAGCCGGGAGGAGAGCATCCGCTTCCACACCAAGCGCCACCCCATGACCCTCCAGTACACGGTGGGCTGCGACGAGGAGGGGCGTCTGGCGGCCGTCCGGGCCCGGATCGTGGGGGACACCGGGGCCTACGCCAGCGTGGGCGACAAGGTCCTGGAGCGGGCCGCCGGACACGCCTGCAGCGTCTACCGGGTGCCCAACGTGGACGTGGAGGCCTACGCCGTCTACACGAACAACCCCCCGGCCGGGGCCATGCGGGGGTTCGGCTCGAACCAGGCCAACTTCGCCATCGAGGGGATGATCGACATCCTCGCGGAGAAGGTGGGGCTGGACCCCTGGGAGATGCGCTGGCGCAACGCCGTGGACGTGGGGGACCGGTTCGGCACCGGGCAGGTGCTGGGCCCGGGGGTGGGGATCAAGAAGACCCTCCTCGCCGTGAAGGAGGCCTACGACCGGGCCCGGGCGGAAGGGAAGGCCGTGGGGATCGCCTGCGCTGCCAAGAACACGGGCGTGGGCAACGGCATCGTGGAGTACGGCCGGGCCATCCTTCGGCCCGAGGCGGACGGGACCGTCACCCTCCTGCACTCCTGGACCGAGATGGGCCAGGGGGTGCACACGGCCCTCCTCCAGATCGCCTGCGAGGAGCTGGGCCTCACTGCGGACCGGGTCCGGGTGGTGGTGGACACGGCGCGAGAGCTCGACACGGGACAGACCACGGCCTCACGGTCCACGGTCCTCGGGGGCCGGGCCGTGATCGAGGCGGCCCGCAAGCTCAAGGCGGCCCTCGACGGGAGGCGCCTCGAGGACCTAGCGGGCCAGGAGTTCTACGGCGAGGTCAAGGTGGACTGGACCTACAAGCCGGGCGAGGGCCCGGACGGCGCGGCCACCCACTTCGCCTACGGGTGGGCCACTCAGGTGGTCGTCCTCGACGAGGAGGGGAGGATCGAGAAGGTGGTGGCCGCCCACGACGTGGGCAAGGTCATCAACCCCACGCTCCTGGAGGGGCAGGTCGAAGGCGCTGTCCACATGGGCCTGGGCCACGCGCTCACCGAGGAGTTCGTGGTGGAAGGGGCCGTGCCCGTGACCACCACCCTCAAGTCCCTCGGGATCATCCCCCCCACGGGCATGCCCAAAGTGGAGTGCATCTTCGTGGAGGAGCCCCAGCCCGAGGGGCCCTACGGGGCCAAGGGGGTGGGGGAGATCGCCCTGGTCCCAACGGCCTCGGCCGTGGCCGGGGCTCTGTACGCCTACGACGGGGTCCGGCGGACCCGGCTGCCCATGCGGGACTCCCCGGCGGCCCGGGCCGCCCACCCCAGGCTGGCCGGGGCCGCCCGGGGCCGCGAGCCCGGCGGCTGAGGCACCGGAGCGGCACCGTGGGCAAGGTCCAGGCCCTGGTCTGCGTGAAGTGCGACCGGTCCTATGCGGAGGGGGAGGTCCTCTACACCTGCCCCCACTGCGGGCCCACCGGCATCCTGGACGTCCGCTACGACTACGACGCCCTCGCCCGGGAGGGCTTCGGGCCGGAGCGCCTGGCCGCCGACCCCGAGCGCACCCAGTGGCGGTACCGGGACCTGCTCCCCATCGGCGACGGGGCGGAGGTCCCTCCGGTCCCGGTCGGCTGGACGCCGGTCTTCCCCCTCCCAGGGCTGGCCCGCTCCCTCGGGGTGGCCGAGCTCTGGGTCAAGGACGAGGGGCGCAACCCCACGGCCTCGTTCAAGGACCGGGCCTCCTCCGTGGCCGCCGTCAAGGCCCGGGAGCTCGGGTTCGACACCGTCTGCTGCGCCTCCACGGGCAACGCCGCCTCCTCCCTGGCCGGCTTCGCCGCCCAGCTCGGGCTGCGGGCCTTCATCTTCGTGCCCGAGGTGGCCCCGGAGGCCAAGGTGGCCCAGCTCCTCATCTTCGGGGCCACCGTGTTCGTGGTGGAGGGGAGCTACCGGGACGCCTACGAGCTGTGCAGCCGGGCCGCCGCGGCCTTCGGCTGGTACAACCGCAGCGCCGCCATCAACCCCGTCCCGGTGGAGGGGAAGAAGACGGCGGGGCTGGAGATCGCCGAGCAGTTCGGCGACGCCCTCCCGGACTGGGTGAGCGTCTCGGTGGGGGACGGCTGCACCGTGGCCGGGGTCTGGAAGGGCCTCAAGGAGATGCGGCGGTTCGGGGTCATCGACCGGCTCCCCAGGCTCCTGGGGACCCAGGCCCAGGGGGCATCCCCTCTGGTGGACGCCTTCCAGCGGGGGACGGAGTCCTGGGAGGTCCGGGAGGCGCACACCGTGGCCGACTCCATCTCCGTGGCCGAGCCCCGCAACGGCATCAAGGCCCTGCGGGCCGTCCGGGAGTCGGGCGGGGCGCTCCTCGCCGTGAGCGACGAGGAGATCCTGGCCGCCGAGCGGGAGCTCGCGGCCCACGGGGTCTTCGCCGAGCCGGCCGCCGCGGCCAGCCTGGCCGGGCTCCGGCGGGCCCGGGAGGAGGGCCTGGTCGGGCCGGGGGACCGGGTCCTCTGCGTGGTCACGGGAAGCGGCCTCAAGGACGTCCGGGCGGCCACCGAGGCCGCCCGGGCCGCCGGCCGCCAGCCCCATCGGGTGGCGCCGGCCCTGGCCGCGGTCCGGGAGGTCGTCCAGGGGTGAGGGGAGGAGGGGCCCTGGCCCTCACCGGGGGGACCGTGGTCACCTCCCTCTCCCCGCCCCGCCTGGCCCGGGCCGACCTGCTGGTCAGGGACGGCCGGGTGGCCGAGCCTGGCGACGCCGGGCTCCCCACCGGGGCTCCCCGTCTGGACTGCTCGGGCTGCGTGGTCATCCCGGGCAACGTCTGCGCCCACCACCACCTGTACTCGGCCCTGGCCCGGGGGATGCCCTACCGCCTCCCGCCGCCCCGGACCTTCGTGGAGGTCCTGCGCCGCGTGTGGTGGCGGCTGGACCGGGCCCTGGACGAGGACACGGTCCGGGCCTCGGCCGCCCTGGGAGGGCTGGAGGCCCTCCTGGCCGGGACCACCACGGTCGTCGACCACCACGCCTCGCCGAGCGTCGCCGGGCCCGGCTGCCTGGAGCTCGTGGCCTCGGCCCTGGAGGAGCTCGGGCTGCGCTCGGTCCTGTGCTACGAGGTGAGCGACCGGGACGGACCGGACGTGGCCCGGGCCGGCCTCGAGCTCCAGCGGGCCTTCCTCGAGCGGCCCCGGGAGCGCACCCGGGGCATGGTGGGGGCCCACGCGAGCTTCACGCTCTCCGAGGACACCCTGGCCGCCTGCGTGGAGCTGGCCAGGGAGTTCCAGGTCGGCCTCCACGTCCACGTGGCCGAGGACGCGACCGACCAGGCCGACTGCCTGGCCCGCTTCGGGACCCGGGTGATCCACCGGCTGGACCGGGCGGGGGCCCTGGACGAGCGAGCCCTCCTCGCCCACTGCGTGCACGTGGACCAGGGCGAGGTGGAGGCCATCCACGCACGGGGGGCTACGGTCGTCCACAACGCCCGCTCCAACATGAACAACCGGGTGGGGCACGCCCCGGTGGGAGCCTTCCGGCGGCTGGCCCTGGGCACGGACGGGATCGACGGGGACCTGTTCGCCGAGTCCCGTGCCGCCTACTGGCGGGCCCGGGAGGCGGACCCCAGGGTGGGCCCGCCCTGGGTCCTGGAGCGGCTGGCGGAGTCCGCCCGGTTCGCCGGGCGGGCCTTCGGGGAGCCCCTCCTCGGCGCCCTGGAGCCGGGGGCTCCGGCCGACCTGGTGGTGCTGGAGTACGACCCGCCGACCCCTCTCGAGCCCGAGACCCTGGCCGCCCACTGGGTCTTCGGCCTCTCCGCCCGCCACGTCCGGGACGTCGTGGTGGGGGGCGAGCTCGTGGTCCGGGACCGCCGCCCCACCCGGGTGGACCCGGCGGAGGTGGCCGCGCGGGCTCGCCGGGCAGCCGAGCGGCTCTGGGGGAGGCTGGACGAGCTCGACGAGCACCCCTTCGTGCCGGCGGGGGTCCCGGCCACGGCGTGAGACGGAGGCGGCACGTGGGAGGTGGCTGAGGTGGCGGTGACCGGCCAGGGACGGGTGGCCCTGTACCTCCAGGACAAGCACCCCATCCGGGACGGCATGGCCTACGCCCGCTACGCGGAGGAGCGGGGGTTCGAGGCGGTCTGGCAGGCCGAGAGCCGCCTGGTCCGGGAGGCCACCGTCCCCATGGCCGCCTACGCCGCCGTCACCGAGCGGCTCAAGGTGGGCTCGGGGGTGGTGAACTGCTGGACCCGCAACGTGGGCCTGCTGGCGGCCACCTTCGTCACCCTGGACGACCTGGCCCCCGACCGGGTCATCCTGGGGATCGGGGCCTGGTGGGACCCCCTGGCCTCCAAGGTGGGCATCCGCCGTCGCCGCCCCCTCCAGGCCATGCGGGAGACAGTGGAGGCCACCCGGCGCCTCCTGGCCATGGAGCGCGTCACGTACCACGGGGAGTTCGTCCACCTCACGGACGTGGAGATCGACGTGGTCCACGGCCGGCGGGAGCCGCGCAACGTCCCCATCTACATCGGGGCCACGGGGATGCGGATGATGGAGCTGGCCGGGGAACTGGCCGACGGCGTGGTCCTCAATTACCTGGTGAGCCCGGCCTACAACCGGGAGGCCCTGGCCGCCCTGGCCGAGGGGGCGGCCCGCGCCGGCCGGACCGTGGACGACCTGGACCGCCCCCAGCTCGTGGTGTGCTCCCTGGACGAGGACCGGGAGGTAGCCCTGGACCGGGCCCGGGAGCTCGTCACCCAGTACCTGGGCCAGCAGCCCCACATCATGAAGGCCAGCGGGGTGGACCCCTCCCTCCTCGAGGAGATCGGCAGGGTCCTCACCTGGCCTGCGGGCCCCGAGGAGATCCGGCGGGCCATGCGCCTGGTCCCCGACGAGGTGGTCCAGCTCCTCACGGCCTCGGGAACAGCGGAGGAGTGCCGGGCCAAGGTCCGGGAGTACGTGGAGGCTGGCTGCACCTGCCCCATCCTCTACCCTCTGGGGGACGACGTGCGGGCCATGATCGATGCCTTCGCCGGGGGGAAGTTCTGATGGACGTCCTGCTGCCTCGCTCGCTCGAGGAGGCCCTGGAGCTCAAGGCCCGTCGGCCCGAGGCCCTCCCCATCGCCGGGGGGACGGACGTCATGGTGGAGCTCAACTTCGACCGACGCCGCCCCCCCGCCCTCCTCGACGTCTCCCGCCTGCCCGAGCTGGCCGAGTGGCGGCGGGAGGACGGCCAGGTCTTCCTCGGGGCTGGGGTGACCTACACCCGGATCATGCGCGAGCTCCCCGAGTTCACGGCCCTGGTCCAGGCCTCCCGCACCGTGGGCTCCCCCCAGATCCGGAACCGGGGCACGCTGGGGGGGAACCTGGGGACGGCCTCCCCGGCCGGGGACGCCCTGCCGGTCCTGGCCGCCTACGACGCCGAGGTGGTCCTGGCCCGGGCGGGGGCGGTGCGGACCCTCCCCTGGGACCGCTTCCTTTTGGGGCCCAAACGCAACGCCCTGGAGCCCGACGAGCTCATCCTGGGGGCCCGGTGGCGGGCGGTCCGGGGGCCCGGGTCGTTCTCGAAGGTAGGGACCCGCAACGCCATGGTGATCTCCGTGGCCGGGCTCTGCCTCCAGCTGGACGACGGAGCCCGGGAGGTCCGGGTGGCCCTGGGCTCGGTGGCCCCCACCATCGTCCGGGCCCGGGAGGCCGAGGCCTTCGCCCGGGAGGCCCTGGCCGAGGCCGGGGCGTGGGACGACCCGTGGGCGCCCGTCCCCGAGGAGGCCCTCGAGGAGTTCGGACGCCTGGCGGCGGAGGCTGCTCGGCCCATCGACGACGTCCGGGGCACGGCCGCCTACCGGCGCCACGCCGTGGCCGTCCTGGCCCGGAGGGCCCTGCGCTGGGCCCTGGAGGACCGGCGGTGGGCCGGGGAAGGCACCGGGGCCTGAGGGAGGGGTGGGATGCTCGTCCGGGTCAAGGTGAATGGGGAGTGGCGGGAGGCCGACGTCTGGCCCGGCTCCAGCCTGCTTTTCGTGCTCCGGGAGCACCTGGGGCTCCCGGGGTCCAAGAACGCCTGCGAGCAGGGGGAGTGCGGCTCCTGCTCGGTGTGGCTGGACGGGGAGCTCGTCTGCGCCTGCCTGGTCCTCGCCGCCCAGGCCCACGGGCGGGAGGTCCGCACCGTGGAGGGGCTGACCTCCGACGACCGGCTCCACCCCGTGCAGGAGGCCTTCGTGGACGCCGGCGCCGTCCAGTGCGGCTTCTGCACTCCGGGCCTCGTGGTGGCCGTGGTCGATCTCCTGGAGACCAACCCCTCCCCCACCGAGGCGGAGGTCCGGGAGGCCCTCTCCGGCAACCTGTGCCGCTGCACGGGCTACCAGAAGATCCTCGACGCGGTGTTCCTGGCCGCCGAGCGGATGCGGGGGTGAGCGTGGGCGAACCGCGGGCCCGGCCCGTCCTCATCGAGGGGTGCGAGGTGGTCGTGACCATGGACGACCGGGGTACCGAGCTCCCCGGCGGGTCGCTCCTCCTGCGGGACGGGCAGGTGGCCTGGGTGGGGACGGGCCAGCCGCCGGGCGCGGAGGAGGCCGAACACGTGGACGGCCGGGGGACGGTGGCCCTCCCGGGCCTGGTCAACGCCCACCACCACCTCTACCAGTGCCTCACCCGGGTCCGGGCCCAGACCAAGGGGCTGTTCGGGTGGCTCACCGAGCTGTACCCGGTGTGGGCCGGGCTGGACCCGGAGTGGGAGCGGGCCGCGGCCGCGGTGGGCCTGGCCGAGCTGGCCCTCTCGGGGTGCGCCACCACCGCCGACCACCACTACGTCTTCCCCCCCGGCGTGTCGGGCCTGCTGGAGGCCGAGATGGACGCGGCCCGGCAGGTGGGGCTGCGGTTCCACCCCTGCCGGGGCTCGATGGACCTGGGGGCCTCCCGGGGCGGTCTCCCTCCGGACTCCGTGGTGGAGGACACCGACCGGGTCCTGGCCGAGACCGAGACCGCCGTGGCCCGCTACCACGACCCGTCCCCGGGGGCCATGCTCCGGGTGGCGGTGGCCCCCTGCTCGCCGTTCTCGGCCACGGAGCGCCTCATGAAGGAGTCGGCGGAGCTGGCCCGGCGGCTGGGGGTCCGCCTCCACACCCACGTCGCCGAGACCCGGGACGAGGAGGCCTACTGCCGGGAGCGGTTCGGGCGCCGGCCCCTTGAGCTCCTCGAGGACCTCGGGTTCCTGGGCCCCGACGTCTGGCTGGCCCACTGCGTGCACCTGGACGAGCGGGACGTCCGAAGGGTCGCGGAGGCCGGGGCCGGGGTGGCGTGGTGCCCCACCTCCAACCTCCGGCTGGGGGCGGGCGTGGCCCGGGCCCGGGACCTGCTGGACGCGGGGGCCACCGTGGGCCTGGGGGTGGACGGCTCCGCCTCCAACGACGCCGGCCACCTGCTGGCTGAGGCCCGCGTGGGCATGCTCGTGGCCCGGGCCGGGGGCGACCCCGGGGCCCTGGACGCCCGGGCCGCCCTCCGGGTGGCCACCCGGGGCGGGGCGGCCTGCCTGGGCCGGGACGACCTCGGCTCGCTGGAGCCGGGGAAGCGGGCCGACGTGGCCCTGTTCTCCGTGGAGGGGCTGGAGTTCGCGGGCGCCGAGACCGACCCGGTGGCGGCCCTCCTCCACTGCGCGCCCCGGCGGGTCCGCCACCTGTTCGTGGAGGGATGCCCGGTGGTCCGGGACGGCCACCTCGTCACGGCCGACGAGGAGACCATCGCCCAGGAGGGCCGGAGGGTGGCCCGCCGCATCGCCGGGCTGGAGATCCGGCCGAGGGGCGGAGGGAGGTCGGGGTGAGCGAGCGGGTCGCCGAACGGGCGCGGCTGGGGGTCGGGGAGAGCGTCCGGCGGGTGGACGGGGTCCCCAAGGTCAAGGGGGCCTTCGCCTACGGGAGCGACCTGTGGGCGGAGGGCATGCTCTGGGGCCACACGCTCCGTAGCCCCCACCCCAGCGCCCGCATCGTCTCGGTGGACATCTCGGAGGCCCTGGCGGCCCCGGGGGTCCACGCCGTCCTGCTCGCTTCGGACATCCCGGGGCGGAAGACCTTCGGCCTCGACTACCCCGACCAGCCGGTCCTGGCCTGGGACCGGGTCCGCTACGCCGGGGAGCCCGTGGCCCTGGTGGCGGCCGAGCACCCTGAACAGGCCCGCCGGGCCGCGGAGCGCATCCGGGTCGTCTACGAGCCCCTGCCGGCCGTGACCGACATGGAGGAGGCCCTCGAACCTGGCGCCCCCCAGGTCCACGAGTTCGGCAACGTGGTGCGCCACGTGCGCATCGTGCACGGGCACCCCGACGCCCGGGCCGACGTCTGGGTGGAGGGCTACTACGAGACCGGCATGCAGGACCAGGCTCCCCTGGGGCCGGAGGCTGGGCTGGCGGTCCCGGCGGAGGACGGCGGGGTCGACCTGTACGTGGCCACCCAGTGGCTCCACGTGGACCGCCAGCAGATCGCCCCCGTGCTGGGCCTCCCCGAGGAGAAGGTCCGCCTGCACCTGGCCGGGGTGGGCGGGGCCTTCGGGTCCCGGGAGGACGTCCATATGCAGATCCACGCCTGCCTCCTGGCCCTCCACACCGGGAAACCGGTCAAGATGTCCTACGGGCGGGAGGAGTCCTTCTTCGGCCACGTCCACCGCCACCCGGCCCGGATCTGGATGCGGACGGGGGCCACCCGGGACGGGCGGCTGGTGGCGGTGCGCTGCCGGTTCCTCATCGACGGTGGGGCCTACACGTCCTCCTCGCCGTTCGTGATCGCCAACGCCTCCACCTTCGCCTGCGGGCCGTACGAGGTCCCCAACGCCTTCATCGAGGGGACGGCCGTCTACACGAACAACCCGCCCTGCGGCGCCATGCGAGGGTTCGGGGCCGTCCAGGCCGCCTTCGCCCACGAGGCCCAGATGGACAAGCTGGCCCGGGAACTGGGGCTGGACCCCGTGGAGCTCAGGCTGCGCAACGCCGTGGGCACGGGGTCGGTCCTCCCCACCGGACAGGTGATCCGGGGCACGGCCCCAGTGCGGGAGCTCCTGGAGCGGGTGCGGGCCGCCCCCCTCCCTCAGCCCGAACCGGTGGACGCCCGGGGCCGCCGGGACCCCATCACGCTGCCCGGCGGGGTGGCGGGCAACGTGGGCCGAGGGGAGGGGCTCCGCCGTGGGGTGGGCTACGCCGCAGGCTACAAGAACGTGGGCTACAGCGAGGGGTTCGACGACTACTCCACGGCCCGGGTCCGGCTCTCCCTGGGGTCCGACGGCCGGCCGGTGGCGGAGGTCCACACCGCCGCCGCCGAGGTCGGGCAGGGGGTCCACACCGTGGTGGTCCAGGTGGCCCGCACGGTCCTGGGGGTGGAGGACGTGGTCCTCCACCCGCCGGACACGCTGGTGGGCTCGGCTGGGTCGAGCTCCGCCTCCCGCCAGACCATGATGACGGGGGGCGCGGTGGAGGCGGCCTGTCGGGCGGTCCTGGAGGAGCTCGTGGCCAGGGCCCGCCAGGCCCGGCCCGACCTGGAGGGGGCCGAGCTCACGGTGGCCGACGGGGAGCTCATGGCGGACGGGGTGCCCGTGGCCCCGGTGGCCGAGTTCCTGGGGGAGCCCATCGAGGCCACCCGCGAGTACCACCACCGGCCCACCACGACCTTCGACGAGGAGGGCCAGGGGGACATCCACGTGACGTTCACCTTCGCCGCGGCCCGGGCCGTGGTCGAGGTGGACGAGGAGCTGGGGCTGGTGCGGGTGGTGGAGCTGGCGGTGGCCCAGGACGTGGGCCGGGCCATCAACCCGCAGATGGTCGAGGGCCAGGTGGAAGGGGGCTCGGCCATGGGCCTGGGCCTGGCGCTCATGGAGGAGCTCCAGCTCGACGGGGGGAGGATCCGCAACGCGTCCTTCACCGACTACCTCATCCCCACCATCCTGGACATGCCGCCGGTGCGCTCGTCGCTCGTGGAGGAGCCGGAGCCGGGGGTGCCGTTCGGGGCCAAGGGCGTGGGCGAGCCCTCCACCATCGTGGCCCCTGCGGCCGTCGTGGCCGCCCTGCGGGCGGCCACGGGGCGAGAGCTGAACCGGATCCCGGTCCGCCCCGACGACCTGGTGGGGCTGTCGGGCCCCGTCCGGCCCCGCCAGCCGTGGCCGCCGTCGCCGCGGGTCCCGGGCCAGCGGCCCGTCCCCGAGTACGTGGGCCTGGGCGCCGTGGCCCGCCACGGCTGACCCCGGTCCGGACCCAGATTGCCGAGGAGAGCGAGCCCGCGAACGACCCGGAGGAGGTGACGGAAGTGGACCGCAGGGCCCTGGCCGGGCGGGACTACATCGAGACCTTCGACTGGACGGTGGAGGAGATCGAGGAGGCCCTGGCGGTCTCCGTCGAGCTCAAGGAGAAGTTCCGCCGGGGGGAGCCCCACCGGCTCCTCCCGGACAAGACCCTGTTCATGCTGTTCCTCGACAAGTCCACCCGCACCCGCAACGCCTTCGAGGCCGGCATGACCCAGCTGGGGGGCCACGCCCACTACCTGGACGCCGAGAAGACGCAGGTGGCCCACGGGGAGAGCCCGAAGGACATGGGGATCATCCTCTCCCGCTACGGCCACGGGATCGCCATCCGCCACGACCTCGTGCCCTACGAGGGCAACGCCTACATGCGGGAGGTGGCCCGGTGGGCCGAGGTCCCCGTGATCAACCTCCAGTGCGACGTGGACCACCCCACCCAGACCCTGGCCGACCTCATGACGATCCGGGAGAAGCGGGGACAGGACCTGCGCGGACTGCGGGTGGCCGTCTCCTGGGCCTACGCCCCCTCCTACGCCAAGCCCCTGTCCGTCCCCCAGGGCCTAGCCATGCTGCTCCCCCGGTTCGGGGTGGACGTGGTCCTCGCCTACCCGGAGGGCTGGGACCTCATGCCGGAGGCCATGGACAAGGCCCGGCGGGCAGCGGAGGAGGGAGGGGGGGGCGTGACGGTCGTCCACGACATGGACGAGGCCTTCCGGGAGGCCGACGTCGTCTACCCCAAGTCCTGGGGGCGGCTGGACCTCTTCGCCGACGAGCGGGCGGCCCTGGCCACCTCGGAGCGCCACCGGGACTGGATCTGCGACGCCCGGCGCATGGCCCTGGCCAGGCCGGACGCCCTGTACATGCACTGCCTGCCCGCGGACCGGGGCCACGAGGTCACCGACGAGGTCATCGACGGGCCCCAGTCCGTCGTCTACGACGAGGCCGAGAACCGGCTGCACACGGGCAAGGCGCTCATGGCCCTGACCATGGGCGGGTACGCCTGAGCCGGCCGTCACCCAGCGGGAGGGGATCGCGCATAATGTCTGCCAACCAGGACGGTGGGGACGTGAGCGGCGCGGAGGAGACGAGGGACCTCGCCCATCGGCTGGCCGTGGCCCGGGGGGACGAGCCGGCCGACCTGGTCATCAAAGGCGCCCGGGTCCTCTCGGTCTTCACGGGCGAGCTCCTTGAGGCCGACGTGGCCGTGGCCGGGGAGTACGTGGCTGGGCTCGGCCGCTACGAGGGGCGAGAGACGGTGGACGCCTCCGGCCTGGTCCTGTTGCCCGGGTTCATCGACGGCCACATGCACCTCGAGTCCACCAAGCTCATGGTGGACGAGTTCGCCCGGGCCGTCCTCCCCTGGGGGACGACCACGGTCGTCCTGGACCCCCACGAGGTGGCTAACGTCTTCGGGCTGGAGGGGGTGCAGGCCCTGCTCCGCCTGGCCGAGGGGGTCCCCCTCGACTACTACGTGATGGTCTCCTCCTGCGTCCCGGCCAGCCCCTTCGAGTCCAACGGGGCCACGGTGGAGGCCCCGGACATCGAGCGGTTCCTGGCCGAGGAGCGGCGGGCCCTGGGCCTGGCCGAGCTCATGGACTACCCCAACGCCGTGGCCGGGGAGGAGGCCATCCTGGCCAAGATCGAGGCCGCCCGCCGGGCCGGGGACCGTCACGTGGACGGCCACGCCCCGGGGCTGTCCGGCAAGGCCCTCAACGCCTACCTCGCGGGGGGGGTGAGCAGCGACCACGAGTGCACCACGTTCGAGGAGGCCCTGGAGAAGCGCCGGCTGGGGATGTGGATCATGATCCGGGAGGGCTCCGCCGCCCGGAACCTCGAGGCCCTCCTCCCCCTGGTCCTCCGGTACGGGTCCACCAACTGCCTCCTCTGCACCGACGACCGCGAGCCCGACCAGCTCCTGCGGGAGGGGCACGTCAACGACGTGGTCCGAAGGGCCGTGGCCCTGGGCTGCCCGCCCGAGGTGGCCGTGGCCCTGGGGACCCTGAACGCGGCCCGCTACCACCGCCTGTGGCGACACGGGGCCGTGGCCCCCGGGTACCTGGCAGACATCGTGGCGGTCCCGGACCTCTCGTCCTTCCGGCCACGGTTCGTCTGGAAGCGAGGGCGGCTGGTGGCGCGGGACGGGGTGGCCCTGGGCGTGCCCAGGGTGGAGGCGCCAGCCTGGATGCGGGGGAGCGTCCGGGTGCCCGAGCTCATGGCGGAGGCCTTCTCCGTCCGGGCCGACGGCCGGGTCCGGGTGATCGGGGTGGAGCCGGGGCAGATCGTGACCCGGGCCCTGGTGGCCGAGCCGGCCCGGCGGGACGGGCAGGCCGTGGCCGACCCCGGCCGCGACCTGGCCAAGATCGCGGTGGTCGAACGCCACCGGGGGACGGGGCGGGTGGGCTTGGGATTCGTCACGGGGTTCGGGCTCCGCCGGGGCGCCCTGGCCTCCACGCACGCCCACGACGCCCACAACGTGGTGGTGGTAGGGGTGGACGAGGCCGACATGGCGGCCGCCGTCAACCACCTGGCCCGGGTGGGCGGGGGGCAGGTGGCGGTGGCCGGGGGGCAGGTCGTAGGAGAGGTGCGCTGCCCCATCGGGGGGCTCCTCTCGGACCGGCCCGCCGAGGAGGTGGCCGCGGCGGTGGAGCACCTGGAGGAGGCCGCCCGGGGCCTCGGCGTCACCCTGCCCTCCCCGTTCATGGCCATGTCGTTCCTGGCCCTGTCGGTGATCCCCGAGCTCAAGATCACGGACCGGGGCCTGGTGGACACGGTCCGCTTCGAGCTCGTCCCCCTCGAGGCCTGAAGGTCACCGTACCGGGGCTCACGGCGTATCGTTCCTTGCCGCTTGCGCGGGACCGGGTACATGTGTATGAATGTCTAAACATGCCTCTCCCTCGGCGGTGGAGAGCGGTGCCCCTGACCGGGAGCGACCCTGGTGCCGACACCCGACGGCTCCCGCTCTACGTGCGCGTGGCCCGCGAGCTCGAGCGTGCAATCCTGGAGTCCCCCCTGGAGGACGACCGCCCCCTCCCGGCCGAGTGGAGTCTGGTCCAGCGCTTCCGGGTGAGCCGGGGGACGGTGCGGCGAGCTCTGGCAGAACTCGAACGCGAAGGCCTCCTGTGGCGAGAGCCGGGGCGCGGGACGTTCGTCAACCCGGCCGCGAAGCTGCGCAGGGCGGTGTGGAGCAAGCTCAGAGCGGTTGCCCGTCCCGACTCCCGCTTCGACTTCGACTTCCGGGAATTCATCCCCGACTTCGAGGGCAGCGACCGGTGCACCCGAACCCTCAGGCGACTGCCGGAGTACCGCTCCGCGTCCCTTCTGTTCGTGGCCCCCGACAACAACCTGGAGCAGTTCCGACACCAGGCGCTGGCTGACGGAAAGCGCCTCGTGGTCGCTACCTACGCCATGCGCCGTGGGTTCGTCCTCCTCGACCCTCGTCGCCTGCGTCCGAGCGCCCTTGAGCTCGCCGCGACGCTGGACGCCATGGAGCGGTTCGGAACGTACCTCTCCCTCGAGCGGCTGGTCCGACTGGGGAGAGTCGACGCGGTGGTGAGCGGGGCGGCCGCCGTGACGAGGGAGGGTGTCCACTTCGGAAAGGGCCACGGCTTCCTGGACCTCGAGTGGGCGCTGCTCCGCGAACTCGACCTCGTGAGTCAGCGCACACCCGTCATCGTGTCCGTCCACGACTGCCAGGTCATCGACCAGGCCGTGGCGCACGCTCCCTACGACGTGACGGTTGACGTCATCGTCACCCCGACCCGAGTACTCCGCTGCGAGCCGCCGCTCCCCAAGCCCGACGGCATCTTCTGGGACCGGATCCCCCCGGACCTCGTCAAGCCTGGGACGTACTTCGCCCTGCTCGGGTCCTCCTGGGCCCGGGCCCTGTCCGGATGAAGCGAGGTGGAAAGACGATGACTGGGACTGACCGGACTCCGAGTCCCCCGGACATCAGGGACCGGGAGGAGAAGGAACTCGTGCGTCAGCGAGTCTGGTCGGAACTCATGCGGGTGGCCCGTCCCGACTCCCGCTTCCACTGGAATTTTAGCGAGTTCATCCCCGACTTCGAGGGCAGTGACCGGTGCGCGCAGGCCGTGAGAGACCTACCCGAGTACCGGCGCGCCCGGGTCGTCTTCGTCACCCCGGACAACGGTCTCACCCTGATCCGTCAGTTGTGCATGGAGGACGGGAAGGACCTCCTGGTCTCTACCTACGGGATCGAACGCGGGTTCCTCTTCGTACCGACCGGGAGCGTGGAGCCGTCGCGCGTTCCGTATGCCGCCACCCTGGACGGGCTCGACTACGTGGGCCACCCCGTCAGCCTGCGCGAGCTCGCCTCGGGCCCACGGCTGGATTTGCTCCTCACGGGCGCTGCGGCGATCAGCACCGGCGGGCTCCGCTTCGGAAAGGGCCACGGATACTTCGACCTCGAGTGGGGCATGTTCCGCGAGGTGGGGCTGGTTGCCGACGACACACCCGTCGTCGCCATTGTGCACGACTGTCAAGTGGTCGACGTCGACGTTCAACCCCGGCCCTTCGACACGGTCGTGGACGTGATCGTTACCCCCACGCGGGTCCTCCGGCCCCCGCTCACGCATGAGAAGCCCAGCGGAATCAACTGGGAGCTGCTGGAACCCGGCATGGTGGAGCGGATCCCTCCACTCAGAGAGCTGACCGAACTGCGGGCGCCAAAGAGATGATCGGATCACAGTCCCGCTGCAGGCGCGGTGGAGTGGTCGGCAAGTGAAGGGAGGCAGGCAATGGCAACGGCCCAGTACGACTACAGTGGCCCCACGAACCAAACCAGGCTGTTCGTGGCCTCGGCCCTCTGGGCGGCGGCCATCGTCCCCGCCGCCTGGCTCTCCAGCCAGTTCCTCTCCATCCCGGGGGCCTTCGGGGCAAGCTTCTTCTGGCTTCCCCAGATCTTCATGGTCACGGGCGCCATCTGGCTCGGCCCGTACGGGTGGCTGGCAGCAGCCGTCGGGACGTTCCTCGGGGGAGCGCTCGCCGGGAGCGCCCTGGCTATCAACTTCGCGCAAAACCCCATTCCGGCCTTCTTCGGCAATACCCTCCTCGCCTGGGCGCTGTTCAGGCTCTTCCGAGTGCGCGTGGGCGGCGGTGCCTCCGGCGTTCCAAGCGCCAAGGTGCTCCTCGGGATCCTCGCCGTCGTCGCCAGCATCGTCATCACCATGGTTGGCGGCTACCTGGTCGGTCCGGTGTTGGGACGCTGGGGCTACGCGGTCGCCTTCGGCCTCACCTTGGTCGGCTGGGGGCTCCTCTACCTCCTCGGCGCCCGCAACCTCACCGTGAACCGGGACATCGTCCTGGCGGTCCTCGCGGTGGTGCTCTCCAGCCTGGCCAGCGCGATCCTCGGCGCGGTGGCCTGGGCCACGGTTGGAGGGATGGGGTACCGGGCGGCCTTCTCCCTCGTCTTCCCCGGTTGGTTCCTGGGGGACACGGTGGCAGGGAGCCTCGGGATTGCGGTCCTGTGGGCATTCCACCGCGAGATGAAGCGCCTCCGGCTGGTCTGGAGGCCGGTGGATTGAGGCCCGACAGCGAGCTGAACTCCGCGCGACTCAGGGCCGGGGGGCTCGGGAGGCTTCCTCCAGCTCCCCGCCTTCTCGTCTACGTCGTCCTGAGCATCTTTGCCGCGTTGGCCTTCAACTGGCCTTGGGTCCTGACCGCCTTGGGGATCGGCGCACTCTTGCTGCTCACCGGCCGCCGATACCCCCGGGTCCTCCTGGTCGGATGCTTGGTCACCGCGCTCCTGACCCTTGCAAGCAACGCTCTCACCGCTGCCGGCCCGGAGGCCCGCCCGTACGGCATCTTCCGTGTCTCCGCCACCAGCTTCGAACGGGGAGGCCTGCTCGCCGCCCGCATCGCCGCGATGATGCTCGTGTCGATCGCCTATATCGCGGTAACCACGAAGGAGGACATCCTGGCCGGCGTCCGCGGACTGGGCGCCCCGCGGAAGGTCGTCCTCTACGTCATGGTGGTCCTGCGCTACATCGATATCTTCGCTTTCGAATTCGAGACGGCCGTCCGGGCGCTGCGGGTCAGAGGGTTGGCACTGGACCGGGGGCCGGTGCTCCGTCGGATCCGTGGCTACGGAACCCTGGCCATGCCGCTCATGGCTCGCCTCATCAACCGTGTCCACACCCAGGCGCTGGCAGTCGACAGCAGAGGCATCCTGGGCCGAGGCTCAAGGATCTCCGTGTCGGGCCTCGAGGCGCTCCGCGTCGAGGATCTGTCGGTCACGTACAGCGAGGAAGACCCCCCGGAGCGGCTGGCCATCGACAGTCTCTCCCTGAGCATTCCGTGGGGCCGGACCGTGTTGGTGGCCGGGCCCACCGATGCCGGTAAGACCACGCTCCTCCTGGCCGCCAGCGGGCTCGTTCCTCACGGCCTCGGTCGAATGCGCGGGCGTGTGCTCGTTGGTGGCCACGATACCCGACGGCGGACGATGGCCGAGCTCGCTCAGGTGGCCAGGTACGTCTTCCCGGATCCCGTACACGGCTTGGTCGGGCTGACCGTCCGGGACGAGCTCGAACACGCCGTCAACCCCTTCGCCATGAGCGACCGGACCGGCGCCGCCGAGGCGCTGGAGCTGGTCGGCCTGGACGCGACATTCCTCGGGCGGTCGACCCTCAAACTGTCTGGAGGGGAAATGCAACGGGTCCAGCTCGCCTCTGCCCTCGCCAGCCGCCCGGCTCTCCTCCTGCTGGACGAGCCCACAGCTCACCTGGATCCCCAGGGCCGCCGAGAAGTGACGCAGGCGCTCGAGATGGTCCACAGCCGACTGGGCGCCCGTGAGCAGCGCACGGTCCTGCTCACCGACCCGAGCGTCGCTGAGTTCCAGCAGGCCCTGGACGAGGCCATCCTGCTCGACCGCGGACGCCTGGTCGCGTCCCTGGACGGAGAGGGGCTCCGTGAGACTCACTGGATGGACATCGCCCGCGCCCGCATCCCTCAGCTCAAGAGGATTGGAGCCGCTCTGCACCTCGACCTCCCGCTCACGCCTGCCGAGGCCGCTCGGGTCCTCGCATCGAGGGCTGGCACCCGGCCCGTCCCCGAACTCCGCAACCGTCGGGACGGTACCCTCCTGCTTCGTTGCGAACGGCTCACCTTTCGCTACCCCGGTGGCCCGCCCGCGGTCCGTGGGGTCACCCTGGACCTCCGCTCACACGAGTTCTGCTTCCTCCTCGGAGCCAACGGGTCTGGGAAGACGACATTGAGCCTGCTCCTCGCCGACGCCTTGGACCCAGAAAGTGGCTCGGTGTGGCGTGGGGACGGGGTGAGGGTCGGGTACGTGTTTCAGGAACCGACGCTCCAGGTAATCGCCCCTACCGTCCGGGAGGAACTGGCCTTCGGGCCGCGGAACCTTGGCTGGCAGGAGGACCGCGTCGAGGAGGCTGTGGAACGCGAGGCGTCGCGCTTCCGTCTCAGCCTCGAGGCGAACCCATTGGCGATGACCCGGTCTGAGGCCCGTCGGCTGGCGATCGCCGCCCTCCTTACCATGGATCCCACGGTCCTCATCCTGGACGAGCCCACCGCCGGTCTCGACGAACGGGAGACCAGACACCTGTTCGAGGAGCTCGAGGAGCTCCGAGAGCGGCTGGGGCTGGCCCTGCTCGTGGTGAGCCACGACCTGGAGCTGGCGGCGGAGTTCGCGACACGGGTCCTGGTGATGCGGGATGGAACGCTCGAAGCGGACGGCGACCCCCGCGTGGTTCTCGCCGACTGCGAACTCTTGAAGCGGGCGAGCCTCGAGCCCCCCGCAGTCGTGTCGCTCTCCATGGCCCTGTGGCCAGATGTCTCCCCGGCGCTCACCGTCGACGAGTTGGTCTCCTGGCTGGGCGGGCCGGCCAGGCCGCATCGCGAACCGACGGAGGAGGCGGACTGAGATGGGCCGGCGGGACCCGGTGGCCGTGGGGGAGTTCACGATCTACCCCTTCGTCACCGAGCGGCTGGAGCCCTACGTGCAGGCGGCCCTGGAAGAGACCCGGCGTTCGGGTCTGGAAGCGGACGTGGGGCCCCTGGGGACCACCGTGCGGGGGCCCCTCGAGGACGTCCTGGCCCTGCTGGACCGGGTGCACCGGGTGGCCTTCGCCCGAGGGGCCACCAAGGTCGTCACCAGGGTCGAGCTGGAGGACGGCCCCGGGGGCCGGGCGTAGCGCGGGCCGGGGACCGGCTCAGCCCGACAGCCGGGCCAGGGCGCCGGTCCGCGCGTTGAACTCCTCGATGAGCCCGTCCCAGGCCGGGAGGAGCTCCCGCAGGCCGACCCAGAACGCCTGCGACCGCCGCCGCTCGAAGTCCTCTAGCGACACCCCCTGCTGCTCGACCCAGGTGAAGTAGCCCAGGTTGAAGATCCGATCCCGGTCGGCCCGGGTGGTCTCCAGGAGGTGGTCGGTCCCCGCCCCCAGCAGGTGAGTCCCGAAGGCCTCGGCCGCCGCGGCCTCGTCGAACCCCTCGGGGAAGTCCCGTCGGAGGACCTTCTCCCGCTCGGTCTCGTAGAGGGCGAAGCCGTCCGTGGCCACCGTGGCCACCACGTCCTGCGGGCCCAGGCGGAAGTACCGGGCCACCTTGACCGACGCCACCAGGTTGCAGATGGAGGAGAGCCCGAAGTCGGAGAGGGCCGCCACCTGGGCGGGGGGCACCCGCCGGCGCCTCCTCAGGTACTCTCGGCCGACCGGCGTGTTGAACACCACCGCCAGCCGGTCCGTGGCCCGGTCCGAGACAGCCGTCACGACGTCGGTGTTCATGACGTTGTGGATGAGCGGGATGTGCTTGTCGCCGATGCCCTGGATGTTGTGCTCGCCGTAGCCGTTGGCGAGCATCGTGGGACACTCCAGGGCCTCGGCCGCGATCACCTTGGCCCCGTACCGCTCCTTGAGGTAGTCCCCGGCCCCGATGGTCCCGGCGGAGCCCGTGGCCGAGACGAAGGCCCGGAGCCGGAGCGAGGCGGCGGAGGTCGAGGAGAGCGACTCGAAGGCCCGCTCCACCGCCCGCCCCGTGCACAGGTAGTGCACCAGGTGGTTGCCGAACTCCGAGAACTGGTTCAGCACCACGTTCGCCGGGTCCCGGGCCAGCTCGGCGCACCGGTCGTAGATCTCCTTGACGTTGCTCTCCGTCCCCGGGGTGCGGAGGATGTCGGCAGGGTCCGCCACCCACCGGGCCAGCCACTCGAAGCGCTCCCGGCTCATGCCCTCGGGCAGCACGGCGATCCCCCGGCAGCCCATGATCCGGGAGATGGCCACCCCGCCCCGGCAGTAGTTGCCGGTGGAGGGCCACACCGCCCGGTGGCGGGTGGGGTCGAACTGGCCGGTCACCAGCCGGGGGGCCAGGCAGGCGTAGGCCGCCAGGACCTTGTGGGCCCGGATGAGCGGGAACCGGTCGCCCAGGAGGACCAGGATGGGCGAGGGGACCCCGGTCAGCTCCTCGGTCAGGACCACGTGGTCGGGGACCTCGACCCGCCCCTTCCGGTCCGGGGCGTTGTACCAGTGGACCCGGAACAGGTTTGCGGGGTCGTCCTCGTCCGGGTCCACCGCCGGCAGGGCCTCGGCCACGGCCGCCGGCATGCGGGCCGGGTCGGCCAGCTCGGCAAACGTGGGAAGCGCCACGCCCCTGGCCCGCAGGGCCTCCACCGCCCGTCCGTACGTCTCCCGGTCCACCACCTCGCGCTCCAGCCCCAGGGTCGTCATCCGGTCCTCCGTTTCGTTCGGTTCAGACGGAAGGGGCGCCCGGAGGCGCCCCCTTCCGTCCCCGGGTCTCGGCGCCTCAGGCCAGCAGTCCCTTCCAGAAGTACCAGCCGAAGATACCCGACACGAGCAGCATGATCGGGTGGAGGCGCCACTGCCGGTCCCGCAGCTCGGCCCACCGCCCACGGGCCAGGGCCCCGAGGAAGAAGGCCGTATCCCGGACCCCGTCCCCCTGGAGGAGCCGGATCACAGTGTAGGCGATGAACCCCGCTCCCACCCCGTTGGTGATGCTGAACGTGAGGGGCTGCATGAGGATGGTGACGAGGGCCGGGATCCCCAGGGCGGCGTCGGACCAGTTGATGTCCTTCACGATGGTCATCATGAAGTAGCCCACCATGATGAGGACTGGGGCCGTGGCTTCCGAGGGAATGGTACCGGCCAGGGAGGCCAGGAACAGGGCGGCGAAGAACAGGACCGCCGTCACCACGGAGGTCAGGCCGGTCCGGCCGCCCTCGGAGACGCCGGCCGCGCTCTCGATGTAGGTGGTGTTGGAGGAGACCGAGGCGGCGCCGCCCGCGGCCGCTCCCAGCGAGTCCACCAGCAGGACCCGCTGGATCCCCGGGAGCTTGCCCTCCCGGTCCAGGAGCCCGGCCTCCCCCGCAATCCCCACCACGGTCCCCATCGTGTCGAAGAAGTCGGACAGCATGACCGAGATGACCAGGGCCATGGCCGTCCCGATGGCGATGCCCTGAAGGTTCAGGGAGAAGTTCCCGACGATGGACAGGTCGGGGACGGAGACGATCCGCTCCGGGAGCTCGGCCACCCCGGGCGGGTACAGAGTGGAGCCGGTGAAGCCCACGTTGATGATGGCCGCCACGACGGTGGTGAGGACGATGCCCCCGAGCAGGGCCCCCTTCACCCGGCGGGCCACCAGGATCATCGTGATGGCCAGGCCAATGACGAAGACCAGGATCTTGAGGCTTCGGAGGTCGGGGTTGAGGGTGACGATGGGCCCGGCTTCCGGGTGGACGACGATCCCGGCGTTGACCAGCCCGATGAAGGCGATGAACGCCCCGATCCCCACGCCGATGGCCCGTTTGAGGTCCATGGGGATGGCGTCCATCACGTACTCGCGGAACCGGGTGAGGACGAGGAGGGTGATCATGAGCCCCTCCCACACGATGACCCCCATGGCCTGGGGCCAGGTCAGCTGGAACGTCCCCACCAGGGTGAAGGTGACGAAGGCGTTGAGGCCCAGGCCGGCGGCCATGGCGAAGGGGTAATTGGCGTAGACCCCCATGAGCAGGGTCAGGACCCCGGCCACCAGGGCGGTGGCCGCGGCCACCTTCCCCGCCTCGAACTGGGGCCCGCCGGAGACGAAGTTCCCCAGCCGGTCCGGGATGGTGCCCAGGATGGAGGGGTTGACGAAGATGATGTAGGCCATGGTGAGCCACGTGGCCGCACCGGCGATGAGCTCCGTGCGGACCGTCGACCCCCGCTCCGAGATCCGGAAGTAGCGGTCGAGGAAGTTCTCGCCGGCCGTGGCAGGGCGCGGCGGTGCCCAGGTGGCCATGCACGCTCCTTTCCGCTCGGGGCCTGGAGCGCGCCCCGGGCAAGGCGGCTCCGAAGCCGACCTCAGGGGAAGCCACCGCAAGGATAGGGGCCGCTGCCAGCGAATTCAAGGAGCGGGCCACCCCGGGCGGCCCCGGGAGCCGGCCTCGTGGCCGTCACCGCCAAGTTAGGTCGAAGGTCCGATGCGGGCGCCGGTCGGGGGTCGGAAGATACGAGGGACCGATCGGATGAGCCCTCCAGTGCACACCCACCGATCTCCCCGCCTGCTGCTCGTGGAGGACGACCCCACCGAGCGCGCGCTGTTGCGCGAGCTCCTGGAGGCGGAGGGGATGGCGGTGGTGGGGGAGGCCGCCGACGGCGAGGAGGGAGTGCGGCTGGCCCTGGAGCGTCGTCCGGACGTGGTCCTCATGGACCTCCGGCTTCCCGGGATGGGCGGGTTCGAGGCCACGCGGGCCATCCGGGCCTCCCTCCCCTTCACCCAGGTGGTCATCCTCACCGCCTACGAGGGGCCCCTCCCCGAGCGCAGCGCCGCCGAGGTCGAGGCCTACGCCTACCTGCTCAAGGGGTCCCCGGCGAAGCTCATCCACGACGTGATCGTCCAGGCCTGGCTGCTCAAGAGCGGCCTGGAGCAGCGAGCCGCCTCCCCCCCGGCCTGACCACCCGTCCGGGAATTAACCGGTCGGAAACACCCCCGAAATCGGCCCGAAACCTCCGTCGGCTACAACCTGCCGCAACGACGAGCCGACGACGGGAGGTGCGGGATGCCTGCGGTCGACACGGGCGACACGGCGTGGCTTCTGGCCGCGGCCGCGCTGGTCATGTTCATGACGCCCGGCCTGGCGCTCTTCTACGGGGGGCTGGTCCGGGCCAAGAACGTCCTGGCCACCATCATGCAGTCCTTCGTGGCCCTGGCCGTGGTGAGCGTCCTCTGGATGCTCCTCGGCTACACGCTGGCCTTCGGGCCGGACCTGGGCCGGGTGATCGGGAGGCTGGACTTCGTCGGGCTGTCCGGGGTGGGGGCCGAACCGAGCCCCCTCGCCCCCACCGTGCCCGCCCAGGCCTTCATGGCTTTCCAGCTCATGTTCGCCGTCATCACCCCGGCCCTCATCACCGGGGCCTTCGCCGAGCGGATGAGGTTCTCGGGCTACCTCCTGTTCCTCGCCCTGTGGTCCCTCTTCGTGTACGCCCCCGTGGCCCACTGGGTGTGGGGCGGAGGGTTCCTGGGCCCGGCCGGGCTGGGGGCCCTCGACTTCGCCGGGGGGACTGTCGTCCACGTGAACGCGGGGGCGGCCGCCCTGGCCATGGCCCTGTACCTGGGCCGGCGCCGGGGGTACGGTCAGGAGGCCTTCGTCCCTCACAACGTGCCCCTGGTGGTGCTGGGGGCCGGCATCCTCTGGTTCGGATGGTTCGGGTTCAACGCCGGGAGCGCCCTCACGGCGAGCGGCCTGGCCGCCACCGCCTTCAGCGTGACGCACCTCGGGGCGGCCGCCGCCATGCTCGGATGGCTGCTGCCCGAGTGGCTCCGCCATGGTCGGCCCACCACGGTGGGCGCGGCCACCGGGGCCGTGGCAGGGCTCGTGGCCATCACCCCGGCCTCGGGCTTCGTGGGCCCCTGGGGGGCCCTGGCCATCGGGTTCACCGCCGGGGTGGTCTGCTTCGCCGCGGTCGACGTCAAGGGCCGCCTGGGCTACGACGACTCCCTGGACGTGGTGGGGGTCCACCTGGTGGGCGGCCTGGTGGGGGCCCTCCTCACGGGCGCCTTCGCGAGCCTCGCCGTCAACCCGACCGGGGCCGACGGGAGCGTGGCCCAGGTGGGACGGCAGGCGGGGGCCGTGGCCGCCACCGGGGCCTACTCGTTCTTGGTCACGCTGCTCCTGGCCCGGGCCTGCGACGCCCTCCTCGGCCTGCGGGTGAGCGAGGAGGAGGAGACGGCGGGCCTCGACGTCTCGCAGCATCGGGAGGTCGGCTACCACCTCGCCCCGGCGGCCGTGGCCGGGGTGCACGGGGGCGAGGGCCTGGTCGGGGCCCCGGGGCCGGAGCGGGCGGCTCCCTCGGAGCCGGACCGCGGCGCACCGCCCGAGCCTGACCAGGAGGCCGGCCCGTGGGCCGAGCTGGAGCCGAGCGGCACGCCCGCCCGCTGAGCCCGGCGCCAGGGCGAGGCCCGGGAGGACCGGGGCCGGTGTGCTAGGGTCGTTCAGGGCCCGAACGAAGCCCGACCGGCCCACGGTTCCTCCCCATGGAAGCGCGCGAAGAGGCCCGAACGGAAGTTCTTGGCTCGCGGCCGGCCCACGTGGTCGGACGGCGGCTGTTCGTCCGGCTGGCCGGCGAGATCGGCACGAAGTCGACCCGGACCCGCCGCCGGTTCCTGCGGGTCCTCGCCCGCAACGCCCGGCTGGCCCTGGAGGCGGCGGGGGTGAGGGGGTCCGTCCGTCCCGAGTGGAGCCGCCTCCTCGTGAACGCCGCCCACCTCCCAGCGGCCCGCGACGTCCTCTCCCGGGTGTTCGGGGTGCATTCGGTGGACGAGGTCCTGGAGGTCCGGTTCGACTCCCTGGCCTCCCTGGTGGAGGCCCTGACCCCCCTGTACCGGGACCGGGTGGCCGGGCGGTCGTTCGCCGTCCGGGCCCGCCGCCAGGGGCGGCACGACTTCACCTCCCAAGATGTGGCGGTGGAGCTGGGGGCGGCCCTGCTCCCGTTCGCCTCCCGGGTGGACCTCGAGCAGCCCGAGGTCACGGTGGCGGTGGAGGTCGTGGACGACCGGGCCTTCGCCGTCCTCGACTCCGTGCCTGGCCCGGGCGGGCTGCCCCTGGGCTCCGGCGGGCGGGCCGTGGTGCTCTTCTCCGGGGGCTTCGACTCTCCCGTGGCCGCCTGGCGGGTCATGCGGCGCGGGGTGCGGGTGGACCTTCTCCACTGCGACCTGGGGGGCTGCGGCGAGCTGGACCAGGCCCTGACCGTGGCGCGGGAGCTGGCCCTCCGGTGGGCCCCCGGGGTCGAGGTCCGGGCCCACGTGGTGGACCTCACCCCGGTGGTCCTCGAGCTCATCCGGCGGGTCCCGCCCAGGCTGCGGCAGGTCCTGCTCAAGCGGGCCATGTACCGCGCGGCCAGCCGCCTGGCCGAGCTCCTGGGGGCGGAGGCCGTGGTCACCGGGGAGTCGCTGGGCCAGGTCTCCACCCAGACCCTGCGCAACCTGGCCGTGTGCGAGGAGGCCGCCACGGTGCCTGTCCTCCGCCCGCTGGTGGGGATGGACAAGGAGGAGATCATGGCCACGGCCCGGGCCATCGGGACGTTCGCCGCCTCCGCCGCCGTCCAGGAGCACTGCTCGATCGCCACGGGGCCCGTGGAGACCTGGGCGGCGCTGGAGGAGGTCCGGGCGGCGGAGCGCCTGCCCCAGCCTGACCTGGGCCCGGAGGGGCGGCCCCTCGCGGAGGCCGAGGCCGGGGACGCCTCCCACCCCCTGTCCGAGGCCTGGATTCGGGGGGCCGTGGACCGGCGGTGGGTGGTCTCGCTCCGGCGGTGGGAGCGGTCGGGCCTCCCCGAGCACGTGGTGGACCGGGTGCCGCGGGACGCGGTGGTGGTGGACGTGCGGGAGCCTCACGAGGGGCCGCCGGTGGGGGACCTGCGGCTTCCGTTCAGCACGGCCCTGGACTCCCTGGAGACGCTGGACCGCGACCGCACCTACGTCCTGGTCTGCACGGCAGGGGTGCGCTCGGAGGTCCTGGCCAGGGAGCTCCGGGCCCGAGGGTACCAGGCCTACAGCCTGGCCGGTGGCCTGGCGGCGCTCCCGGCCGGGGCCTGAGGCCACACCCCCGGCCGTGTCGAACCGTCCGCCGGCCTCCCCCCCGCGGGCCGTCCTGCTCGACGTCGGGGGGACGCTGTGGCCCGACGGGTTCCCCCTGCCGGGGGCCGAGGGCGACCACCAGGTGGAGGCGGTCCGCCGGGCCCTGCCGGGCCTGTCCGCCGACCTCGCCCGGGCCCTCATCCGCGAGGTCCACGCCCGCTTCCAGCGCCGCTACGAGGGGCCCGGCGCCCCGGAGGACCTCGCCCAGGACACCCAGGGCGAGCTGGCGGCGGCCCTCCGGGCCCTCGGCCTGGAGCCGCCCCCCGCGGGGCTGGACGCCCTCCGCCGGGCCCTGATCGTCCCCGCCTCCCCCGACTACCTGTTCCCCGGGGTCCCGGAGCTCCTGCGGGAGGTCCGCCGGCTGGGCCTCCGGGCCGTCCTCGTGTCGAACACCTACCTGCGGACCGGGGCCGAGTACCTGGAGGACTTCGAGCGGTTCGGGCTGCGGGCCCTGCTGGACGGGGCCGTCACCTCGGTGGACGTGGGGCTCCGCAAGCCCCACCGGGCCGTGTTCGAGTCGGCCCTCCGGGTGGCCGGCGCTCCCCCAGAAGCCTGCGTCATGGTGGGCAACTCGGAGCGGGACGACATCGCCCCCGCGCGGGCCCTCGGCATGCGGACGGTGCGGGTGGTCCGGGACGGCCCACCGCCCGAAGGGACGGCGGCGGACGCCCTGGCCGCGGGCCCGGCGGAGGTGGCGGCCGTCCTCCGCCGCTGGGCGGAGGGAGCGGGCGCCCCGGGGGCCTGACCACCGCCGGAGAGGGGCCTGACCCTCCGGCCGGCAGCCCGGGGCCTGACCTTCCGGCCGGCAGGGAGCCTGAGCCGGCGGCGGCCGGCAGCCGGGGCGAGCCCGCCCGTCAGCCGAATCGCCCCTGCAGCCGCCGGTAGAGGCCCGGGAACGCCCCCCGCAGCCAGGCGGGGAGGGCGAACCAGCGAGGGGCGAAGACCTCCGCCCGCTCCTCCCGAACGGCCCGGACCACCGCCCGGGCCACCACCTCAGGGCCGACCATGCGCGGGAAGCGGCGGGCGTAGGGACTTCCCTCCCGGTCGAAGAAGGCCGTCCGGACCACCCCGGGCGAGACCACGCTCACCCCCACCCCCGTCCCGGCCAGCTCGTAGCGGAGGCTCTCGCTGAACGCGATGAGGGCGGCCTTGGTGGCCGCGTACACCGCCTCCTCCCCGGGGCCCACGTGGCCGGCGATAGAGGCCACGTTCACCACGTGGCCTCGGCCCCGGGCCAGCATGCCGGGGAGCAGGGCCCGGGTGAGCCGGAGGGGGGCCAGGAGGTTCACGGCCACGACCTCCTCGGCCCGCTCCGGGGGCATCTCCGCGAACCGCCCGGCCCACCCCACCCCCGCGTTGTTGACGAGGACGTCCACGTCCCCGGCCCAGGCCGCCAGGCGGTCCACCTCCTCGGGACGGGCCAGGTCGGCCACGAGGTAGGTGCCCCCCGTGGCCCGGGCCGCCTCCCGCAGGGCGGCCTCGGCCCGGCCGGTCAGCTTGACGAAGGCCCCCAGCCGGGCCAGCTCGAGGGCCGTGGCCCGCCCGATGCCCCCGGAGGCCCCGGTGACCAGGGCCGTCCTCCCCCGCACGTCCATGAGGCAAGAGGTTGCCACCCCGGGCCCCGTTCCGCCACGCTGCTCCCGTGACGCCGCTGCCCGTGGCCGCCGTCGTCGTGGACTTCGACGGGACCGTCTGCCCCAAGGACGTCTCGGAGGAGCTCCTGGGGGCCTTCGCCGAGCCCGGCTGGTGGGAGGTGGACCTCGCCTTCCAGCGGGGCGAGGTGGGGTCCCGGGAGTGCCTGGTCCGCCAGGCCCGGATGGTGCGGGCCACGCAGGAGGAGATGCTGGCCTTCGCCCTGGAGCGCTTCCCTCTGGACCCGACCTTCCGGCCCTTCGCCGAGTGGGCCCGGGGGCGCGGGCTGGAGCTGGTCGTGGCCAGCGACGGGATGGGGTTCTACGTCGAGCCCATGCTGCGGCGTGCCGGCCTGGCCTGGGTCCCGGTCCTCACCAACGAGGTGCGGTTCGAGCCCGAAGGCCCGCGGTTCGCCTTCCCTCACGCCCACGAGGCGTGCGTGGGGTGCGGGACCTGCAAGATGCGGGCCGTCCTCGACCGCCGGGAGCGGCTGGGCCCGGTGGCCTTCGTGGGCGAGGGCCACTCCGACCGCTACGGCGCCCTCTACGCCGACCTCGTGTTCGCCAAGGACCAGCTGGCGGAGCTGTGCTGGGCGGAAGGGGTGCCCTACCGCCCCTGGGAGACGTTCGAGGACGTCCGCCGGGGGTTGGAGGCCGTGGGGGAGCCGCCCAGGCGGACCCGCCCGTCGAGGTGCCCGGGGTGGACCGAGCCGGGCCCGGCCTCCCCCGCCTCGACGTTGCCGAGCCAGCTCCGGTAAAGGGAGGCGTACACCCCGCCCCGGGCCACGAGCTCGGCGTGGGTCCCCCGCTCCACGACCCTGCCCCGGTCGAAGACCAGGACCTCGTCGGCCGCCTCGGCGGTGGACAGCCGGTGGGCGATGGTGACCGTGGTCCGGCCCTCCGACAGCCGGGCCAGGGCCCGGGACAGGGCCCTCTCGGTCTCGGGGTCCACCGCGCTCGTGGCCTCGTCTAGGATGAGCAGCCCGGGGTCGGCGAGCTGGGCCCGGGCCAGCGCCACGAGCTGCCGCTCGCCCACGGACAGGCTCTCGCCCCGCTCGCCGACGGGGGTGTCCAGCCCGAGGGGCAGGCTCCGCACCCACGCCTCCAGCCCCAGGGACCGGAAGGTCGCCTCGACCTCCTCGTCGGTGGCCCCCGCCCGCCCGAACCGGACGTTCTCTCGGACCGTCGTGTCCCACAGGAACCCGTCCTGGGGGACCATCCGGATGGCCCGGCGCCTGGAAGCCGGAGAGACCTCCCGGAGGTCGACCCCGCCCACGAGGATCCGGCCGGAGACGGGGTCGGCCAGGCGGCCCAGGAGCTTGGCGAAGGTGGTCTTCCCGCAGCCGGTCTCGCCCACCACCGCCACGTGGGCCCCGGCCGGGACCTCGAGGTCGATCCCCCCGAGCACGAGGCCTCCTCCGTCGCGGTAGGCGAAGGTCACCCCCTCCACCCGGACGGAGAGGGCCCCCGCGGGGAGGTCCACCCCAGAGGAGGGCTCGGGGAGGTCCACCGGGAGGTCCAGGACCCCCAGGACCTTCCGCCACCCCGCGATGGCCTGCTGGGTCTGGTCGAAAGTCTCCGAGAGCTCCGAGAGGGGCTGGACGAACATGTTCACCAGGAAGGCGAACGCCACCAGCCGACCCACGGACAGCCCCCACCCCGGGCCGAACCAGGCCCCCACGCCCACCGCGGCGGCCACGGTCAGGGTGCCGAACAGGTCGGCCATGGGGAAGATGGTGGCCATGTACCTGGCGGCCCGCATCTCCGCCCGGTACCGTCGCCCGATGGCCTCCCGGAGCCGGCGGTTCACCCGCTCCTCCAGGCCGTAGGCCCGGACCACGGCCGCCCCCATGAGGCTCTCGGAGACCTGGGCGAGGGTCTCCCCCACTCGGGTCCGCACCCGGTCGTACGCCGCGAGCATCCCCCGCTGCATCCGCCGCATGAGCAAGAACAGCGGCACCACCACGGGCAACACCACCAGGGCCAACCGCCAGGAGTACGCCACCATGGCCCCGGCCGCTCCCAGCATGAGGGCGGAGGCCGTGATCCACTGGATCCCGCCCCAGTCCAGGAACTGGACCAGGGCGTCCACGTCGGCCGTGACCCGCGCCACGAAGGTCCCCCGGCGTTCGGCGGTCTGCTCGGCGATGGAGAGCCGGTGGATGTGCTCGAAGGCCCGGACCCGCAGCGCGGCCAAGGCCGCCTCGGCCCGCTGCACCAGCCGGAGGTAGGTGGCCCGCCCCACGAGGTAGAGGAGGCCCACCAGGACGGCCGCCCCGGCGGCGGCCGTATACACCAGGCGGGGACGGAAGCCGCCCGGACCGGCCAGCCCCCGGTCCAGGGTCTGCTGGACGAGGACCGGGACGAGGACCCGGCCCGCCGTGAGGGCCAGGGCCATGACCACCGTGAAGCCGAGGCCCGCCCGCAGCTCGGGGGTCTCCCGCAGCCCCCGCCGCAGGAGGCGGAGGGCGCCCCCGCCGAGCTCGGCCTCGGACGGTTCGGCCGGCTCGCTGGGGACGGGCCCCTCCACGGCCCCCGGCGGGACCAGCTCCTTTCGGACCGCGTCCTCTGGCTCGCGGGCCCGGCGCGGGCTGGCCCGGTCCAGGGCCCGCCCCAGGCGACGCCCGACCAGCCGGGCCCGCTCCCGCGCGCTCACGCCGCCCCCCGTCGGTAGGCGGTGATCATGGCCCGGTATCCCGGGTGGGCCATGAGCGCGTCGTGGGTCCCCTCCGCCACGATCCGCCCTCCGTCGAGGTAGAGGACCCGGTCGGCCAGAGCGATCGTGGAGACCCGGTAGGCCACCACCACGAGCGTGGCGCGGACCTCCCGCCGCAGCCCCTCAAGGATGGCTGCCTCGACCCTGGGGTCCACCGCCGAGAGAGCGTCGTCCAGCACGAGCAGGCGGGGCCGGCGGACGAGGGCCCTGGCCAGGGCCAGGCGCTGTCGCTGGCCTCCGGAGAGGTTCACTCCCCGCTCGCCCAGGGGCGTGTCGTAGCCCTGCGGGAGGGCTCGGACGAAGCGGTCCGCCTGGGCCAGCCGGGCCGCCCACACCACGTCCTCCTCGCTCTCCTCCCAGCCCAGGAGGATGTTGTCCCGGACCGAGGAGGCGAAGAGGAAGCTCTCCTGGAAGGCGATGGCCGCAGCCCGGCGGAGCTCCCCCGGGTCCACCTGGCGGAGGTCCACCCCTCCCAGGAGGACCGACCCGGCCTCGGGGTCGGCCAGGCGCACCAGGAGGTGGGCCAGGGTGCTCTTCCCCGACCCCGTGGGGCCGGCCAGGGCCACCGACTCCTCGGGTCCGACGTCGAACGTGACCTCGTCGAGGACCCGGGTGCCCTCGTAGGAGAAGGCCACGGAGCGGACGGACAGCCCCAGGGACCCTGGGGGGAGCGGGAGGCCGTCGCCGGGGGGCGGGGTGCGGAGCGCGATGGGCTCCGTGAACACGCGCTCCAGCCGCTCCCGGCCCACCACGGAGCGGGGGAGGTCGGAGAGGACGTAGCCGATGAGCCGGATGGGGGAGGCCAGCAGCTCGAAGAGGCTCACGAACTGGACCAGGGTTCCCACGGTGATGGCCCCCGTGGACGCCCGCCAGGCGCCCACGGCGATGAGCACGACGATCCCCAGGGCCGGCAGGGCCTCGAAGGCCGGCTCGAAGCTCGCCCGCAAGGCCCCCAGGCGGACCCGGGCGTCCCGCAGGGCCAGGACCCGGTCCCGGAGCCTGGCCACCTCCGCCTCCTCCCGACCCAGGGTCTTGACCATGAGGGCCCCGTCGATGCTCTCGTGGGCCACCGCCGAGACCTCCGCGATGTGCTCCTGGGCCCGGGCCGCGGGCTCCTCGATCCTCCGGCTGTAGGCCCGGTTGAGCAGGGCCAGCCCCGGCAGGACCACCAACCCGACGACGGCCAGGAAGAGGTCGGTGAGGAACAACGCCACCGTGGCGAAGGCCACCAGGAGGACCACGGCCAGCGACCAGGGCAGCGGGTGGACGACGTCGATGGCGGCCTGGACGTCGGCCTCCGCGTGGGCGATGAGCTCGCCCGTGGGCCGGGCCCGGTGGTAGGCGAGGGGCAGCCGCTGGTACCGGTCCACCACGTGGGCGGTGAGGGTGGCCCGCAGGCGCCCGCCGGTCATCGCGGCGAAGTACCGGCGGGTGACCACGCCCCCCGCCCGCACCACGCCCACCGTCAGGAGGACCCCGACGGCCCAGAGGATGGCCCCCGGGCCCACGTCCCGCCCGAAGGCGGGGACCAGCACCCGGTCGGTGATCCGGCCCAGGACGAACGAGCCGGCCACGGTCATGGCCGCGTAGACAGTGGCCCCGGTGACGGCCACCGCGAAGGGCACGGGGTGGGTGGCCACGTAGGAGGCCAGGACGCGCAGGCCGCGTCTGGCGATGCTTTCCTGCTCGGTCACGGGTGGCGCTCCTCAGGGACGAGGACCTGTTCGGACGGCCGGGGAGGCCCGGGGGACGGCCGGCGGCCTCCCGATCATACGCGGGGAGCGGGGACGGCCCAACGCACGATGACGGCCGGGACTCGACACGCCGGCCTTCAGGGGAGCGGAGGGACGGGGATTTGAACCCCGGAGACGGTTACCCGCCTACACGCTCTCCAGGCGTGCCCCTTCGTCCGCTCGGGCATCCCTCCGGCCTCGATTGTAGGCGGCGCACCCGGGCCCAAGGCGGTCGGGGAATCGGAGGTCCCGGTCCGGCGTCCCACCTCACGATGGTGAAAGGTGAGGCTGTCGACCGCGACGACCTCTCGGCCCGCAGGCTCGGCCAGATGAGCTCCCTCTGTCCTCGGTGCCTGCGCCTCCTTCCCGCCGAGAGCGTCGAGCGCGACGACGGCGTCATCGTCTCCGTGAAGAGCTTCTGGTTCGACTGGGCGAGCTTCTTCCCCGAGACGGCAATCTTCGGAACGGATGGCTGAGCGGGTACCCCTCGCCCCAAACGAGCGGTAGGGGTGGGATTCGAACCCACGAGGGGATTGCTCCCCTAGCGGTTTTCGAGACCGCCGCCCTCGGCCAGACTAGGCGACCCTACCGAAGACCCATTGTACCGGCGGGCCCGGCGCGGCTCCCGGCCCTAGGGGGTGGGGTGGGCGGCCACCTCGAACGTGCCCGGGCGGATCTCCTCGCAGAGCTCCCGGGCCCGGGCCAGGAAGTCCTGGAACTCCGGCAGCCGCCGCCACTCCTCCACCCGCTCCCGGTCCTCCCACTGGCCGAACGAGACGAAGTAGCGCCGGTCGGCGAGGTTGCGGAGGAGCAGGGGAGGCTCGGCGCCCCAGCCGTGCTTCATGCACCACTGGGCGAAGCTCTCCCAGGCCAGGACGAAGTCCTCCTCGTTGCCGGCCTTCACCAGCCAGGCGGCCGACGTGTAGACGTTCCCCACGTGTGCCATCCGCCCCCCTCTCCTGGGTCGAGCCTCCCCCGGTCCAGCTCCGGGGCCAGGGGCCAGCCTAGGGCAGAGGGATGAGGACCCGCAAGGGGAAAACCCCGGGGTCGGGCCTCCGCCCTCCCCCGCCCTCACCGGTGGCCGGCGAAGAACGACCGCAGGAGCTGAGAGGCCTCCTCCGCCCGCACGCCCTCCCTGACCTTCAGCCGGTGGTTGAGACGGGGATCCTGGACCAGGTTCCCGAGGGAGCCCGCGAAGCCGGCCTTCGGGTCCCGGGTCCCGAACACCAGCCGGTCCACGCGGGCCAGGACCAGGGCCCCGGCGCACATGGCGCAGGGCTCGAGCGTGACGTAGACCGTGCAGCCGTCCAGCCTCCAGGTGCCCAGCCTGGCCCCGGCCTCCCGGAGGGCCAGGACCTCCGCGTGGCCCGTGGGGTCGGCCCGGAGCTCTCGCTGGTTGCCGGCCCGGGCCACCACCTGCCCGGCCCGGACCACGACGGCCCCGATCGGGACGTCCCCCCACTCCAGGCACCGGCGGGCCTCCTCCAGGGCCAGCCCCATGAACCGCTCGTCCGCCTCGGGGAGGTTCACACCCAGCATTCTGACCTGGGCCGGTGGCGCCGGGCCGGAGTAGGGTAAGAGGGATGGCCGCGGACGCCCGGGCGGCCCCCCGGGCCAGGGCGCCCTCAGGGTGAGCCGGAGCCCAAGGAGGGACCGCCCACCCGACGACGTGACGAGGAGGACCCATGGCCGAGATCGAGGAACGAGGCAAGCTCATCGTGGTCCGGGAGACGCCGGACGAGGAGCGGGGCGACCGCATCGACCAGCCGGCCAAGCTCCTCCGCATCGCCTCCATGGCCCGCCACCTCCTCGAGGAGGCCAGGCAGGCCCCCCTGGACGAGCGGGGACGGGAGCGGCTCCGGGAGATCTACGACGCGTCCCTCCGGGAGCTCAAGGAGGTGCTGTCGGACGACCTCCAGCGGGAGCTGGACGCTCTGGTCCCCAGGCTGGAGGAGGCCCCCACCGACGCGGAGATCCGGGTGGCCCAGGCGCAGCTGGTGGGGTGGCTGGAGGGCCTCTTCCACGGCATCCAGGCCGCCCTGTGGGCCCAGCAGATGCAGGCCCAGGCCCAGTTCGAGGCCATGCGACGACGCGCTCTCCCCCAGCGCGCTCCCCAGAAAGAGGAGCGCAAGGAACAGGAACCCGAGAGCTTTCGCTACCTGTAGCGACCTCGCCCTGGTCCCGGTGGCCCCCGGCCGGGCCTCGGGGTCAGCGCCTCCGGGTGGAGGTCCCGGCCCCGGCCCGCTTGGAGACCGCGGGCTTGGAGGCGGTCTTCCTGGCGGCGGCCTTCTTCGTCGCCGGCTTCCTGGCCGCGGGCTTCTTGGCCACGGCCTTCTTCTTGGCTGCCGGCTTCTTCTTGGCCACCGCCTTCTTCTTGGCCGCCGGCTTCTTCGCGGCGGGCTTCTTAGGCGCGGCCGGCTTCTTCGGGGCCGGCGGCCGTTCCGGCGGTGCCTCCGGGGCAGGCCCGGCCTCCGGGACGGGCGGCATCTCCGGACCGGGGGCGGGGACCTCGGTCTCGGGCCCCGCTCCACTCGCCTCGACGGGCTCCTCCGGGCCGAACCCCTCCATCCGGTCCCTCAGCCCTTCGTCCATGCCCTCACCTCCTTTCCGCTTCCATAGGAATACATCCTGTCGGCGCAACGTGCACGACGGGGCGGTGGTGGTCGGTGCGTGAGCTGGTCCTGGTGGGCTGCTGCGGGTTCCCGGTCCGTCGGGACGCCTACGTGGCGGAGTTCCCGGTGGTGGAAGTCCAGCAGACCTTCTACCAGCTCCCCAGCGTCTCGACGGCCCGGCGCTGGCGAGACCAGGCACCTCCCGGGTTCGTCCACACCATGAAGGCCTGGCAACTCATCACCCACAGCCCCGCCAGCCCCACCTACCGCCGCCTCCGGGAGCCCCTGCGCGGGTCCCCCGACGCCTACGGCTCGTTCCGCCCCACCCCCGAGGTCCAGGAGGCCTGGCGGCGGACCCTGGAGGTCGCCCTGGCCCTCGAGGCTCGGGTGGTGGTCTTCCAGTGCCCCGCCAGCTTTCGACCCACTGAACGGCACGTGGCCGACCTCCGCGGGTTCTTCGAGCGGGCCCCTCGCGACGGCCTGGCCCTGGCCTGGGAACCGAGGGGTGGCTGGCCCCCGGAGCTGGTCCGGGAGCTCTGCGTCGAGCTGGACCTGGTCCACTGCGTGGACCCGTTCTCGGGGCGAGAGGTCCACGGGGGCTTCGCCTACTGGCGGCTGCACGGAGTGGGCGGCTACCGGTACCGCTACACCGACGACGACCTCCGGGCCCTCCTGGGCCGGTGCCGCGAGGCGCTGGAGGCGGGCCGCGCTCCCGTGTACGTCCTGTTCAACAACCTCGCCATGCTCGAGGACGCCCGCCGGTTCCGGGCCCTCCTGCGGGAGGCGGGGACCCTCTGAGGGGCCCCCGCTCTCCGGCCCGCCACCGCCGGTGAGGAGGCGGCGCCCCGCTCCCACCGCCGGCCAGGGCCGGTCTACGCTGGGCCCGTGGGGCGGTTCGTCCTCCACGTGGACCTCGACGAGTTCATCGCCGCGGTGGAGCTCCTGCGCCGGCCCGAGCTGCGGGGCCGACCCGTGGTGGTAGGAGGCACCGGCGATCCCACCAAGCGGGGCGTGGTGTCCACCGCCAACTACGAGGCCCGGAAGTACGGCATCCGCTCCGGGATGCCGCTGCGCACCGCCTACCGACGGTGTCCGGAGGCCGTGTTCCTGCCGGTGGACGCCGAGACCTACCTGGCCGCGTCCCGGGAGGTCATGGCCACCCTCCGGTCGTTCCCCGCGGTGGTGGAGGTGGCGGGGTGGGACGAGGCCTTCATGGCCGTGGAGACCGACGACCCGGAGGGGCTCGCCCGCCAGGTGCAGCGGGCCGTCCTGGAGCGGACCCGGCTGTGGTGCTCCGTGGGGGTGGGGGACAACAAGCTCCGGGCCAAGCTGGCCAGCGGCTTCGCCAAGCCGGCCGGGGTGTTCCGGCTGACCAGGGAGAACTGGGCGGAGGTCATGGACGGCCTCCCCACCGACGCCCTGTGGGGGATCGGCACCAAGACGGCCCGGAAGCTCGCCGGCCTCGGGATCCGGACCGTGGGAGAGCTGGCGGCGGCCGACCCCGAGCGGCTGGCCCGGCGGTTCGGGCCCATGGTGGGGCCGTGGCTGCGGCAGCTCGCCACCGGCGAGGACGCCTCCCCCGTGTCCGACGAGCCCCCGGTCCCCAAGGGCCGAGGGCGGGAGCGGACCTACCAGGAGGACATCGCCGACCCGGTCGAGGTCCGCCGGCAGGTAGCCGCCATGGCCACGGAGCTCGCCCGGGAGCTCGGGGAGGAGGGCCGGCCGGTCCTCCGCGTGGTGGTCAAGGTCCGCTTCGCCCCCTTCGACACCCACACCCACGGCGTGCCCCTCCTGACGCCGAGCCTCGACCCCGGAGCCATCGAGGCGGCGGCGCTCGCCGCCCTAGACCGGTTCCAGCTGGACCGTCCCGTCCGGCTCCTGGGCGTCCGCGCCGAGCTGGCCCCTCGGTAGGCGGGGCCGCAGGACGGCAGGCCCGCCCGCGCCCCCCGGTCCCACCAAACTCCGACCAAGGTCGTCACCCGGACGGGCCGGACCAGGGGACGGTCGGTCGATCGAGGTATGCCCGAACGGCCGATGCGGTCCCCCCTCCTGGCCACGCAGACTTACCCCGTTCCCGGTAGCGGCCGCCCCCAGGAGCGCGCGATGACCGACCGACGCCCGTCCCGGGAGGACGGCTCGAATGCCAAGGCAGAGGCCCCGAACCCGAGCCGCCGACAGGCCGCGTTCTGGAGCCAGGAGGAGCTGGCCTCGCTGGCTCTCCGGATGGGGCACCTCCAGGTCCTCCGGGTGGGGTTCGCCCTGGCGGTGCTGGGCTCGGGCCTGCTCGCCCCCACGCTGGTCCGGGTCCCCTCGTCCCGACTGGTCCTGCCCACCGTGACCTACCTCGGGGTCGCCCTTGCCCTGGAGGCCGTTCGCGCGGGGTCGGGCCGGCGGGGGCTCCCGGTCATCCTGGCCCTCGTGTTCCTCGACGGCCTGTACCTGGAATGGGCCGTCTACCGCTCGGGGTGGACCGAGAGCACCCTCCTGGTCCTCGTCTACGTCCACCTGGTGGCGGTCACGATCCTGACCTCCTGGCGGACCGGGCTCAAGCTGGCCGCGTGGCACTGCCTGCTGCTCGTGGCGGCGGGGTGGGGGCAGGCCAACGGCCTCCTGTCCCCCGTGGCGACCGGCGCCACCCTGCAGGGGCGACCGTTCCTGCTCACGGTGGTCACCATCTGGGCGGTGGCGGGAGGGACGGCTACGTTCTCCGCCGCCAACGAGCGGGAGCTCCACCGCCGCAAGCGCCACGTCGAGGCCCTGGCCCGGTTGGCCTCCGAGCTCGACCGGGCCAAGGACGCCCGGACGGTGGCGGACACCCTCCTCGACGCGGTGCGGGACGCGCTCGGGTTCAGACGGGCCCTGGTCATCGCGGCCTCGGAGGGGCGGTTCGCCGTGGCCGGGGCGCGGGGGGTCCCGGCCCTCACCGAGCTGCCGGGAGGCGTGGACGCCCTGGTCCGCCGGGCCTGGGAGGAGCGCCGCCCTCTCCTGGTGCCCACGGTGAACCTCGAGACCAGCCCCCAGCTGGCCGGCCTCCTCCGCGGGGCTCGCAACGTGGTGGTCGTCCCCCTGGTTGCCGACGACTACCCGCTCGGGGCCTTGGTCCTCGAACACGCGAGCCGCCTACGGTCCCGGGTGGAACGCCGGGTGCTCTCGGTCGTGGGGCAGTTCGCCTCCTACGCGGCCATGGCCCTGCGCAACGCCTGGCTCCTCGAGACGATCACCAGGATCTCCGAGACCGACCCCCTCACGGGCGTGGCCAACCGCCGGGCCTTCGAGCACGCCCTGGAGCGGGAGCTGTCCCGAGCCCAGCGGACCGGGACCGAGCTCACGTTGCTGCTCGTGGACATCGACCACTTCAAGGCCTTCAACGACCGCCACGGGCACCAGGCCGGGGACGAGGCCGTGCGGGCGGTGGCCCAGGCCTTGGTCTCCGCGTGTCGGGCCTTCGACACCGTGGCCCGCTACGGGGGCGAGGAGCTGGCCGTCATCCTGCCCATGTGCCCCTGGTCCGAGTCGCTCGCCGCCGCGGAGCGCGTCCGGGCAGCCGTGGCCGGCCTGGACGTCCCAGGGGGCCTCACGGTGAGCGTGGGGGTGGCCATCTACCCCACGCACGGGGCCGACGCCGACTCCCTGGTCCGCGCGGCCGACGAAGCCCTCTACCGGTCCAAAGCCGCCGGGCGCAACCGGGTCTCCCTCGCGGGCGACCTCTGGGGCGACGAGCCACAGCCCGGTACGGGACCCGGGGGCCCGGTCCCGACCTCGGTCCCCGCGGGGACCGGAGCGGTGGACCGACCCAGCCTCCGGTCCGACCTCGAGCGGGCGGTGGAGCGAGGCGAACTCGCCGTCCGGTACCAGCCCATCGTGGACCTCGAAACCGGGACGGTCTCCGGGTTCGAGGCCCTGGTCCGCTGGCGCCACCCCACGAGGGGCGTCCTCTCCCCGGCGGACTTCCTCCCCCTGGCCGAGGAGACCGGCCTCATCATGGCCATCGACCGGTGGGTGCTGCACCGGGCCTGCCGCCAGGTGCGTGAGTGGCAGGAGCGGGCCCCGGACCTGTCCGTGAGCGTGAACTTCTCCGGCTGGGAGCTCGAGAGACCGGAGTCCGTGCGAGCGGTGGCCGACGCCCTCCGGGCCTCCGGCCTGCCCTCCGAGCGGCTGATCATCGAGATCACCGAAGGGGTGCTCATCGACAACGTGGAGGCGGCCCTTCGGTGGATCCAGGAGATCAAGCTCCTCGGGGTCCAGATCGCCATCGACGACTTCGGTTCGGGGTATTCCTCGCTCCGCTACCTCAAGCACTTCCCAGCGGACATCCTCAAGATCGACCGCTCGTTTGTGGAGGGGGTGGCCGAGACCGAGCGAGACTCGCGCTTCGCCCGGGCCCTCGTCGAGCTGGCCCACACCCTCCGCAAGACCCCCGTGGCGGAGGGCGTGGAGTCACCCTTGCAGCACATTGAGCTCAGGCAGCTGGGGTGCGAACTCGCCCAGGGGTTCCTGTTCGGGCTCCCCTTGGAGGCGGACCAGGTGGAGGATCTGCTCGGACCGGCGGCCGGCTCCGCCTTGGCCCTTTCCCCAGGGGGCCTTCAGGCCTCCACCGGACGGGGCGCCACCTGCTCCCCTCGTGGGTTGAGCACCCCCACCCCGGCCGTCTCGGCCGCCTCCCGGACGCCTGGGTACACCCGACGGCCGAAGGCGTAGACGAGGTACGGTCCGGACAGGCCCGCCGCGGCCAGGCGTTCCCGGAACCCCTCGGACCCCGCGCAGCTGGCCCAGGCCGCCACGTCCTTCGGGTACAGGCGGTTCTTGGTCCCCACGAGGACGGTGAGCCTCTCGGTGAGGCTCCTCCTCTCCGGTCCGGACCGGCACCGCCACGTCCACCTCCCCGTCCAGGGCCACCAGGCCCGGCTCCGCCAGGAGAACGTAGGCCCTGCCCTGCAGGAACTCGAGCGGCACCTCGGTGGCCTCGATCTCTTCGGCCACGGATCGAAGCGTCGCAGGGGGCCGACACTGCCTGGCGAAGAGGTCGCCACCAGAGCCGACGGGCGGTCTAGTGGTCGAGACCTCGACTCGACCCAGGCCGGGGAGGCGGTTCGCGGGTGGTGCGCCCGGAGGGACTCGAACCCCCAACCTTCTGATCCGTAGTCAGACGCTCTGTCCAGTTGAGCTACGGGCGCGCGGCGGAGAGGGCGGGATTCGAACCCGCGAGGGGCTTACCGCCCCAACCGGTTTAGCAAACCGGCGCCATAGACCAGGCTAGGCGACCTCTCCGGGCCCAGTCTACCCGATCGGCCCGTCCGCTCCGTCCGCCCGAGACCCGAGCGCCGTCCCGACCCGAGGCCCTGGTCACGGTCCAGCCAGATCCCCGACGGCGATGCGCATCCGCTTGAAAGCCCGCCCCTTGCTCTCGGTCCTCACCACCCGCACCTCCCCCACCTCCACCGTGGAGCGCACGTGGGTCCCTCCATCGGCCTGCCGGTCGACCCCCTCGATGTCGATGACCCGGATGGGGTCGACTTCCGGAGGGAGGAGGCTCACCTTGGTCCGGATGAGGTAGGGGTCGGTCAGGCCCTGGGCCCGGGGCAGGAACAGGACCCGCACCGGCCGATCGGCGGCCACCGCCTCCCGCAGCTCGGCCTCGACCTCCCGGCCGAACTCGGCCGACATTCGCTCGAGCTCGAAGTCCATCCGGGCCTGCCCCGCTCCATGTTCCCCCCGGTTACCTTCGCCCCGCAGTCCCGCCAGACGATCCCGGACAGCAGGTGAAGGGCGGTGTGGGTCCGCATCAGGAGGTACCGCCGGTCCCAGTCGAGCTCCGCCGTGACCTCGGCCCCCACGGGCGGTGGGAGGCCCTCAACGACGTGGAGCGGGACTCCGTGGCGCCGGACGGTGTCCGCCACCCGGACCCGGCCGTCGTCTCACCGCAGCCAGCCCGTGTCGCCGGGCTGGCCGCCGCCCCGGGCGTAAAACACCGTGCGGTCCAGGACCACGCCCTCGGGGCCAGCCTCCAGCACCCGGGCCGACACGCTCCGGGCGTAGGCGGCGACCGCGCAGACCTCCTCCGTGACCCCCCGCCCGACTGGCCCCACCGCTGCTCAGGCCGACTCGCTGACCTGGCCCCTGACCGCCAGCCGCTCCTGGAGCCGGCGCCGGAAGTGGGCGGCCAGCTCGGGGCTGCTCGCCAGGACCTCCTCGAAGGACTCCCTGGGGACCACCAGGAGCTCGCTGTCCTCGACAGCCTGGGCGCTCTTGGAGTGCACGGTGTGCAGGAGCAGGGAGAGCTCCCCGAACGACTCCCCCGGGCCCAGGCGGGCCACGTCCACCTCGCGTCCGTCGTCGAGGTCGAACACCCGGACCAGCCCAGAGAGGACCACGTAGAGGGCGTCGGAGGTGCTTCCCTTCTCGAAGATCGTGCTGCCCGCCTTCCACACCAGGTTGGTCGAGGCCCCCACGATCCGGAGCAGGGTCCGGTCGTCCAGCGCGGCGAAGTCGGGCACGGACCGGAGGGCCTTGACCAGGCTGTGCGTGACCGGCGAGCTGGCCCTCACGTCCTCCATCCCCAAGTATCGTAGGGGACAGGCCGCCTCACCGTTCGGTCACCCGAAGGAGGACCGCGTGACCATCGCCAGCCTGCCGCTCCGCATCGTCCAGATCTCCGACCTGCACTGCGGCGAGCCCACCTTCCAGCCCGACGTCATGGGCGCCATCGTCGAGCGGGTCAACCGGATCCGGCCCGACGTCGTGGTGGTGTGCGGGGACCTCACCGCCGCCGGCTACGAGTGGGAGTTCGAGCAGGCCGCCCGGTGGCTGGAGAAGGTCGAGGCCCCCAAGGTCGTCATCCCCGGCAACCACGACTCCCGCAACGTGGGCTACATCCACTTCCGGCGGTTCTTCGGGGACCGGTTCTCCCGCTACCGGCAGGCCTTCGACCCGGTCCGGGCCGAGCGGCTCCAGGCCACGGGCTTCACGGTGGTGGGGGTGGACTCTTCCCAGCCCGACCTGGACGAGGGGCACGTGGGACGGGAGCGCTACCCCTGGATCCGCGAGCAGTTCGATGAGCCCGACGACGTCAAGGTGTTCGCCATCCACCACCACCTGGTGTCGATCCCCGGCACCGGCAGGGAGCGCAACATCATCACCGACGCCGGCGACCTCCTGGCCGAGCTCACCCGCCTGGACGTGGACCTGGTCCTCTCCGGCCACAAGCACGTCCCCTACTTCTGGGGGCTCAACGGGATCCTGGTGTGCAACTCGGGGACCGCGGCCACCCGCCGGATCCGGGGCCTCACCCCGCCCTCCTGGAACGAGATCCAGGTGGACGCCTCCACCATGAAGGTCTACCTCCACTACTGGGACGGCCGCCGGGAGCTGGCCGTCATCTTCAGCCGCAAGACCCGGGCCCTCACCCGGGAGGTCTTCTACCTCACCGAGGACTTCCTCGCCTCGAACCGGATCCTGGTGGACTGACCCCAGGGGAAGCCCCGCCCTCAGCGGCCAGCCGGTCCAGCTGGACCAGGTGCTCCTCGAGGTGGCCCACGAGGAACCGCTCCACGACCTCCGCCAGCTCCATGACCCCCAGCGTGGGGTGGAGGCCCCGGCACGCCCAGCCCTCCGGGGGGACGTGCTCGAGGAACACCCGGAGGTCGGCCAGGTGGCCCTCGAGCCGTTCCCACAGCTCGAGGGGAGGGGTGCGCCGGTCCCGTTCGATGGCGGCCACCCGGTCCGGGTCGGCCTTGGTCCGGCCGAAGGGCACGGGCTCCTCGGCCCCCGCCGCCAGGACCGAGCGGGCCTGGCGCAGCCAGTACGGCACGAACTCGGCCAGGTGGGCCCACACCTGGCCCCAGTCCCACCGTTCCCCCGTGTCCGGGTCGGGGTCGGTGAGGCCCACCGGGGGCGAGGCCCGGGCGTGACGAGAGAGGCGAGGCGCGAGGCGAGCCAGGCGGGAGGCGAACCGGGCGGCGGGGTCGAGCTCCATCAGGGACGCCCCCTCCCCGGAGGGCCGCCCGGGCCCGGGCGCAGCGGCTTGACCGGGGGCCCCGCCACCACCCGGTTGGCCAGCCGTCCCAGCTGCTCCACCTCGAGTACCACCTCGTCCCCCGGCTTCAGCCAGGGGTAGCGCTCCTCCCCGTGGACCAGGGAGAGCTCCAGGATGCAGCCTGTCCCGCAGGTCCCCGACCCGATCACGTCGCCGGGCACCACCCGCGTCCCCCGGGAAGCGTAGGCCAGCATCTCCCCGAAGCTCCAGTAGATGTCGGCCAGGTTGCCCCGGCTGTACTCCCGTCCGTTCACGGAGGCCGTCATCTCGAGGTCGTAGGCCCGTCCCCGCCGGTAGGGCTCGAGCTCGTCCGGGGTGACGAGCACGGGCCCGAGGCTCGTGGCGAAGTCCTTTCCCTTGGCGGGCCCGAGCGAGAGCTTCATCTCCCGACGCTGGAGGTCCCGGGCGCTCCAGTCGTTCATCACGCAGAAGCCCGCGATGTACGATTCGGCCTCGGCCGGGTCCAGGTTGGACCCCTCCCGTCCCACCACCGCGGCCACCTCCAGCTCGTAGTCCACCTCGGTGGAGCCGGGGGCCATGGGGACGTCGTCCCCCGGGCCCATCACAGCGGCGGGGTTGCTGAAGTAGAAGACCGGCAGCTCGTACCAGCCGGGGTCCATCTCGAGCCCCCGGCGCTGGCGGGCCGTGCGGACGTGCTGCTCGAAGGCGTAGAAGTCCCGGATGGAGGGGGGGCGGGGGACCGGGGGCAGGAGCCTCACTTCCTCCAGCCCCAGGACCTCGAAGGGCTCCAGCAGGGCCCGCTCCCCGGCCGCCCGAAGCCGGTCGCCGCCGTCCCCCAGGAGGTCGACCAGCCGGACCCCTGGCTCCAGGGCGTGGACCCGGTCCCCCTGGAGGAGCCCCACCCGCTCCCCGCCGCCCCCGACCCGGAAGGTGGCCCACCGCATCGGGGGAACGCTAGCACCACGGGGCCCAGGGTCCCCTCAGGAGGCGGACGCGTCGGTGGACACGCAGAACGTGACCCCGGGGAGCTCGTACTCCGCTCCGACCCGGAAGGGCGCCACCCGCTCCCGCAGGGCCTCCCGGACCGACCGTCGCTCCGCCGCCGAGGGCAGGTCGGCCAGGGCCGGCGAGAGGTCCACCAGCGTCTCCCAGTACCGGTCGGAGTCCGGGTACCGCCAGGTCAGCTCGAGCTCCTCGACGAGGGGCTCGCCGAAGCCCGCCCCCAGGACCAGGCCCCGGACCCGCTCGGGGTCCGCCCAGGGCGAAGGGTCCGGGCGCCTCCGGCTCCGGGGCGGGGACCAGGACCAGCTGCACGAGGAGCCGGCCGGGGCCTCCGACCAGGCGTTCCGCTCGACTCCAGGCGGCCGACGAGCCACGCCCCCACGTGGCGCGTGCATTCCCACAGGAAGTCGTGCCTGGCCTCCCAGCCCCGGGCGCCCCCTCCCGCCTTTCCAGGCTCCGCTGCCGGTACTCGGCGCGGTCCACGGCGCCTCCCCTCGCTCCGGCGGGGCCGTGGGCGGGCCCCGCTCCCACCGGTCTCCGCCTTCCCGGCTCGACCTCAGTCCGCGGGGCCGAGCCACCCGAAGTGCCGGGCCCGCACCGCCTCCTTCACCGGCGGCGGCAGGAAGCTGGCGGCCAGGGCGTTGGCCGTCACCGCGCGGACGTCGCCCCAGCTGAACCCCAGCTCGTCCCGGGCCACCTCAAACTCGTGGGTGAGGTCGGTCCCGAAGAGCCCTGGGTCGTCCGAGTTCAGCGTGACCCGGACGCCCTGGCCCAGCAGGCGGCGGGCTGGGTGGTCGCCGAGGCGGGCCACCCCGCCGGTGAGCCAGTTGGAGGTGGGACACATCTCCAACGTCACCCCGGCCTCCGCCACCCGGCGAACGGCCTCGGGGTCCCGGGCCACGGACAGCCCGTGGCCCAGCCGGTCCGCGCCCAGCGCCTCCAACGCCTCCAGCGCGTACGAGGGCGGGCCCGACTCCCCGTAGTGGGCGGTGAGGCCCAGCCCCGCCTCCTTGACGGGGTTCACCACGTCCCGGTACCGGCGCGGAGGGAAGCCGAGCTCCGGGCCGGCCAGGTCGAAGCCCACCAGGTGCTCCCGGTGGCGGAGGGCGAAGCCTGCCGTGGCCCGGGCCGACTCCAGCCCGTAGTCCCGGCTGGCGATGGCCACCAGCCCCACGGCCACGTCCTGGCCCCTGGTGTCCTCCAGGCCCTGCAGGATGGCCTCCAGCGCGGCGTCCCAGTCGAGCCCTCCGGGCTCGCACAGGAACTGGGGCGAGAACCGGAGCTCGGCGAGACGGACCCCGTCCGCCGCCAGGTCCTCGACGGCCTCTCGGGTCACCCGCCGCACGGCCTCCAGGCTCCGGACCGCCCCCTGGAAGAGGGCGAACCTCGAAAGGGCCTCCTCAAGACTCCCGACGGGCTCCCGGACCAGAGCCAGGGGAGCCAGCGCCTCCTCGGTCCAGGCGGGGAGCTGGAGGCCAGCTGCCCGGGAGAGCTCGATCACCGTGCCCAGCCGGAGGGAGCCCTCCAGGTGGCGGTGCAGCTCGACCTTGGGGAGGGCCCGCAGGTCCAGCGTCCGCAGGTCAGGAGCGTCGCCGGGGCCCGCGCCGCGCCCGGAGGACCCCACCGCTCGCCGGCCGGGCACCTCCCGGTCCGGACCGCTCAGTGGCCCCGCCCCTCCGGCTGGGTGTGGTCGAGTCGGGGGGCCAGCCACCAGCGGGAGGTCACGACCTTGTGCCGGGTGTAGAAGCGCACCCCGTCCATCCCTGTGGCGTGAAGGTCCCCGAAGAACGAGTGCTTCCACCCGGTGAACGGGAAGAAGGCCATGGGGGCGGGGATCCCGATGTTGATGCCCAGCATCCCGGCCTCGGCCCGACGCTTGAACTCCCGGGCGTGGGCCCCGGAGGTGGTGAAGATGGAGGCGGCGTTGCCGTAGGGGCTGGCGTTCATGATCCGGATGGCCTCGTCGACGTCGGAGGCCCGCACCACCGAGAGGATGGGGCCGAACAGCTCCTCCCGCCACAGCCGCATGTCGGGGGTCACCCGGTCGAAGATGGTGGGGCCCAGGAAGAAGCCGTCGGCCCGTTCGATCCCCCGGCCGTCGGCCACCAGGGCCGCCCCCACTTCCTCGCCCTCCTCGATGTAGGAGATGAGCTCCTTCTTCCGCTCCTCGCGGATGACCGGGCCCATGTCGGTGTCGGGCTCCACCCCCGGGCCCACCTTCAGCCGGCCGGCCTGCTCGGCCAGCTCCCGGACCAGGGCATCGCCCACCTTGCCCACCCCCACGGCCACGCTGCCCGCCAGGCACCGTTGCCCGGCGTTGCCGAAGGCCGAGGAGACCATGGCCGTGACCGTCCGCTCGAGGTCGGCGTCCTCCATCACGATCATGTGGTTCTTGGCCCCGCCCAGGGCCTGCACGCGCTTCCCGTGGGCCGCCCCGGTGGCGTAGATGTAGCGGGCCACCGTGGCCGAGCCCACGAAGGAGACGGCGTCCACCTCTGGGTGGGTGAGGAGCGCGTCCACCGCGTCCTTGGCCCCGTGGACCACGTTGAACACCCCGTCGGGGAGCCCCGCCCGGACCAGCAGCTCGGCGATGCGGACGGCGGAGAGCGGGGTGCGCTGGGAGGGCTTGAGGACGAAGGTGTTCCCGCACACCAGGGCCAGCGGGATCATCCACAGGGGGACCATGTTGGGGAAGTTGAAGGGCGTGATCCCCGCCACCACCCCCACCGGGAACCGGACCAGCTCCTCGTCGATCCCGTCGGCGATCTGATCGAGGGCGGTGCCCATGAGGAGGGTGGGGGCCCCGCAGCTGAAGTCCACCACCTCGATGGCCCGGCGGACCTCCCCCCGGGACTCGGGGAGGGTCTTGCCGTTCTCCCGGGTGACCAGGAGGGCCAGCTCCTCGAAGTGGTCCTCGAGGAGCTGCTTGAACCGGAACATCACCTGGGCCCGGTCCGGGACCGGCGTGTTCGACCACTCGGGGAAGGCGGCGCGGGCGGCCCGCACGGCCTCGTCGATCTCCTCCCGGGTGGAGTAGGGAAGCAGGGCGATGGTCTCCCCGGTGGCGGGATCAGGGATGGGGTCGACCTGGACCTCCTCGGACCTCGACTCCCGGAACCTCCCGGCGACGAAGCTCCGGACGGTCTGGACGCTCATCGGGTCCCTCCTCGTTCCACGCTCCCCGGAAGCATACGCCTCCCCGGGCCCGTCAAGCCGGGAGCCCGTCAGAGGCCCCGCCCGGCGCCCGCCGCTCAGGGCTCCTGGAAGCGGCTGCGGGGGATGAACCGGCCCTGCCCCTCCTTCCCGAACCACCGGTCGCCCTCGACCAGGATGGCCCCCCGCTGCATGACCACCTCGGGCTTGCCCCAGACCTTCATGCCCTCGTAGCAGGAGTAGTCCACGTTCATGTGGTGGGTCTGGGCGGAGATGACCCGCTCCACCTTGGGGTCGAACACCACGAGGTCGGCGTCGAAGCCCGGGGCGATGGTGCCCTTCCGCGGGTAGAGGCCGAACATCTTGGCCGGGTTCGTGCAGCACAGCTCGACCCATCGGGTGAGGCTCAGGCTCCCCTCCCGGACCCGCTGGAAGATGAGGGTCATCCGGTCCTCCACCGTGGGAAGCCCGTTGGGGATCTTGGCGAAGTTCCCCTTGCCCAGCTCCTTCTGGCCCTTGTAGTTGAAGGGGGCGTGGTCCGTGGCCACCACCTGGAGGTCGCCCTGGGCCAGCCCCTTCCACAGGTCCTCCTGGTGGTCCTTGGGCCGCAGGGGCGGGGAGCAGACGAACTTGGCCCCCTCGAACCCCGGGCGGGCCAGGTCGTCCAGGGAGAGGTAGAGGTACTGCGGGCAGGTCTCGGCGTAGGCGGGGACGCCTCGGTCCCGGGCCTCCTGGACCGCGAGGAGGGCGTCTCGGGAGGAGAGGTGGACGATGTAGGCGGGGCAGCCCGCCAGCTCCGCCATCTTGAAGGCCCGGTGCACGGCCTCCCCCTCCAGGGCTGCCGGCCGGCTCAGGCCGTGGTAGACGGGGTCGGTCTTGCCCTCCGCCAGGTACTGCTGGACGAGGACGTCGATGGGCCCCCCGTTCTCCGCGTGGAGCATGATGAGGGCCCCGGAGTCGGCCGCCCGCTGCATGGCCCGGAAGATCGAGGCGTCGTCCAGCATGAACACGTTCGGGTAGGCCATGAACAGCTTGAAGGAGGTGATCCCCTCCTCCACCAGTCGGTCCATCTCCTCGAGGACCGAGTCGTTCACCTCCCGGACGATCATGTGGAGCCCGTAGTCGGTCTGGGCCTTCTGGCCCCTCTCGAACCACCGCTCGAGGCCCGCCCGCAGGGGCTCCCCATAGTCCTGGACCGCGAAGTCCACGCAGGTGGTGGTACCCCCGAAGGCCGCGGCCCGGGTCCCGGTGGCGAAGTCGTCTGAGCAGAAGCTCCCCCCGAACGGCAGGTCGAAGTGGGTGTGGACGTCCACGCCCCCCGGGATCACATAGCGGTCGGTGGCGTCGATCACCCGGTCCACGGTGGCCTCGATGTCCACCCCGATGAGCTTGACCTTCTCGTCCTCGACCAGGACGTCGGCCCGGGTGGCCTCGTCGGCCGTCACCACCGTGCCGTTCTTGATGAGGATCCGCATGCTCGCACCCCCTCGTCCCTTCGGTCCGACCCTTGACCGCCCGAGGCGGGTGGCTCGGGGCCGTCAGGTCTGCCGCTCCACCTCCTCGAAGGCCACGCTGAGCGTCTCCACCGCCCGGGCCACGTCCTCCTCGGTGATCACGAGCGGGGGCGACAGCCGCAGGACGTTTCCGTACAGACCCCCCCGGCCAACCAGGAGCCCCCGCTCCTTGCACACCTCCATGGCCAGGGCTGCCCCCTCTGGGTGGGGGGTCTTGTCTTGGGGGTCCCGTACCAGCTCCACCCCCACCATGAGCCCCTTGCCCCGGACCTCCCCCACCACCCGGAACCGGTCCTCCAGGTCCTTGAGCCCCCGGTACAGGGCGTGGCCCAGCTTGTAGGCGCGCTCCTGGAGCCGCTCCTGCTCGATGTAATCGAGGTTGTTGAGGGCGTAGGTGGTGGCCAGGGGGTTGCCTCCGAAGGTGGAGATGGAGTTGGCCCGGAGGGAGTCCACCATGTCCGCCCGCCCCACCACCGCCCCGATGGCCATGCCGTTCCCCAGGCCCTTGGCGCAGACGATGGCGTCGGGGCGGACCCCGTAGGACTCGATCCCCCAGAAGGTCTCCCCGGTCCGGCCGAAGCCCGTCTGGACCTCGTCGGCGATGAAGGGGATCCCGAACTCGTCCAGGATGGACTTGACGATCCCGAAGTACTCGGGCGGGGGGGTGACGAAGCCCCCTACCCCCTGGATCGGCTCGGCGATCATGGCCGCCGGCTCCCCCGTGGTGGTGGTGCGGATCACGTCCCGGAGGTCCTCCGCGCAGGCCACCCCGCACTCCGGGTAGGAGAGACCCAGCGGGCAGCGGTAGCAGTATGGGGAGAGGGCGAAGGACACCTTGAGGGGGCTGAACGAGCTCGCCGCCCACCCCTTGTTGCCGGTCACTGCCAGGGCCCCGAACGACCGCCCGTGGTAGGAGTTCCGCAGGGCGATGACCTCGTTGGACCGCCGCCAGTTGGTGGCGAACAGCAGGGCCGCTTCCACCGCCTCCGTCCCCGAGCCCACGAAGAAGGCCTTGCAGGGGGGGTCCACCGGGGCCAGGTCCGTGAGCCGCTCGGCCAGCTCCACCATGGGCCGGATGAGGTAGACGGTGGAGCTGTGGGCGATGCGGTGGGCCTGCTCGGTGAGGGCCTGGACGAGCTTGGGGACCACGTGCCCGGAGATGGTGGTGACGATCCCGCCGAAGAAGTCCAGGTACTCCTTGCCCGAGCTGTCCCACACCCGGGCCCCCTCCCCTCGCACCAGCTCGATGGGATCCCGGTAGTAGAGGAGGAGCCAGTTGGGCAGCACCCGGCGGTGCCGCTCCAGGAGCTCCGCGGCGTCGCCCGGGAACTCCGCCTGGGGGGGCCGGCCCTCCCGGTGTCCCCCGGGCCCCATCCGGCGAGCCTCCCGCCCCTCGCTCACGGCAGCAGCTCCGTGAGCTCGCCGTAGGTCTCGGGGCGGCGGTCCCGCAGGAACTGCCAGGTGTTTCGGACGTCCCGGATCATGTCCAGGTCCACGTCGTGGACGAGGACCTCGTCCTCGGAGTCGGAGGCCTGGGCCACGATCTTCCCCCGGGGGCTGCAGAAGTAGGAGGAGCCGTAGAACCGGTGGTCGGTGAGGGGGGGCTCCGTCCCCACCCGGTTGATGGCCGCGATCCAGTAGCCGTTGGCCACGGCGTGGGCGGGCTGCTCGAGCTCCCAGAGGTACTTGGAGAGCGACTCCACGGTGGCGCTGGGGTTGAACACGAGCTCAGCCCCCTTGAGCCCCAGGGCCCGAGCGGGCTCCGGGAAGTGGCGGTCGTAGCAGATGAGGACCCCGATCCGGCCCACCGAGGTCTGCCACACCGGATAGCCCAGGTTGCCCGGCTTGAAGTAGAACTTCTCCCAGAAGCAGGGTCCCACGTGGGGGATGTGGGTCTTGCGGTACTTGCCCACCACGGTCCCGTCAGCTTCGATGACCACCACCGAGTTGTAGTACACGCCGGTCTGGGCCTCCTCGAAGAAGGGCACCACGAGGACCATGCGGTGCTGGCGGGCCACCTCCCGCATCCGGGTCACCATGGGCCCGTCGTCCGGCTCGGCCGTCGCGTACCACTTGGGATCCTGCTCGGCGGGGAAGTACGGCCCGTGGAAGATCTCCTGCAGGCACGTGACCTGGGCCCCCTCGGCGGCGGCTTTGCCGATGAGCTCGATGTGCTTCTCGACGGCCTCCTCCTTGGGCAGGTTGGCGTGGGCCTGGATCACGGCCGCTCGCACCGTGGCCATGGCGGCCTCGACCTCCTTTCCGCGACGTCGGGGCGCCGGCCCCCGGCCCTACTGGAGGGCCGGGATCACGTGCTCCCCGAAGCTCCTGATCACCCCTTCCGCGTCCGCCTCCCAGGATAGGTAGATGTTGAACTGATGGACGCCCACGGACTCGAGCTCCTTCAGCTTGGCCGTGACGTCCTCCACCGTCCCGATCACGCAGAACCGGTCCACCACCTCGTCGGTCACGAACCCGGCGTGTTCGGCCCCCACCCGCCCGTGCTCCTGGTAGTCGTAGTGGTCCCGGGCCCGGATGTAGTCCACGAGCTGCTGGGGAAGGTCGGCGGGGTTGTACCGCTTGACCAGGTCCACCACGTGGTTGGAGACCAGGGCCGGGAACCACCGGACGAGCTTCCGGGCCCGGGGAAGGTGCTGGGTCACGTAGGCCGGGGCGGCGGCCATCACCTTGATGTCCTCGAACCGTCGCCCGGCCTCCTCCGCCCCCTCCCGGACGTACCGGAGGAACCAGCCGATGAGATAGGGGTCCGCCAGCTGGATGATGACCCCGTCCCCCACCCGGCCCGCCACCCGCAGGGCCCGGGGGCCGTAGGCCGCGACCCACACCGGGAGGGTCCCCGTGGCCCACTTGAGCCGGACCCGGGTCCCCTCGTAGTCCACCTCCCGCCCCTCGGCCAGGTCCTTGATGAGGCGGGCCGCCCACTCCAGCCGCTCGATGCTGACGGGAGGCTTGCCGATCACCCGGCGGGCCGAGTCCCCCCGGCCGATCCCCATCTCCATCCGCCCCCCGGAGATCTCGTTGAGGGTGGCCAGCGAGCTGGCCACCACCGTGGGGTCCCGGGTGGCGGGGTTGGTGACGCAGGGGCCGATGTGGATGCGCTCCGTGTTCACCGCCTGGAGGGCGAAGATGGGGGTCACCTCCTGCCACAGGACGTGGGAGTCCCAGGTCCAGGCGTAGTCGAACCCCATCTCCTCGGCCAGCCGCGTGGTCTCCACCACCCGCCGCACCGGCGGGTCGGCCTGGAAGGTGACCCCGAAGCTCAGCATGCGTGCGCTCCTCTCCCTCCGGTCCTCGTCTACTCGCCGTTGGGGGTGACCTGGACGGTGGCCGGCTGCCAGTCGTTGCCGAACACGTCCAGCCCTTCCGCCTTGAGCTCGTCCACCGCTGCCCGGGCCAGGTCGTCCCGGTAGGAGGCGGACGGGTCCGCGGGGTTCTTGATCACGCCGAACTGGAGCGCGATATCCGCGGTGACCTTGAACAGCTCGGGGTCCATGATCCCGATCCCCAGGGGGGCCGGCCAGATGAGCTTGTTGATCTCGTTCATCATCCAGGTCTGGTGCCCCTTCCCCAGGGCCGGCCCGTTCTTGAGGACGATGTCCACGCAGGCCTCGAAGTTGTCCCGGCAGTAGATCCACCCCTTGAACGTGGCCTTGAGGAACCGCCGGGCGATGTCCTGGTTGGCCGGGTCCTGGATCCAGTCCCCCCGCACGAAGATTCCGTCCTCGAGCATCCCCGTGCCCACGTCGGCCAGCTTGATCACGTTGAGGTCGTCCATCGTGTAGAGGGGGAACTCCCCGTTGGGTCCCACCTGCTCCAGGACCTGGGCGATCTCGTTGTAGGTCATGGCCGCCGCGGCGTCCACCTCCCGGTTGAGGAACAGGTTCATGTCGAAGGGCTGGTCCACGATCTGGACGTTGGTGGCGTTCGTGGGGTCTGGGTCCACCCCGAACTTCACCAGCGCCGCGAACAGCTGGTACTGGTTCCCGCAGCACCACACGCCCACCCGCTTGCCGGCGAGGTCGTCGATGGAGTCGATCCCCGAGTCCTTCCAGGCGATCTCGGTGATCCCGGCCCGCGTGAACACCTGGGCGACGTTGACCAGGTCCACGCCCTGGTCCCGCTGGGCCAGGAGGCTCGGCAGCCAGTCCAGGCCGAACTCGGCCCCGCCCCCCGCCACCACCTGTTCGGGGGTGATGTCGGGGCCCCCGGGCAGGATGGTCACGTCGAGGCCCTCGTCACGGTAGTAGCCCTGGTCCAGGGCGGCGTAGTAGCCGGCGAACTGGGCCTGGGTCACCCACTTGAGCTGGACGCGGACCGGGGTCAGCCCCCCGCCGCCCCCGGGCGTCTCCGCTCCGCCGCCGCAGGCCGCGGCCACCAGCCCGAGCACGGCCAGCAGGCCGAGCCACCTGGGCCATCTCTTCCCACTCATGCGGCCCTCCTTTCTCCGTCCGCGAGACCCTCCCGCCCCCTCCCGCGACCGCTCCGACCACCCCACCGCTTGTGCTCCGCATACCGTTCGCCTCCCCTGCACCTTCGCCCTCCGGCCTCACTCCGGCCGTCGGCCCCGCACCGACGGGTGCCAGTGGAGCGCGGCCCGCTCCACGGCCGCCACGGCCAGGTAGAAGGCCACGCCCAGGACGCTGGCCACGACGATGGCCGCCCACGAGTCGGCGAAGAACGCCAGGGCCGCCCGCTCCTTGATGAACAGCCCGAGCGACGTGGCCCGGAGCCCCCCGAAGTACTGGGAGACCACCGCCCCGATCATGGAGAGGACCGTGGCCACCTTGAGCCCGGAGAACAGGTAGGGCAGGGCGTTCGGAATCCGCACCCGCCGGAAGATGGCCCCTCCCCGGCCGCGTAGGACCGCATGAGCTCGATGGAGGAGGGGTGGACCGAGGTGAGGCCCCGGAGGGCGTTGATCATCACCGGGAAGAAGCAGATGACGGAGGCGATGGCCATCTTGGACACCGGGTTGATGAGCCCGAACCAGTTGTTGAAGATCGGGGCGAAGGCGATGATCGGGATGGCGTTGGCGGCGATGGCGTAGGGGAGGAGGGCGCTCCCCAGGAACCGCCAGCGGGCGAGGACCAGGGCCACCAGGACCCCCATCCCGGCGCCGATGGCGAACCCCCCCAGGGCCTGCTGGAACGTGGCGATCCCCGCCCCCCAGAGGAACCGCCAGTTCTCGCGCAGGGCCTGCACGATCTCCGTGGGCTTGGGCAGGAGGAACTTCTGGATATCCAGGGCCGTGACCAGCCCCTGCCAGGCGGCGATCCCCCCCACCAGCACCACCCCGGCCGGGACCCAGTGCCGGGCCCGGCGGCCGGCCCGCCGCAGCATCCCGCGGGAGACCGGCTCCACGACCGCGCTCACGGCGCCTGTCCCTCCCCGGCCACCAGGAGGTCCTGCTCGGAGGGCCCCTCCTCGGCCGCGGCCCCGGCCCCGCCCGCCCGCAGGCGGCGGCGGACCTCGGTGACCAGCTCGAAGAACCGGGGCTGGACCCGGGTCTCGGCGGTCCGGGGCTGGGGGAGGTCCACCTCCACGATCCCCGCGATCCGCCCGGGGCGGGCGGACATCACGACGACCCGGGTGGAGAGGAACACCGCCTCCGGGATGCTGTGGGTCACGAAGATCACCGTGTTGCCGCTCCGCTCCCAGATCCGGAGCAGCTCCATGTTCAGCCGCTCCCGCGTCATCTCGTCCAGGGCCCCGAAGGGCTCGTCCATGAGGAGGAGGGCCGGGGAGAAGGACAGGGCCCGGGCGATGGACACCCGCTGCTGCATGCCCCCGGAGAGCTGCCACGGGTAGTGGTGCTCGAAGCCCCTGAGCTCGACCAGCTCGAGCATCTCCCGGACCCGCCGGGCCCGCCGCTCCCGGTCCCACCCCATCATCTCCAGGGGCAGGGCGATGTTCCTGGCCACGGTCCGCCAGTCGTAGAGGACCGGGTCCTGAAACACGACGCCGTAGTCCCGGTCCAGGCGGGCCTGGTGGGCGGGCTTGCCGTTCACCGTCACCTCGCCTTCCGTGGGCGGGACCAGGTCGCCAATGATTCGAAGGAGCGTCGACTTCCCGCACCCCGAGGGCCCGATGAGCGACACGAACTCCCCCGGGTAGACGTCCAGATCGACCGAGGCAAGCGCCGTCAGGGCCGGTCCCCCCCGCACGGCGAACCGCTTGGTCACCCCGCGAAGGGAGACCGCAGTGGCCAAGGAGGTCGTCCTGGTGCTCACGCCACGTGCTCCGGGGCCCGGTGGACGACCAGCCGTTCCAGGAGCACCACCGCTCCGAAGAAGGCCATCCCCAGGAGGGCGGCCACGATGTTGGTGGCCCAGAGGGCTGGGGGGTTGGAGACGTAGTACTGGTTGAAGTTGAGGATGGCCCCGGCCAGCCCTCCCTGGATGGAGGAGGGGAGCTCGCCGATGATGGCCCCCACCACGCTGGCCGGCGCCGCGATCCGCAGGGCCGTGAACAGGTACGGGAGGGAGGCGGGGATCTCGAGCTTCCAGAGCACCCGCCACCGGTCCGCGGCGTAGGAGGCCATGAGCTCGTGGGCCCGGGGGTCGGCGGACCGGAGTCCCCGCAGGGTGTTGATGGCCACCGGGAAGAACGTGAGGTAGGCGGCGATGACCGCCACCGAGAACAGGCCGGCCCCCATCCAGACCACGACCATGGGGGCGATGGCCAGGATGGGGACGGTCTGGGAGGCCACGATGTAGGGGAGGAGCCCCCGCTCCAGGAGACGGAAGTTCGAAAGCAGGACCCCGATGACGAAGCCCACGGTCGCCCCGATCAGGAACCCCACGACGGCCTCCTTGGCGGTGAAGGCCGCGGCCTGGAGTAGGACCGCAATGAGGAGGGGACCGTTCCGGCGGGAGGGCTGGACGAACTGGCGGAGCATGTCGTGGACGTGAGGCATGGTCCGGTCGTTCACCTCGAAGGCCCCAAGCCTCAGCCCCGAGGCCTCCCCCAGCGCTCGGGCCAGCTCCCAGAGCCCCCACAGGGCCCCCAGGACCAGGATGAAGACGGCGACCTTCCGGGCGGCCGCCCCCCTCCGGCGGGCCACCCAGCCCAGGGGAGCCCGACGGGCGCCTTCCGCCTGGGCGGTGGACACTACCGCTCCCCCACGAGCCGTCCCCCTCGACGCCTCCGGTGGTACAGCGCCATAGGTTATCCGAACCGGTGATGCTCGTGCGAGGCCCGCGGCTCGGGTGGGGTCGTGCTCCGGGAAGGGGGCTGCCGGCCGGCGCCGCCCGGGGCCGCCGGGACACCGAACGGAGAGCGCCCGGACCCGACCTGTAGGATGGCCAGGGAGCGGCCGCGGGCTCCGTTCGGAGTCCCTGCGGCGAGCGGAAGGGGAGACAGCGGGTCGTGGACGTCGTGGTCTGTGCCAAGTACGTGCCGAACCCCTCGGGGGTCCCCGAGCTGGGCCCCGACTTCCGCCTTCGCCGGGAGGGCGTCGAGGGGGCCCTCGACCCGGGCGACGAACCGGGGGTGGAGGTGGCCCTCCGCCTGGTGGAGCACGCGGGGGGCGAGGTGACCGCGGTGTCGATGGGGCCCGAGCCGGCCGTGGCCGCCGTCCGGCGGGCCCTGGCCATGGGGGCGCACCGCGGCGTGCTCGTAACCGACGACGCGCTTCGGGGGGCGGACGTCCTGGCCACGGCCAGGGTCCTCGCCGCCGCCATCCGCCGCCGCCCCTTCGACCTCGTGGTGGCCGGGGTGGAGTCCACCGACGGGTCCACCGGGACCATGCCCATCGCCCTGGCCGAGTTCCTCGGGGTGCCCAGCCTCACCTTCGCCCGCCACGTGGAGCTCCGGGACGGGCTCCTCGTGGTCCACCGCCAGACCGAGGCCGGCTACGACGTGGTCGAGTGCCCCCTCCCCGCCCTGGTGACGGTGACGGCCGGGGCCGCCGAGCCCCGGTACCCCACGCTCAAGGGCATCATGCAGGCCAAGCAGAAGCCCTTCGAGCAGCTCTTCCTCCGGGACCTGGGCCTCTCCCCCGAGGACGTGCGGCCCACCCAGGAGGTGGTGGGCGTGGAGCCCGTCCCCGAGAAGCGGAGCGGGGCCCTGGTGGAGGACCCCGCTCAGGCCCCCGCCGCCATCGTGGAGCTCCTCAAGGACGCCAGGGTGATCTGAGGGTGCCGGGGATCTGGGTCTACGCCAACGTCTCGCCGGGTGGGACCGTGGAGGGCTCGGCCCTGGAGTGCCTCACCAAGGCCAGGAGCATCGACCCCGACGTGGCCGCCGTGGCCCTGGGCCCCGGGGCCACGGAGGCCGTGAGCACCCTCGGGCGGTACGGGGCCCGGCGGGCCTTCGTGAGCGACGACCCTGTCTTCGTCGACCACCTGGCCCAGCCCCCGGCCTTCGCCCTCTTCCAGCTGGTCCGCGAACACCGCCCGGAGCTCGTCCTGTTCGGTCCCACCTACGACTCCCGGGACGTGGCCGGTCGCCTCCAGGCCATGACGGGGTCCACGCTCATGAGCAACGTCACGGACCTTTTGGCCCCCGACTACGCCCAGACCCAGATCTTCGGAGGGACCCTGGTGGTGGACGTGGCCCTCTCGGGGCCCGACCCCAAACTCGTCATCGTCAAGGCCAAGGCCTTCGAGGCGGAGCCCGTGGAGGGAGCGCCCCAGCCCGAGGTGGTCCCGGTGGCGGTGGAGGTCCCGCCCGAGCTCCGGAGGGCCCGGCGGGTGGAGCGACACGCGGAGGCCGCCGCCGGGCCCAAGCTCGAGGAGGCCAGGGTCGTGGTGGCGGGGGGCCGAGGGCTCCAGGACCCCTCCAACTTCCGGCTCCTCGAGGAGCTGGCCCAGGCCATCGGCAACGCGGCGGTGGGGGCCACCCGGGCCGTGGTGGACGCGGGGTGGGTCCCCTACAGCCTGCAGATCGGCCAGACCGGCAAGACCGTGAAGCCCGAGGTGTACATCGCCGTGGGCATCAGCGGCGCCACCCAGCACCTGGTGGGGATGAAGGAGGCCAAGCGGATCGTGGCCATCAACAAGGACCGGGACGCCCCCATCTTCCAGGTGGCCGACCTCGGGATCGTGGCCGACGCCCTGGCCATCCTCCCGGAGGTGATCCGGGCCGTGCAGGCGGCCAGGGCGGGGTGAGTAAGACGCCCGTCAGCGGCTGAAGCCTCGGCTCCGGTAGCGTGACCCCTCCCGGTACTGGACGAGGTGGAGCCACTCGTGGACGAGGACGCCGATCCTGCGGGTGGGGGAGGCTGCCACCTAGCCCGGGGAGCCCGTGAAGACCCTCGATGGTGCGATGGTGCTCTCCCCCACGGCCCGGGCCGCCACCAGCCCCGCCGAGCGCCTCAAGACTCGCACCACGACGGCGTCTCCTGGCAGCTGGGCCGCTCGATCGAAAGGGAGTCGCGGGCCAGGCGGGTGTTCCGCCGGACGAGGGAGAGGGCCAGGCCGACTCGCGGACACGCGCGAACCGTCTTTGGACGACGGCGGCCGACGGCCACGGTCCCCTCCCGTCTCAGGGCCGAGGCCAGGCCTCGAACCGCCGGCGGTACTCCCCCCACAGCGTGCGCGGGAAGGAGTAGCGCTGGCCCGAGCCCGTGGGGAGGCCCTGGAAGACGATGCGGACGTCGAAGGCGCCTTCGGCCGTCCCACGCACGGCCCTCCCCCGTTCGGGGTCGAACCACGTGGTCTGCTCCACGGTGAGCTCCCCCCGGACCGTGACCCGCAGGTCCGCCACGCCCGGCACGTCCCCGAAGACCCGGCGGGCCTCCCGGGCGTCGAGCCGTAACCGGAAGGAGACGCGGGCCTCGGTCTCGAGCACCCCGAGCTGGCGGGGCCCGTCCCGTTCGAACCGGACCAGGCGCCCCTGGAGGCGGTACTCCCCCGTGCCCTTGCCCAGCGGGACCCCCAGGGTCCGGGTGACCGACCAGGGCTCCCTCGGCGCGGGCACCCGGTCGGGCAGGAGCGGGAAGAGCTGCGCGAGACCGGGGACGAGGAGGTCGGTGGCGAGGGAGGCCCCGTCCCGGGCCCGAGCCCAGGCGATCCAGCCGTCGGGGGCCACGGTGGCCCGTTCGGTCTCCGCGGGGAGGGCCTCCTTCCTGCCGCCCCAGGACACCGCGCCCCTCGACGTCCGCAGGGTGACCTCGGCGGACCCGTTGGGGAGGACCCTGCGGACCCGGATCGTGAGGTCCTCCCGCTGGGTGACCCGCGACCCGCCCGTGAGGAACCGGCTCCCGGTGAGCGAGGTGCTCAGGCGGTAGCGGAGCTCTCGGCCCTGGGCGAAGCGGTATTCCCAGGCCGGCGGGGGTGAGGCTGCGGTGGGGACCCCGGAGGGCGCCTGGGGGCTGCTGCGGAGGGCCAGGGCGGCGAGCACGGCGAGGAGTCCCGACCCCACCGCCCCCAGCAGGGCCACGGGAAGCCAGGGCCGGACCCCGCGCCCCAGCGGCGAGCGTCCCCCG
>DATLZQ010000001.1:0-12085 GCA_035573915.1 Actinomycetota bacterium | reverse complement strand
GGGGGGACTGGGGCAGCGGGCCGCGGAGGACGAGCAGCCCGGGGGCCACCACCCGTTCGGGGGCCCGGGCGCTGGCCTCGGCGAACCCCCGGGGGTTGTAGCGCTCGAGGACCAAGGCCACCGCGTCCGGGGCCCAGAGGTCCGGGTGGGCCTCGTCGGCCTCCCCCGGGGGAAGGCCTTCCCCCAGCGGCCCAGGCGGCCGCCCCGCCAGGTAGTCGGCGGGGCTCCCTACGTAGCGCCGGGCCCGGGCCACCTCCTCGGGCGGGAGGGAGGCCTTCACCACGAGCCACCACCGCCCCAGGGTGTGGGGGTCCTCCCGGCCCCGGAGGTCCAGGACGAACACGGCGGGGCCGCGGGGCGCCACCCGCTCCAGGTACTTCCCGGCGGCCGCGGCCTGCGCCACCGCCCGCTCCTCGAACCAGGGGTGGCGTCGGTCCCAGGACCCCCACAGGAGCCAGCCGAACCCCCCGACGGCCGCTCCGGCCACGGCCGCCGCCGCCACGGCCCCCGCCACGCCCCGCCACCGCTCCCCCACCCACCGGGCTGCCCACCAGGTGGCCAGCGTGGCGAGAAGGGTGGCCGGGAAGAAGTAGGAGAGCACCCGGGCCCCGGCCGTCGGCAGCCCCGCCGCCTGGGCGGCCACGGCCCCGGCGGTGAGGACCGCCCAGGCGAGGAGGAGCCACCCGAGGAGCGCCCTCGCCCCTCGGGCCCCTCCTCCGTCCCGAGCCCCTCCCCCGTCGACGCCTCCCGGCTCGGCGGCCCCCTGGGCCTCCCCTCCCCCGAGCCTCCAGCGGAGGGCTCCCAGGGCCCCCAGGGCCCCCACGGCCGTCCCGTAGAAGCGGTGCGGGTCGTCCAGCCGGGCCCGGATCCGCTCGTGCAGCAGGGCCCGGAGCGGGCCCGGGCGGGCCCCCACCCACCCCCCGGGCGGGGGCGAGAGCAGCGTGGGGCCCACGACGGCCGCCGAGGCCGCCGAGGCCGCGAGGACCCTGGCCGCGGGGCCGGACCGCGCCGGCCCCGGGCCCAACCCCCACCACAGCAGCGTCCCCAGGCCCAGGACGCCCAGGGCGAACCCGTAGAACGGCCAGTGGGCCACCCCGGCCGCGGCGAGGAGCAGGAAGCCGGCCAGGGCTCCCCGGCTTCCCCTCGCCACCCAGAGGAGGCTGGCCAGAGCGGTCAGGACCAGGGCCGCGTTGAGCAGGTTGTCCAGGTGGTGGAGGGGGATCTCGTTCGGCCCGAACGCCGCCCAACAGAGGAAGGCGGCCACGGGCACCCACCGCGTCGGGAGGTCGAAGGACGCCCGGAGGACCACGGCCGACCCCAGCCCCGCCACCCCGGACAGGACCGCCGGGACCACCGCCACCAGCGTGAAGGCGTCCCGCCGGGTCAGGGCCGAGAGGCCCGACAGCAGCAAGGGCAGCCCCGCGCGGACGGCACCCACCCGCTCCAGACCGTCCACGGAGACGGCGGCCGCCCGCCAGACGTAGAAGGGGGCGTCCCAGCCCAGGGGGTAGCGGAACCCTCGGGTCACGTAGGGGTGGAGCAGGACCGCCCCCAGCCCCGCCAGGCCCAGGGCGGCCGCCAAGGCCGCGGCGACCCCCGCGCCCACCGAGCCGCCCGGCCCGTCTCTCACCGGGGCCACGGGGGGCGGCCCCGATCCGCCGGGCCGCGGCGCCGGCCGTCCCCCCGCCCCCAGCGCCTGACGGGAGGACCGCACCCGGGCGCTATCCCTCCTCGGGGCGCCAGTGGGTCCGGAACCACTCGGCCGTCCGGACCAGGCCCTCCTCCAGGCTGACCTTGGGCTCGAAGCCCAGGACGCTCCGGGCCTTGGAGATGTCCACGCCGCTCCGGTACACCTCGCCGGGCCGCCGCGGCGCGAAGCGGACCTCGGCCTCCGCCCCCACCGCCCGCTCCACCAGCCGGACCAGCTCCAGGACGGAGGTCTCCACGCCGGTGGCCACCTGGAAGACCTCCCCTCGGGCGTCCTCGAGAAGCAGCGAGAGGTGGATGGCCCGGCACAGGTCGTCCACGTGGATGAAGTCGCGGGTCTGGGTCCCGTCCCCGTAGACCACGATGGGCTGCCCCGTGAGGAGGCGCTTGACGAAGATGGGGACGGCGTTCTTCTTGTGGGCGGAGAAGGGGCCGTAGACGTTGGAGAACCGGAGCGACACCGTCCGCATGCCGTAGGAGCCGGCGAAGGCTCGGGCGTAGGCCTCCCCCGCCAGCTTGGCCGCGCCGTAGGGGGAGAGGGGCCGGGGCACCACCTCCTCGTGGATGGGCGGGGGGACCTCCCCCACCGCCGCCCCGGAGGAGGCGAAGACGAGCCGTCCGATGCCCCGCCTCCGGCAGGCGTCCAGCAGGCGGAAGGTGGCCACGGTGTTGCCCTCGAAGTCCGCCACCGGGTCCTCCACCGAGGGCACCACCCCGGTCTGGGCGGCCAGGTGGACCACGGCGTCCACCCCCTCCAGGGCGGGCCCGAGGACGGCGGGGTCGGCCACGTCCCCCACCAGGACCTCGGCCAGCCCCTCCGGCACGTACTCGAGACGCCCCGTCCGCAGGTCGTCCACCACCCGGACCCGCCACGCGGTCTCCTGGCGCAGGTACCGGACGAGGTTGGCCCCGATGAACCCGCAGCCCCCCGTGACCAGGACGTGGTGGATCTCGCCCATGGGCCCCCGCTCGCTCCTCCCGGCCCCACCGTGGTCGGTGCACCGAGCAGCCCGACCGGCGGCTGCCTAGGCTATCATCCGTCCCGGCACCCACCTGGAGGTCAGGTGATCCACCTTCGCGTCCTCGGGCTGGTCGTGGCCGTCGGGCTGTTCGCGACGGCCGTGGTCCGCCGCCGGCGGCGCACGCTCCGGCTGACCGACGCCCTCATCGTGGCCGCTCTCTCCGCGGCCCTGGGCGTGGTCTCCGCCGTCCCCACCGTGGTCGACCCCCTCCTCAGGGTCCTGGGCTTCCCCCCGGGCAACGCCCGGCGGGTCATCGGGCTCCTGCTCATCTCCAACGTCGTCACCTACGTCCTCATCCTGCGCTCGTTCGCCAAGACCGACCGGGTGGAGCGGCTGCTGGGCGAGTTCGCCGACCGGCTGGCGGCCCGGCACTTCGCGTGGGAGTACGGCCGGGGCGAGGGGGCGGAGCTCGCTGCCCGCCCCCGCAAGCTGGCCGTGGTGATCCCCGCCCTCAACGAGGAGCGGAGCCTCCCCGCGGTCCTGGCCCAGGTCCCCCGCCAGGTGGAGGGGCTCGAGGTCGAGGTCATCGTGGTCTCGGACGGCTCCTCCGACGCCACCGAGGCGGTGGCCCGGGAACACGGGGCCCTAGTGGTGGGCCGGGACCTCCGGCGGGGCCAGGGGGCGGCGGTGGCCCTGGGCTACCGGATCGCCCTGCTCCGGGGGGCGGACGTGGTGGCCACGCTGGACGCCGACGGCCAGTACGACGCCCGGGAGCTCCCCCGCCTGGTCCGCCCCATCCTGGACGGCGAGGCCGACGTGGTGCACGGCTCCCGGGTCCTCGGGGAGTACGAGCGCCCTCTCCTGGGCCGGGCTCAGGGGGTGAGAGTCTTCGCCTGGCTCACCTCGCTCGCCACCCGGAGCCCCATCACTGACCCCGCCAGCGGGTTCCGGGCGTTCTCCGCCCAGGCCCTCTCCCGCCTGCGGTTCCGGGAGAGCCAGTTCCACGCGAGCGAGGTGACCATCGCCGCCGTCAAGCAGGGGCTCCGGGTTCGGGAGGTCCCCTGCACGTTCCGGGAACGGATGGCCGGGACCACGAAGAAGCCCCCGCTCCTGCAGTACGGGCTGGGATACGCCCGCAGCCTCATCCGGACCTGGCTGGGGTCCCCGCCCTGACCCCGGCGACGACCGCTGCCCGGCCAGCCGCAAGCCGCTCCCCCGCCCGGCCCGAACGCGCCCGGCGCGCCGCGCCTCGGCCCCCGCCCACGCCCGCCGGGGCGCCTACACCCGCCCGGTGCCGACGTCCTCGAGCAGCCCGTCCTTCCAGTTGTGTCGGGGGTACAGGAGCCGACGGTCCACCCGGTCCGCGTACCGCTTGACGGTCTCGAGGAGCCCGTCGATGAGCGTCTCCGACAGGTAGTGGGGCTGAAGCCCCAGGTCCAACAGCTTGGTGTGGGCGGCGTTGTAGTAGTGCTCCTCGGCCTCCACCCGCGGGTTGGGGACGTTCTCGATGATCGGGTGCCAGCCCAGCTTCTCCGCCGCGTCCCGGACCTTCTCGGCCAGCTCCATGACGGAGAACTGCTCGGTGAACTGGTTGTAGACCTCGTAGGTCCCGAGGGGCGGAGGGTTGAGGCAGGCCAGCTCCACGCACTGGAGCGTGTCCCGGATGTCCAGGAACCCCCGGGTCTGGCCGCCCTTGCCGTAGACCGTGATGGGGTGGTCGATGGCGGCCTGGACGCAGAACCGGTTGAGCGCCGTCCCCCACACGTCGTCGTAGTCGAAGCGGGTGGCCAGCCGGGGGTCGAGCTGGGTCTCGTCGGTGTGCACCCCGTAGACCACGCCCTGGTTGAGGTCGGTGGACCGAAGCCCCCAGGCCCGGCAGACGAACTCGATGTTGTGGGAGTCGTGGACCTTGGAGAGGTGGTAGAAGCTGGGCGGGCGCTTGGGGTACAGGAGCACGTCCTTGCGCCCCTTGTACTCGATCTCGATGAACCCCTCCTCGATGTCGATGTTGGGGGTTCCGTACTCCCCCATCGTCCCCAGCTTCACGAGGTGGGCCTCCGGGGTGAACTCCTTCATGGCGAACAAGACGTTCAGGGTCCCCACCACGTTGTTCACCTGGGTGATGACCGCGTGCCGGCGGGAGAGCATGGAGAAGGGGGCGGAGCGGTGCTCGGCGTAGTGGACGATGGACTCCGGCTCGAACTCCTTCCACACGGCCTCGAGGAAGTCCCACTCCGTGATGTCCCCCACGTACATCCGGATGGGCTTCTTGCCCAGGGAGTTCCACACCCGGATCCGCTCGTGCAGCGGGTAGATGGGGATCAGGGAGTCCGCCCCGATCTCGGCGTCCCAGAGGCGCCGGTGGAAGCTGTCCACCACCGCCACGTCGTGGCCCCGGTTGGCCAGGTACATGGCGGTCGGCCAGCCCAGGTAGCCGTCGCCTCCCAGCACCAGGATCTTCATGGTCCCCTCACCTCCACGTCCTGCCCAACCTCATGACCGGCGGCGGGCCGCGTTGGACCCCCGCCGGTCAGGTCCCTTCCAACGAGCACTCCGAAACAAACCAAACGATAACACCCGCCGGCCCGGCCGGCCCGGACCCGGTGCCGGGGCTCCACGCCCCCCGGGCCCCTACCAGCGGCCTCGGTGGACCATCTCGTGCACGGGCTTGCGGGGGCGGGTCCGGGCCGAGCCCACCACGGGGTCCGGGGCCCGGTGCCCCAGGGCAATGGCCCCGATGGGGGTCCACTCCTCGGGCACCCCGAAGGCCGCCCGCAGGGCCGGCACGGCGGGCGGGTAAAGCCCGAAGAACAGGGCCCCCAGCCCCTCGTCCACAGCCGCCAGGAGCACGAGCATGGAGGCGAAAGCCGTGTCCACCAGCCAGTACGGCACGGGCCAGCGGGACTCGTCCCGGTCCATCCACCCCTTGTCGGGCTCGGCGTAGCGGTCGAGGTAGGCCCGCTTGCTGGCGAAGGGGACGACCAGGACCGGGGCCCGGCGGGTCCCCTCGGAGGGGGCCCCTGGCCCCTCCCCCACCGCCCGCCAGAACCGCTCGGTCTGCTCCCGCCCCTCCAGGACCAGGAAGGCGTAGCCCTGGGTGAACCCGGCCGAGGGGGCCCGCAGCCCCGCCCACAGCACCCGGTCCAGGACGGCCGGGTCCACCGGGTCCTCCCGGAACGTCCGCCACATCCGCCGCCGCCGCAGGACCTCGCGGAACTCCACCGGCCCGTCTGCCCGGATCTCCCGGCCGCTACCAGCGCAGCTTGAGCTCCCGGGCCGCCCGGGCCTCGTCCAGGCGGCGCACGGGGGTGGTGCGGGGGGCCTGCCGGAGGAGCTCGGGGTCCTCCTCGGCCTCCCTGGCCACCTGGAGCATGGCCTGGGCGAAGGCGTCCAGGGTCTCCCGGGACTCCGTCTCGGTGGGCTCCACCATGAGGGCCTCCTCCACGATGAGCGGGAAGTAGACCGTGGGCGGGTGGAAGCCCAGGTCGATGAGGCGCTTGGCCACGTCCAGGGCCCGGACCCCGAACCTCCGGAACCGGCGGGCGGTGGCCACGAACTCGTGCATGGGCCGACCGGGGAAGGCCAGGGGGTAGGCCCCCCGCACCCGCTCCGCGAGGTAGTTGGCGTTGAGGACGGCCCGGGCCCCCACGTCGGTGAGCCCGTCCCGCCCCAGGCCGAAGACGTAGGCGTAGGCCCGGACCAGGACCCCGAAGTTGCCGTGGAACCCGTGGACCCGGCCGATGGCGTCGGGCCGGTCGTGGTCCCAGTAGTACCGTCCCCGCTCCTCGTCGTAGGCCAGGACCGGAGCGGGGAGGAACCGCTCTAGCCGCTCGCTCACCGCCACCGGGCCGGCGCCGGGCCCCCCGCCCCCGTGGGGGGTGGCGAAGGTCTTGTGGGTGTTGAGGTGGACGATGTCGAAGCCCATGTCCCCCGGCCGCACCCGCCCCACGATGGCGTTGAGGTTGGCCCCGTCGTAGTAGAGGAGCCCGCCCACCCGGTGCACGGCCCGGGCGATGGCCTCGATCTCCTCCTCGAACAGCCCCAACGTGTTGGGGTTGGTGAGCATGAGCCCCGCCACGTCCTCGTCCACCATCTTCTCGAGCTCCCCCAGGTCCACCAGCCCCCGGGCGTCCGAGGGGACCTGGGCTACCCGGTAGCCGGCCAGGGTCACGCTGGCGGGGTTCGTCCCGTGGGCCGAGTCCGGGATGATGACCCGCCGCCTCGGGTCCCCGTTCTTCGCGTGGTAGGCCCGCATGATGAGGAGGCCCGTCAGCTCCCCCGAGGCCCCCGCCGGGGGCTGGAAGGTGACCCGGGCCATCCCGGTGAGCTCGCACAGGGCCCGCTCCAGGCGCCACAGGAGCTCCAGAGCCCCCTGGACGGTGTCCTCTGGCTGGTGCGGGTGGAGCCGCTGGAACCCCGGGAGGGCGGCGGCGGCCTCGGCCGCCTTCGGGTTGTACTTCATGCTGCAGGAGCCCAGGGGGTAGAAGCCCGTGTCCACCCCGTAGTTCATCTGGGCCAGGCGGGTGTAGTGGCGGACCAGGTCCCGCTCGGCCACCTCGGGGAGGCGGGGCGGGGCGGGCCGCCGGTGGCCCTCGGGGACCTGGGCCGGAGGGACGTCGAGCTCGGGGAGGCTCCAGGCCCGCCGCCCCGGCCGGGAGAGCTCCCGCAGCGTGCCCGGCAGGGGCGGGCCGTCCCGGCGGACCGGGGCCCCGGTCACCGGCCCCTCCCCCCGGCCCGCCGCCCACCCCGCCCCCGTCCGGCCCTGGAGCCCTTCCCCCCGGCCGCCGCCACCTCCTCGAAGGCCTTGACCAGGCGGTCCACCTCGTCCCGGGTTCGCCGCTCGGTCACCGAGACCAGGAGCCCCCTCCTCCCGTCGGGGAGCTCCACCGGGGGGCCCACCAGGAACCCCCGCTCCAGCAGGGCGTCGCGCACGGCCCGGGGCTCCGCCTCGGTGACCACCGCGAACTCCTTGAAGAAGGGGGCCCCGGGCCAGGCCAGCTCCACCGCCCCCACCTCGGTCAGGCGCTCCGCGGCGTAGCGGGCCTTGGCCAGGCACAGCCGGCCCACCTCGGCCAGGCCCTCGGGGCCCAGCCACGCGAGGTAGACGGCGGCCGCCACCGCCATGAGCGTCTGGTTCGTGCAGATGTTGGAGGTCGCCCGCTCCCTCCGGATGTGCTGCTCCCGAGCCTGGAGGGTGAGGACGTAGCCCCGCCGCCCCTCCACGTCCACCGTCTCCCCCACGATCCGGCCAGGCATCCGCCGGACGTCGCGGGCCCGGGCGGCAAGGACCCCCAGGTAGGGACCGCCGTAGCTCAGGTGGTTGCCCAGGGGCTGGCCCTCGGCCACGGCGATGTCCGCCCCCAGCTCCCCGGGGGAGGTCAACACCCCCAGGGACAGAGGGTCGAAGACCTGGACGGCCCTGGCCCCGGCCCGGGCGGCCAGGGCGAACCGCTCCGCGGCCGGCTCGAGGTTGCCGAAGAAGTTCGGGTGCTGCAGGACCAGGGCGGCCACCTCCTCCCCCACCTCGGGGACGGCCGTCACCCCCTCCTCCACGGGGACGCTGACCGGCTCGAAGGCCCCTCCCGCCGCGTAGGTCCGCAGGACCTCCAGGTAGCGGGGGTCTAGGGTCCCCGACACGAGGACCCGCCGCCGCCCGGTGGCGGCGCAGGCCATCCGCACCGCCTCCACGAGGGCCGTGGGCCCGTCGTAGAGGGAGGCGTTGGAGACCTCCAAGCCGGTGAGGTCGCAGACCATGGACTGGTACTCGAACAGGGCCTGGAGGACCCCCTGGGAGAGCTCCGGCTGGTAGGGGGTGTAGGAGGTGGCGAACTCCGACCGCCCGGCCAGGGCCCACACCACGGCCGGGACGTAGTGGTCGTAGGCGCCTCCCCCCGCGAAGCACACGAAGTCGTCGGCGTGGCGGTTGCGCCCGGCCAGGGCCCGCAGGTCGGCCAGGAGGTCCGGCTCCGAGAGCGCCGGGGGGAGGTCCAGGTCCCGCCCCAGGCGGACGGCGGGGGGAACGTGGGCGAAGAGGTCCTCCACCGACGAGAGGCCGCAGGCGGCCAGCATCTCCCTGGTGTCCTCGTCGGTGTGTGGGGCGAACCGCACGGGATGCAGTGTAGCGGCCGGGCGGCCGGGGTCAGGCGCCTACCCAGCCTCCCGTTCCTCGGCCCGGCCGTCGTCCAGGCCGTACTTGGTGACGAGCGAGAGGTAGTCCCGCTGGTAGAAGATCTTGCAGTTCACCTCCGGGTAGAGCTCCTTGAGGCGGCGGATCTTCCGGTTCTTCTTCGTGACCAGCTTCTGGTTGAGGGTGGTGATCTCGATGTACAGGTCGTACTGGGGGAGGTAGAAGTCCGGGGTGAAGCGCTGGGTCACGTTCCCGTGGCGGTCCCACTCGAGGTCGAAGGACCGCGGCTCGTACTGCCACTCGATCTGGTAGAAGTCCAGCAGACGGGCGAACTGCCGCTCGCTGGCGTGGGCGAACGCCACGGTGTCGGACGGGAGCCGGTCGCGAGAGGAGGAGCTGGCCGGGGAGCGTCGCTGGCGGCTCACGCCCCTCCCGCCCTGGCGGCGGAGCGGCCGGCCCGACGCCTCCCGCCCACCGACATCGCCAGCTGGTCCCGCACCTTGTCCAGGGCGATGGCGAACACCCCCTGGCCGCTCTTCACGAGGTCGATGATCTCGTCCTCGGAGGTGCAGGCGTACACCCGCCGGCCGTCGGACATGAGGGTGACCCCGGTGGGCTCCTCCCCCATGGTGCGCCGCAGGTACTCGATGGACTTCCGGATGCTCTGCAGCGACACGCCGGTGTCCAGCAGGCTCTTGATGGTGCGCAGGAGCACGAGGTCCTGGAACGAGTACAGGCGCTGGGTCCCCGACCCGCCGGCGTCCCGGATGCTCGGTCGCACCAGCCCCGTCCGGGCCCAGTAGTCGAGCTGGCGGTAGCTGATCCCGACCAGCCGACACACCTCCGGAACCCGGTAGCCCTCGGTCTCCACCCTCACAGCTCCGTAATTACGAGGACGTAACAAGGCTACCACGGGCCCGGGGCGTGTCAACGGACGGCGGTGCGGTCGGCCCGACGGTGGGCGGAACGAGCGTGGGCGAGCCGTGGGGACGCGGGGCAGGACCTCAGGCGAAGTCCTCGGGCTTGACGTGCTCGAGGAACTCCCGGAACTTCTGAACCTCCTGCTCCTCGTCGTCACGGATCACGATGGAGGCCTCCGCCAGGACCTCCTCGTTGGCGAAGATTGGGACGTTCACCCGAACGGCCAGGGCGATGGCGTCGCTGGGCCTGGAGGACACCTCGTAGGAGGCGCCGTTCTGGGACAGGTGGATGACGGCGTAGAAGGTGCCCTCCCGGAGTTCGGTGATCACGATCCGCTCCACCCGGACCCCGAGCTCCTCGAGCAGGTTCTTCATGAGGTCGTGGGTCATGGGCCGGGCCGTGACGATCCCCTGCAGGGCGAAGGCGATGGCCGTGGCCTCCATGGCCCCGATCCAGATGGGAAGGTACCGGTCGCCGTCGCGTTCCTTGAGCAGGACGATCGGTTGGTTGGTAGGCAGCTCGACTCGAACCCCGACCAGGTTCAGTTCGATCATGGCCACTTCTCAATCTACCACCGTCCCCGGGCCCGGCAACCGGGGCCCGGGAGGCCCCCGGCCGCCTAGGGGCCGCGCCCGTCCGCGGCCAGCCGCTCCCCGAACAGCCCGTCCAGGGCGTGCGGGTCCAGGGCCAGCCGCTCCAGGTCGTCCACGGCCGCGATCACGCGGAGGTTGCGGTACCGCTCCCCGTAGTCCAGCCCGTACCCAACGACGAACCGGTCGGGGCACTCGAACCCCACGTACCGCACCCGCAGGGGCGGGATGCGTCGGGCCCGCTTGTCGAGCAGGGTGCAGACCTCCAGGGAGGCGGGGCTGCGGGCTTCCAGGACCGAGAGCAGGTAGGAGAGGGTGAGGCCCGTGTCGATGATGTCCTCCACCACGATCACGTCCTCCCCCCCGATGTCCTGGTCCAGGTCCTTGAGGATCCGGACCACGCCGCCCGAGGCCTCCGACTCCCGCCCGTAGGAGCTCACGGACATGAAGTCCACCCTGACCGGGAGGTCGATCTCCCGCAGGAGGTCCGCCAGGAACACGAAGGCCCCCTTGAGGACGGAGATGAGGACGGGGGCCCGGCCCGCGTAGTCCCTCGTGATCTCCTGCCCCAGCTCCTGGACCCGCCGGCGGATCTGCTCCTCGGTGAAGAGGACGCTCGCGACCTCGGACATCCGGGGGATTATAGGAACGCCCGGACCAGGGCCCTGAGCAGGCCCAGGGCCAGCTCCACGGCCGCCCGGAACCCCTCCGCCCGGTCCAGGGCCGGGCCCGGCAGGGGGACCGCCGGGCCCGCCACCGCCGGCACGGCGGCCACCCGCCTCCGGCCCAGGAGTACCACCACCCGCCCCACCCGGTCCCCGGGAGCCACCGACGCGGGCAGGGAGGGGGCCGGGACGAAGGCCACCTCGGGCTCACGGGTCGAACCCGGCCGGACCAGGCGGACCACCCCCCTCCCGGCCAGCACCGGGACCCGGAGGGCGCCGGCCCGGAGCTCCGCCACCCGCTGTCCCCGCTCCAGGAGGCGGACCCGCTCGAAGGCCCGGAACCCGTAGTCGAGGAGGGCGGCGGCGTCGTCGAAGGCGCTGGTGGGCGAGCCCAGGACCACCGCCAGCAGCCGCAGGCCCCGCCGTGCGGCGGCCGCGGCCGCCGTGAACCCGGCGGCCGCGGTGAAGCCGGACTTCACCCCGATGGCCCCCGGGTACAGCCATAGGAGGACGTTTCGGTTCTGGATCCGCCGGGGCGGCCCCTGGGGAGCGGGGATCTCCCGGACCTTGGTCCGGACCACCCTGGCGAACTCAGGCCACCGGTAGGCGGCCCGGACCAGCCGGGCCACGTCCTGAGCCGTGGAGTAACCGGAGGCGTCCAGGCCGCTGGGGCTGGCGAACCTCGTGTCCCGCAGCCCGAGGCGGCGGGCCCGCCGGTTCATCCGCTCCACGAAGGCGGGGACGGAGCCGGCCACGTGGTCGGCCAGGGCCACGGCGGCGTCGTTGGCCGAGGCGAGCAGGAGCCCGTACAGGAGGTCCTCGACCGTGAGCCGCTCCCCGGCCCGGAGCCCGAGGAGCGAGCCGGTCTGGGCAGCGGCCTCGGGGGGCACGGTCACCTGATCGTCCAGGCGGGAGGACTCGAGGACGAGGAGGGCGGTCATGACCTTGGTCAGGCTGGCGATGGGCCGGCGGGCCCGAGGCGCCCTGGCGTAGAGGACCTGGCCCGTGTCGAGGTCGGCCAGGAGGGCGGACGGGGCGCTCACGGGGGGCGGGGCGGCGGACGGGGGCGGGGTTTGGAGCTCGGTCTGCAGGGGCGAGGGGGGACTGCCGGGG